>NZ_JBFTRX010000007.1:0-245128 GCF_056399725.1 Achromobacter sp. 01N37
AGACCTCGGGCACGCCAAGGCCCTTGTCTGTCACCATCCGCACCGCCTCGAGCTTGAACTCCGCCGTAAAGGCACGCCGTTTTATCTTGGTCATGACTCACCTCCTAGGTTCAACCTATCTGGGTGTCCACCAAAATTAAACCACCACACGCCGCGCGGGCGGCCTTGTGGGGCGTCGGCAGTGTCTTGCGTCGGGATGCTGTTGTGCGGGGCGCTGCGTTGACCTCGTTGCTCTCGTAGGGTGGGTGACGCGCGCGCGGTACGTCATCGGTGCGCTGATGGTGATCGCGCGCAACCCATCTCGGCATTGCCTTACGCGCGTTGTGCCGTGATGGTTTTTAGATATTCCACCAGCCTTTGGCAGGCGGGCGTCATCGGCCTGTCGGCTCGTATGGAATATCCTACGTCGCCGAAATCTCCGAATACCTCGGTGGGCAGGCGGGCTAATAGTCCCATCGACAGAAACTGCGCCGCGGCGTCGTACGGAATGAGTGCCAGCGCGTTGCTGTGCATCAGGATGCCGATGTTGGTCAGCAGGGATAGCGACTCGACGTGGCGGGTGGGCAGGCGCAGGCCGGCGTCGAAGAAGGTGCGTTCCACCGATGCGCGTAGCGGGGAGGTGGGGGCGGGCAAGATCCAGATGTGGTCGATCAGGTCGGCCAGTGAGATGTCTGGCGCGGTGGCCAAGGGGTGTTGGGCGCCGACGACCAGGCAGAGCGATTCGCGGTAGAGCTTGTGATGGTCGACGGCGACGCCGGAAATGGATGCCATGTCGGCGCCGGGCAGGCGGCCGACGACGATGTCGACGTCGCCTGTGGCGAGCGCGGGCAGGAGTTGGGCCGAGGGGCCTTCGCGGACCGTAACCTGAATGCCGGGGTGGTCGGTCATCAGGCGGGCGATGGCTTCGGGCAGCAGTTTGGCGGACGCGGCGATCAGGGTGCCGACGACGACGTGGCCGCTGGCGCCGCCCAGGACGGCGTCGATGTCGTCGGCCATGTAGCGCACTTCGGCCAGCATGGCGTGTACGCGGCGGCCCAGCACCAGCGCCAGTTCGGTGGGGGTGACGCCTCGGTTCGAGCGTTCGAAGAGTGTTGATCCGAAGAACGCTTCCAGGTCGTGGATGGCTTTGGTGACGGTGGGTTGGGTCAGGTGCAGTTCACTGGCCGCGCGCGATAACGAGCGGCGCGCTAGCACGCGTTCGAAGATCTGCAACTGGTGCAGTTTCAGCTTGTGGCTGAGCGCGTTGGGCGTGATGCGGAAGTTCGACATGCCTGCGGTCGCCCGGGCGGCGTGCCGCGAGCCATCGTCCTGTGCTTGGTGTGAACACGAAATGCCGTCGCCCATCATGCATGCGCCGCGTCGTCTTGTGGCTAACGCGCCAGCGGTTTGTAGGCGACCGCCTTGATCTCAATCAGCAATTGCGGGTGCGGCAACTGATGCACCGCGACGGTGGTGCGCGCCGGGCCATCGGCGTCGAAGAACTCGCCGTAGACGTGATTGTATCCACCGAAGTCGTTCATGTTGACCAGGAAAGTACTGATCTCGACGACGTCGGCCAGCGTGGCGCCGGCGGTGGCGAGGATGTCTTGGATGTTCTCGATGACGGCGCGGGTTTGCACGCGGATGTCGAGCGTGGTGGTGCCCATGGCGTCGACTTCAGCGCCCGCGATGCGGTTGTCGGGCAGGCGTGAGCTGGTGCCTGATACGAAGAGAAAATCACCGGCGCGTTTGATGTGCGGGTATTTGCCGCGGGGCGTGGCTTTGCCGGCGACGATGGTGGCGCTGGTGCTGGTGTTGGTGTTGGTGTTGGGGGTGGGGGTGGCGGTGGTATTGGCGACGGCGTCGGTATTGGCGTTGGCCTGGTTGCCGTCGGCGGTGGTATTGGGCTGGGTCATCGTGCGTTCCTTTGCGTGCGGGGTCAGAGCTTGATGCAGACGTTGGTGGGCTCGGTATAGAAATGCAGCGAGTGGCGGCCGCCTTCGCGTCCAATGCCTGATAGTCCGCTGCCGCCAAATGGGGTGCGCAGATCGCGCAGGAACCAGCAGTTCACCCAGGCGAGTCCGACTTTCATGGCTTGGGCCACGCGGTGTCCGCGCGTGAGGTTCTGCGTCCAGACGGCGGCGGCCAGGCCGTAGCGTGTGTCGTTGGCCAGGCGGATGGCTTCGTCTTCGGTGTCGAACGGGGCGATGTGGCAGACCGGGCCGAACACTTCTTCCTTGATGCAGCGCGCGTCTTCTTTCAGGCCGGTCCAGATGGTGGGCTGGACGTAGGCGCCCGCGTCGCGCGCGTCGCCAAACACCGGCACGCCGCCGCCCGCGACAACGGTTGCGCCTTCTTCGCGCGCCAAGGCGAAGTACGACAGCACTTTCTCGCGATGCTCGCGCGACACCAGCGGGCCCATTTCCGTATCCGGGTCCATGGGCCAGCCGATGCGCATGTCACGGGCGCGCGCGGCCAGCGCGGCGACGAAGCGGTCGTAGATAGGGCGTTCAACGTAAACGCGTTCGGTGCACAGACACACTTGCCCGCAGTTGGCGAAGACCGAGCGCGTGACGCCGTCCACCGCCGCATCGAAGTCCGCGTCGGCGAAGACCAGCGCGGCGTTTTTGCCGCCCAGCTCAAACGACACCGGCTTCACGCCGGACGCGACGGCCCGCATGATGGTGGCGCCCGTGGCGGATTCGCCAGTGAACGTGATGCCGTCGATGTCCGGGTGCGAGGTGATGAACTCCCCCGCCGAGTCCGGCCCAAACCCGTGCGCCAGGTTCAGCACGCCAGCCGGCAGCCCGGTGTCGTTCGCCACTTCCGCCAGCAGCGTGGCCGTGCTGGGCGTGACTTCCGACGGCTTCATGATCACGGTGTTGCCGAACGCCAGCGCGGGCGCGACTTTCCACGTCAAGAGCAGCAGGGGCAGGTTCCAGGGCGAGATCACGCCGACCACGCCCAGCGGCTTGCGATAGGCGTAGTTCAGCGCCTGCCGGCCGTCGGGCGTGTCGGTCATATAGCTTTCCATGTCCAGCGTGCGGGCCAGTTCCGCGAAGGCGCGGAAGTTGGCGGCGCCGCGTGGAATGTCGATCTTGCTGGCCCAACTGACGGGCTTGCCGGTGTCGCCGATCTCGGCTTGCAGGAAGTCGTCGAAGCGGCGTGTGATGCCATCGGCCAGCGCCAGCAGGTGATCGGTGCGGGCCGCCACTGACAGGCCCGCCCAGGCCGGCAGCGCGCGATGCGCGGCGGCGACGGCGCGGTTGACTTGATCGCGGCTGGCTTCGTGCACCTGGGCGATGCGTTGGCCGTCTACGGGGCTGTGTTTGTCGAAGGTGGACGCGCCGTCTTCAAAGCGGCCGTCGATGTAATTGCGCAGTTGGCGGATCGTCACGATCGGGCCCCTTGAATGGTGTTCGGGTCTGACGGGAATCAGGTAAAAATAAATACGTATACGTACTAATTGTTCGGATAATAGGCAGCGCGACCGCTCAAGTCAATGCGCATTTGCGAGCGGGGCAGCGCCTACAATCGCCAAGCGTCTTACCCTGGAAGCCCCATGAGCTCTACTGTCCGACCCGCCTCGCCCCGTGCGTTGAAGTCCTTCGATCTGACCCAAGTGGCCTCGCACCTGCTGCGCCGCGCGCACTTCCGTGCCGAAGCGCTGTTCGTGCAGGCGTTTCCGGACGAAGACCTGACGCCGCGCCAGAAAGCCCTGCTGATCACCGTGTATCAGAACCCCGGCGCCACGCAGAACCGCATCGCCGAGTTGATCGCGCTGGACCGCAATTCGTTTGCCGAGATGATGGCGCGGATGACGGCCAAGGGCTATGTGCGCCGCACGCGATCCGCCGAAGACGGGCGGGCGTATGCGTTGGAGATTACGGATGAGGGCGTGGCGCTGCTGGCGCGCATTCTGCCGCAGGATGCCGAAGTCGAGGCGCAGGTGCTGGCGCCGATTCCTGAAGAACTGCGGCCGGTGTTTTTGAAATGTCTGCGGCTGATGGCCGGCCTGGACTCGCAGGACGCGGCCTGATCGGGGATTACGCGCCGGGAGGACGATTCGAGGGGAGGGAAGAAGGGGCTGACGAAGGGGCTGACGCCGACGTCGGAGCTGACGAAGGGGCTGACGAAGGGGCTGACGCTGGCGCCGACGTAGGAGCTGACGTAGGAGCTGACGCAGGTGACTGCGTCGGGGCTGAAGAAGGCGACGGCGGTTCCGGGTTCGTCTGGGCTGCGGGCGGTTTGCCCGCCTTGCCGAATCGCACTGCGAATTGCCGTGTGAACACCGCGCCAAAGAAGAAGATCTGCGCGGAATAGTAGATCCACAGCAGCAGCGCAATCAGCGATCCCGCCGCGCCGTAGGCCGACACGGCGGCACCCCGGCTGAGATACAGGCCGATCCCCCACTTGCCCACCAGGAACAGTGCGGCCGTCACGATGGCGCCCGGAATCACGTCGGGCCAAGAGATCCTGGCGCTGGGCAATAGCTTGAAGATCACGGCGAAGAGCGCGACCACAATGGAAAAGGAAAACAAGGTCGACAGCCAGTCCGCCACCGTCGCGAAGGTGGAGGCCATCCACAAGTCGCCATAGTATTTGCTGGCCGCGCCCAGTGCAGCGTTGACGGTCAGCGACACCAGCAGGAACAGCGCCAGCACCAGCACCAATCCAAACGACAGCATGCGGCTGCGCACCATGCCCTGAATGCCGCCTTTCTGGTTGGCGGGCACATCCCACAAATCATCCAGGCTGGCCTTGAGTTCGGCAAAGGCCGTGGTGGCGCTGAAGATCAGCACAAAAATGGAAATCAGCGCGGCAATCCAGCCGCCGCCGGATTCATGCGCGCTGGCCAACACCGTCTGGATGACTTCCGCGCCGCGTTCGCCCGTCAGGTCGCGCAATTGCGTGAACAGTTCCGACCGCACGGCCTCTTCGCCAAAGAACGCGCCGGCCACGGCGATCACCAGGATCAGCATGGGCGCCAGCGAAAACACCATATACAACGCCAGCGCCGCGCCTTTGCTGGACGCGCGGTGGCTGGACCACTGGTTGGCGGAGTCCATCAACAGTCCGCCGATCTGAGACGGACGCAAGGCGCGCAGGCTGTGGGGAAGTCGCATAAGGCAGGGCGGCTTGGGGCTGGGAAGCCTTCATTGTAGGGACGCATGCGCGCGGGCGAAACCGCCAGTTTGTGCGCAAACGTGTTCGCAAGTCACTGAAGCAACAAGGTCAGCCTCATCAATACGGCCTGCCCAATCAATAAGGCCTTGCCCAATCAATAAGGCCTTGCCCAATCAACAAGGCCTGCCTAATCAACAAGGCCTGCCTCATCAACAAGGCCTGCCTCATCAACAAGCGCCGCCACAAAAAGAAAAACCCCCGGGGCGAAGGTCCGGGGGTCTTTCGGGATACTGCATTCCCCGGCGTAGCGCCGGGGAGGCCTTGCAAGGGAAGCGGGACTTAGAAGTCCATGCCGCCCATGCCGCCCATACCACCCGGCATGGCCGGGGCAGCGGGCTTGTCTTCGGCCAGTTCGACCACGGCGGCTTCAGCCGTCAGCAGCAGGCTGGCGACGGAGGCAGCGTTTTGCAGGGCGGTACGGGTCACCTTGGTGGGGTCCAGAACGCCTTGCTCAACCAGGTCGGTGTACTCGCCGGTTGCAGCGTTGTAGCCGTAGTTGCCCTTGCCTTGCAGCACGTTGCTGACCACGACGCTGGCTTCTTCGCCGGCGTTCGTGACAATGGTGCGCAGCGGCTCTTCCACAGCACGCAGGATCAGCTTGATACCGGCGTTCTGGTCAGGCGTGTCGCCCTTCAGGTCAGCGATGGCTTGCTTGGCGCGCAGCAGTGCAACACCGCCACCAGCCACAACGCCTTCTTCCACTGCAGCGCGGGTAGCGTGCAGGGCGTCTTCGACGCGAGCCTTCTTTTCCTTCATTTCGACTTCGGTGGCAGCGCCAACGCGAATCACGGCAACGCCGCCGGCCAGCTTAGCCACGCGTTCTTGCAGCTTTTCACGGTCGTAGTCGGACGTGGCTTCTTCGATCTGKATGCGAACTTGCTTGACGCGAGCTTCGATCGACTTGCTGTCGCCAGCGCCGTCGATGATCGTCGTGTTTTCCTTGCCCACTTCGATGCGCTTGGCTTGGCCCAGTTCAGCCAGGCCGGCCTTTTCCAGCGACATGCCGGTTTCTTCGGAGATCACGGTGCCGCCCGTCAGGATGGCGATGTCTTCCAGCATGGCCTTGCGGCGGTCGCCGAAGCCCGGAGCCTTGACGGCGGTGGTCTTCAGGATGCCACGGATGTTGTTCACAACCAGGGTGGCCAGCGCTTCGCCTTCGACGTCTTCTGCAATGATCAGCAGCGGACGGCTCGACTTGGCAACTTGCTCCAGCACGGGCAGCAGGTCACGGATGTTGCTGATCTTCTTGTCGAAAATCAGGACAAACGGATCTTCCAGCACGGCAACTTGCTTTTCCGGGCTGTTGATGAAGTAGGGCGACAGGTAGCCGCGGTCGAATTGCATACCTTCGACGACGTCCAGCTCGTTTTCCAGCGACTTGCCGTCTTCGACGGTGATGACGCCTTCCTTGCCAACCTTGTCCATCGCGTCAGCGATGATCTGGCCGATGGAGGCATCGCTGTTGGCCGAGATCGAGCCGACTTGAGCGATTTCCTTGCTGGTCGTGACCGGCTTGGATTGCTTCTTCAGTTCGGCGACGGCGGCGGCGACAGCCTTGTCGATACCGCGCTTCAGGTCGATCGGGTTGAAACCGGCGGCAACGTACTTCAGGCCTTCCATGACGATGGCTTGAGCCAGCACGGTGGCGGTCGTGGTGCCGTCACCGGCGTTGTCGGAGGTCTTGGAAGCAACGTCCTTGACCAGTTGTGCGCCGATGTTCTCGAACTTGTCCTTCAGTTCGATTTCCTTGGCGACGGACACGCCGTCCTTGGTCACGGTCGGGGCGCCGAACGAGCGCTCCAGCACGACGTTGCGACCCTTGGGGCCCAGGGTGGTCTTAACAGCGTTGGCGAGAACATTCACGCCGCGGACGATGCGCACGCGGGCGTCGTCACCGAACAATACTTGCTTGGCA
Organism: Achromobacter sp. 01N37; assembly: GCF_056399725.1. Classification (NCBI taxonomy): domain Bacteria; kingdom Pseudomonadati; phylum Pseudomonadota; class Betaproteobacteria; order Burkholderiales; family Alcaligenaceae; genus Achromobacter; species Achromobacter sp. 01N37. The sequence continues at coordinate 7,082 of NZ_JBFTRX010000007.1, forward strand.
GCCATTTCTTAGCTTCCTTCGAAAATTCGTTTGAGGCGGGGTTTACAGAACCACGGCGAGGATTTCGTCCTCGCGGATGACGAGCAGTTCTTCGCCATCAACCTTCACGGACTGGCCGGCGTACTTGCCGAACAGAACCTTGTCGCCAGCCTTCAGGTCGACCGGCAGAATCTTGCCTTCTTCGGTCTTCTTGCCGGGGCCGACGGCCACGACTTCGCCTTGATCAGGCTTTTCTGCGGCGCTGTCGGGGATGACGATACCCGAGGCAGTCTTGCGCTCGTTTTCGAGGCGTTTGACGATCACGCGATCGCCCAGGGGACGCAAGGCCATGAGGAACTCCTGTTTGCTTAAAAAGTGAATGATCAGTTAGCCCCGGGAGGGCTGTTAGCACTCACCGGTGTCGAGTGCTAATTATAGGGATGATGTTCCGGGGTTCAAGGGGGGGAGGCTGCGCTGTTACATTTTTAGGTGGGTCAGGCGATAACGGCGTATCGGGGACGCACCCCCTGTCGAAATTCATCTAGCTTGGGACTTACGTCATGCAGTTTGGGAATCGATAATTTTCGATATACAAGCTCTGGCGCGGCCTCCAGCCCGTTTTCACCCCTGGAGGTCCGATTTCCTGTGTCACAGTAGGGCGATCCGCCGTTCTCCCCGGTATGGTGCCTTTGCCTGCGGCTAGCACTGCGACGTGTCAAACGACGCCCGCCAGGACCTGCTTTGGCCGTGTACGCCAAATACGGCTGCCAAACCACGGTCGCTCTCTACCTGGTCTGCTATTGGACGACGGGCCGCTTCCGACCCATTACGGCCATTGGTCTAGATAGTTTGATCGGCTGCAATGCAGCGATAGTGGACCTAGCCTGCGGAACAGTTCGGGACAGCCATCTGAGCCGGCTTGAGTTAGTTGCTAGCCGCCGAACACGTTCCGATGCCTGTACGCCTACGGCGGGGTAAACCAGTCGCGGCTAGGCAAACCAAGTGCAACACGTTCTCCAACTGAGGTGGGGAGTGGCGACACTGCTCACACCTCATCCGGCAAGAAAGGGTTGCAAACATGGGACATCTTTGCAGCGGCCAAGCTATATCGTCTGGACTACTGGCCCCAGAAGGCTCGTGCCGACTTTAGAGAGTGCCGTCAAGTAGGTCCAGCATCAGGCAGATGTGATGTTCTAGCTGCAGAACCTTGTTGGTACCGAGCCCGGGGAAATGGCTCGCTGCGACGTGATTGGCGTACCCGTCTAGCGCGAAATTTGTGCCGAATTCCTTGGGGCGGGTCTTCGCAGCCTTCACGAGCTTGCGGGCGGCCTGGAGGAACTTGTCTTCGGTGCTCCCGACATCCTTGTCGGTGTCGTCAGACACGAAGTGCTCAATCCATACGTCGCTGGACTTGTGCTTGTAGATGGCGTGAATCGCTACGGCCGCAGGCTGACCGCCACCTGGCGTGAATGCCGAGCCAATGGCTGCATAGTCGCCGAACCCCACCCACGAGGGTTTGAACGTCTTGTACCGGTCGGTGAAGAGTTCAGCGCCGTCGTAGTCGGAGTTGCGGTCCAACTTGTTGAAATAATCGCGGATGTCAACCCGCCTGGCAGACGGCAGGAGCGTCTGCTGAGCTACGGTCATCTTCTCGTTCAACACGATGTGGAAACGCACGTTCGCATCGGCGGCAAGCGTCTTTAGCTCAGCGTCAGTCAAGGCCGGGCTTGAGTAGGCTAGTGCGACTTTTCGCCCGGCAAAGCGCTTGAGGAAGGACGAAACATGGGCGAGCGTCGTAGTCGAGACGCATCGGAAAGTCGGCAAGATGGAATCGTGCTCATCAACGACCTCCAGGACCTCTTTGAGCCATGCTTTTGCCTCGTCCTTGGGCTTCAACTCATGCTTGTCTGGGTTGAGGATGACTGCCAATGTTTGACCGGCCTTGCCGAACTCCTTGATGCATCTAGCAAGGTCTGAGCTATTGCGCTTGACCGGCTCTATCACCGGCACCAGAGCCTCGAGCGACCTATGGTCGTCCAGCATGGCGCGCAAGGCTAGGAATTCGGAACGACGCCCATAGACAAACGGGAAATACATGACACCTCCCCCAATCTCGTATCCGTTACGAAATCTAATAATTAGGAGGTAAATGTAATGGGACTAAATGGATTCGGCAAGGGCATCCAAAAGGCGCTGTCGCTTAGGTCGTGAAAGCGGCGTCTCGTACGCCAATACTCGAAGGCTCTGCGGCAGGGAGGAAACGAACGCCACCGAATCTTCGTCAGTCGTGCGCGCACGCATGGTGGAGACGAGTACCTTGTGCGCTTGCGGACTAGTCAGGCGGCAGAAGAGCTGCTCGTAGTGCTGATGGAGACGCCCATTGGGCATCGCTGGCTGAGGCCCGAAGTGTTTGTGAACCGCGTCCATGTACTCTTGACGGCGCAGCATGCGGAAGACGACCGCGGTTTCAACGCGAGAAATGTCACGGACGGACTTACGCACCTCTCGAAGGCTGCCCTTATCGGTAAGGCAAAGGATGCCCACACGTTCGTCGACCAATGATGCGTAGCGCCGGGCGAGGTCTGGATGTGTCACCACGTAGACGCTATCGAAGGCTCGAAGATACGCAGGTGTTTGCGTGTTCAATCGTCGATGGCTGTCGTATTCGGTCTTGACCTCGTAGGCCGTCGAAGTTCCGTTGAAAACGGCCACATCGATGATGGAACCAGCGACGCCGAGCTCGATGCTCATGCTGGAGGTGCGAGGGCTATGCCTGCCGAAGACAATGCGGTTGGCAATGGCCGCCTTGTACACGTACTCGCAGCGGAATTCCTGTCCCAGTTCAGCAAGCGATGCATCGAACAGATCCGCTACGGAGGCGTCGTGCTTGGCTGTCCGCACACCTAGCCCCGCGAGTCGCTTCGCGACGTGCTTCGCCGTTCCCCGCCGTGCGATGTCATCAAGCACAGGTCGGGAGAAGATGCGGGCAATTAGGCGGGAGCGTTCGGTTTCGGTCATGGAGAAGGGTGGTGTCGCTCAGGATCCAATGTGAGAGCGACCGCTTAAACGCGCCACCAAACCTCGCGGCGCAGCCGCAGAGTGTAGCTTTTAATGGGGAAGCCCGCGACCGCTCGGTGGCCCAAGGAGGTCGTGGGGCGAGGCTCTAAAGCAGGGGCGCTTGCCAACCTTTTGATTGGTGAAATCCCCTAGGACGGAATGACTGCTACCAGCCTGAAGCGGGCACTCAGCCAAACTTTCCAGTGACCGCTCCTGGCCGCTGGCAGACGTTCGTCAACCGCGTCTAGCTCACAGCCGTTGTAGGGTAGGGCAGGCGCACTGGCATGGGGGCCTCGAGATGTGATGGTCCCAATCATCACCCAAGTTCAATGAACTTTTTGGGGAAGAATGCGATGTTCAATGAACCACTGCGGCCAAAGTGAATGAACCAAATTTCGCTAAGTCCATGATTTACAACATGTCGAGTTTCCACCTTCAATGAACTTCGACATGGAGGTCCAATTTCGTGTGTCACGCCTAGGGTGATATCGCTTTAAACCGGCCGTCATCGATGTAGCGCTTGAACACCTGCCACGGGTTCAAGGCATACGAGAGCCAAAAGTTGCACAACTTTTCGACAAACGGGAAAATCGTCTACTTGGTCCACCCTATCCGTGGCCGCAGACTATTCAGGAGTGAAGGACGTGCGCAACCCCGTTCTCGCGGCAATACCGACCGGCATCATGGAAGGCCGGTGCCGGCAAAGCGCTCAAGGCAAACACGCGATCCTGCATGCTGTAATTTGCGCGGTCCTCGCCAGCGCTCCTTTCCTGCAGAGCGACGCCGCCTATGCCGCCGGCTTCGACTGCAAGGCCGCGAAAACCCATGTCGAACATCTCATCTGCGCCGAACCATCGTTGTCCAAGCTGGACGATCAGGTGAAGGAGCTTTACGACAAGATTCAGGCCGAAACCGCTGGCCGTGACGGTGAAAGCGGTGAATGGCGCGATCCTGTAGCGAAAGAGCAGACGCAATGGCGCACCACTGTGCGCGACCGTTGCCCCGACGCCGCCTGCCTGAAGTCCGCCTACGTGGACCGCATCGCTGCCATGAAAAAGAACTGGGCAGAGGCGCTGGGCGCCGCAGGCAAGTAATACGCGAAGCCCTCCGGGGGGGGGGCGAATTTTGCTATTTAAAAGCATCCTGTGGGGGCCGAAGTAAAAGTGAGCCGCCATGCGTCCGATCGCCGGTTCGATGGCGCTGCAGTGATCTCACCAAGCCGAGATCGAAGCCGCAGGGCGGCTTGCCGATATCGCAAACTCCCAAGCTAAGTGACGCTTTCACCGCAAAATCTCAACTTAGGTGCTCACCCGATCCCAGTGCCAGAGATTGAAGGCTTCTAACCCGTTGAATTCGCTGCCATCCGGGTTTCATTTTTCGCGCAGTTCGACACCAGAAACGCTTCCCCCTGGACTCCATGCCGCCCCCGCACGAAATCCGGAGTGACTGATCAAGCTTGTTTTCTCTTCAGTACTGGTACCGCATCGTCAGCATGACGCTGCGCGGCTGGCCATAGTAGTTCTGGCGCGAGCCGCCGCCGAGCTTTTCGTAGTAGACGCGGTCGAAGACGTTGTCGACGGTGAGGGTGCCGTCGAAGTGCTTGTTGTAGCGGTAGCCGACCTGGGCTGAGAGGGTGGTGTAGCTGCCCTGGTCCCAGCGGACGTTGCCGGTTTGCTGGTAGAAGCCGCTGTTGTAGCGCACGCCCGCGCCGACCGAGAAGCCTTGCAACTCGGGTTGGCTGAAGTGGTAGCGGGTCCAGAGGTTGATGGCATGGCGCGGGGTGATCTGACTGTATGCCATGCCCTTGGTGGCTGCGGGGGCCTCAAGGTACTTGGTGTTGGTGTAGGCGTAGCCGGCGATGATTTCCCAGCCGGGCAGCGGGGAGCCGCTGACTTCGGTTTCGAAGCCCTGGCTGCGCACTTTGCCCGCGGCGATGGAGAAGAGCGGGTTGTCCGGATCGGTCATGGCGCGGTTGCGGTCGACGATCTGGAACAGGGCGGCGTGCGTGTTCAGGCGGCCGTCGAGCAATTCGCCTTTAAGGCCAGTTTCGACTTGGCGGCCGGTGCGCGGCTGGAGGGTGGAGCCTTGGGCGTTGGTGGCCGTCTGGGGCTGGAAGATGTCGGTATAGCTGACGTAGGCCGACCATTGGGGGGTCAGATCGAGGATGAGGCCGGCGTAGGGCGAGGTGCGGGCGTCGATGCGGTCGACATTCTGGCTGAAGTCGCCGAAGTACACGTTGTCGCTGCGTGCGTCGTTTTTCCACCAGGCCAGGCGCGCGCCGACGACGAGCTTGAGCGGGTCGGCCAGTTGCAGATTGGCGCGCGTGTAAAGGCCGAATTCGCTGACGCGCCCGTTGCTGCCGTTGACCTGCTCCATGTCCGGCTTGGGCATGTTGGTGACGGGCTGATAGATGTTGGTCGGGAAGATCGCGCCACCCCCATAGGTGAACTCCTTGTGGGTGTAGCTGTAGTCGGCGCCGACGAGCAGCGAGTGTTCGCGCCCGAAGGCCTGGAAGGGCTGGTTCAGGTTGAGGTCGGCGCCGGTCGTTTTCCAGTGGTTGCGGTAGGACCAGGCGATCAGGTTGGTGTTGCCCGTGGCGGGGTCGACGGCGCGGTTGGGCCAGGTGAAGTCGCGCACGGGGGTGTCGGTGTCGCGATGAAAGACGCCGGCCTTCACGCGGCCGCCGCCATCCAGGCGATGCTCGAGGTCGGCGAAGATTTCGGTGGTTTCTTCTTCGATGCGGTTCCAGTCGGCGCTCAGATTGGTGGAACGCCGCACGTCAAGCAGGCCGCCGTCGGCGTAGGCCGGCAGGCCGAAGGCGGGGGTGGCGCGCAAGCGCTGGTGGGTGATGCCTGCCGCCACCGTGGTGCGGGACGTCAGGTCGGCTTCGACGATGCCGTAGAGGGTCGGGCGCTGCGACTCGACGCGGTCGACGAAGGAACCGCGGTCTTCATAGGCGGCGATGAAGCGGCCGCGCACCTTGCCTTCGCTGTCTAAGGGGGTGCTCAGGTCGGCGACGGCGCGGTAGTAGTCCCAGGACCCGACGCTGGCTTGGGCGCTGAAGGCGAAATCTTGCAGGGGCCGCTTGCGCACCAGATTGATCGAGCCGCCGGGTTCGCCGGTGCCCTGGTAGATGCCAGCGGGGCCGCGCAGGACTTCGATGCGGTCGTAGATGGCCAGGTCGAAGCCCGGCGAGAGGTTGCCAGCGCCGGCCGGGGTGGACAGGCCATCGACCTGGAGCTTGTCCAACGAGTAGCCGCGCGAGATGAAGCCGGACATGCCGCCGCCGGAGCTGAGCGTCTCGACAGTCACGCCGGTGACATTGCGCATGGCGTCGCCCAGGCTGTTGAGGTTCTGGTCGTCAAGCTGCTGCCGCGTGATCACGGACACCGATTGCGGGATGTCTTTCAGACGCTGCAGACCCTTGCCGATCGTGACGGCTTCGGAGGTGTAGGAGCCGGTTCCTTCGCTGGTGGCGCGTTCCGCCATGCCGGTGACGGTCACGGGAGCGAGTTCGCTAATGTGGGACTCGCGGTGCAGGGCATAGCCCCCGGCGCCATCGGGCACCACCCGAAAACCACAGCCGGCCAGAAGACGATCGAAGCCTTCCTGCACACCGTAGTTGCCGGTCAGGCCGGGGCTTTGGCGGCCGGCAAGCTGGGCCTGGTCGAAGACCAATTGCACACCGGCGGCGGCCGAGTAACTGGCGAGCACCGCGCTCAAGGGGCCGGCGGCGATTGCTACCGGGCGGGCCTGCGCGGTGCCCGGCAGGACCACGGCGCCGGCCACCAGGGCGCCGCACAGCGCCGACAACATCCAAAGCTTGCGCGGGCCCAACCCGGCGTGATTGCGTGCAGTCACTCTTTCGTCCTTTCTGTCATCTGGGGAAATTCGCCCGCCGAAGCGGTGTCATTTCCCTAGCCGCACGAGAAGGAAAAAGTGCTCATGTCCGACAAACTTTTTTTCACCGGGAGGCGACCGTCACCCAATAGGCGCTGCGGCGCAGCACCTTGACTGGCAAGCGGGCGGCCATTACGCGCAGGGCGGCGTCTGTGTCGCTGACCGACAATGCGCCCGACAAGCGCAGGCCGGCGACTTCGGCGTCGCAACGCAGCACCCCGGGACGGTAGCGGCCGAGCTCTGCCACCACGTCGGCCAGACGCTCGTCGCGCACCACCAGCATGCCTTGCTCCCATGCAGTGTCGTCGGCGTTGGCGGGCAGGGGCATGTCGATGCCTGCCTCGGTAAAGCGGGCGGATTGGCCGGCGTCCAGCCGCAGCGGCTGGCCGTGACGCGGGCGGATTTCGACGGCATGCTCGAACACGGCTGCCTTGCAGGCGCGCTCGTTCAGGCGCACGCTGAACCGCGTGCCCAGGGCCTGGACTTCGCCGTGCGGCGTCTGAACGAGCAGTGGCCGGGCCGCGTCCTTGCCGGTGGTCAGCAGCAGTTCACCGGCCAAGAGGACGAGCCGGCGCTCGGTGGCGGTGAAGCGCACGTCCACGGCGCTGCCGGTATTGAGCACGACGCGCGTGCCGTCGTCCAAGGTCCAATCGCGCTGTTCGCCCGTGGCCGTGCGCAGGTCGGCCATCCAGACCGGTGCTTGGCGCCAGGTTATCCAGCCGGCCGGTAAGAGCAGCCCGCCCGTGATCAGGGCGCGCACGACCGAGCGGCGTCCGCGCGAACGCAGGACGTCGCGCCCGATGCTGGCGGGAACGCGATCGAAATGGCCCAGCACCCGTTCGGCGCGCGCCCAGGCCCGGGCATGGGCGTCGCTCTGGGCCAGCCAGCGCGCGAAAGCTTCGCGAGTATCCGCATCGGGGGTGTCGTAGCGCAGGCGGATGACCCAGTCGGCCGCAGCGTCCAGCAGGGCGCGGTCCATCGCGCCATCGGCGGCGCTCATGCCGCGACCGCCATGCAGGCCGTCAGCGCCTTGTGCAGATGGCGGCGCACGGTGATAAGCGGCTTGCCGGTGCGCGCGACGATCTCGGCTAGCGTCAGGCCCTCGAGCTGAGCCAGCAGGAAGATATCGCGCGTGACGGTAGGGAGCCGGCTCAGCATGGCGTCGATCTCGATCAGGGTCTGGATGATGATGAGGCTGGTCTCGGGCGACGGCGCCTGCGGCTCCGGCAGGTGGGCTACCGCTTCCAGGTAGGCCTCCCGCACGGCGCGGCGCCGCCAGTGGTCCACCAGCAGCCCCTTGGCGATATGGGTGATGAGGGCGCGCGGCTCCTCGCGCAGCACCGTGCCCTGGCGGCCGGTCATCAGGCGCACGAAGGTGTCCTGTGCCAGGTCGGCCGCATCGCTGGCGTCGCCGACTTTGCAGCACAGCCACCCCCGCAGCCAGCCGTGATGGCGGCGGTACAGGGTTTCGATCGCGGGGAGGGTGAGCGGGTCGGGCGTGGACAAGATGCCCGCAAGTCTACCCAATAAGAATGAGAAAGACTATCAATGCGATTTTGGTGCGGCGTCTGTGCAACATAGGCAGACTGCACTATCCCAACCCGGGAAAATGGGGACGCCCGTTATCATGTCACCCAATGAATACGCAGCGAAAAGTCTCATCGACACAGACGCCCGGCAGCAGGCGTTCGCCTCAGCCAGATCGCGCTCGGCGGCCCCTTACCGCGACGGCACAGAGTCAGCGCGGCGTCCCGCCTATAGCTAGAAGCTACGCAGCATGACGGAGCTGGCCTATGCCTATCTTGCCCCCTCCGAATTCGCCCAGCGGCAGGGCCAGGCCGACCTGAGGCTGGCTACCAGCGGCGGTCTTACGCCGTCGGGCGCGGTGGCGCATCCCTTCTTCTTTTCCGGTTTTGTGGCGCAGCCCGCCGTGGTGGCGCAAGCGCTGCTGATGCTGGCGCGGGTGGCGCGCACGCGTTTCTATGTGCCGCCGAATACGCTGGCCGCGGTGCTGCGGGCGGCGGACCCGGTCGTGACGTCCACGCCCGAGGGTTTGCGCTTCGAGTCCTTCAGCGTGTGCTGCGGCGTGTATGCGCGCCTGGACGTGGACGCGGCGGCGCTGGACGTCACGCACTCGGCGGCGGGCGTCACCAACGTGGACGTGAATCCACCGCTGCGCCAGGCGCTGGCGGGGTTGCGCGCGTCGGAACCCTTGCACCTGAAAGTGGGCGGTGATGCGTTGCGGGTTGCGACGCCAGAGGGCGAGATCGTCGAAGAGAAAGTCCCTCTGCCCACGCGCTGGCTCAAGGGGTTTGCCGAGACGCAGATGCTGTCTGCGGGCATGATGCCGCGTCACGAATTGACGGGCGTGGCGTTGCGCCAGTTCGTGCAGGCACTGCCGCGTTCGTCGGCGACCAAGACGGTGATGTGGGCGACCCAGGCCGCCCGTTCACTGCGGCTGGCGACGCAGGCGACGCCCGGCGCGGTTTGCGTTGCGGGACCGGAGCGGCTGCGCGCGCTGGAGCCGCTGCTGCGCTACGCCACGGCGTTGCGCGCCTACGGGGCGGATGTGGCGGCGGGCGGGCAGCCGCAGGCCAGCGCCTGGGTGCTGGAGCTGCCCGGGGCACGGGTCACGCTGGGGCTGAGCCCGGAGAAGGCGCGCGGCTTTTCGGGGGAGGGCTCGGTGCTGCATCTGATCGCGGGCGGGGATGCCAACGAGGACGCGGCATTTGTCTCAACGCTCCTGGCCTTCGAACCCCGCATCGATATTGCCCATCTGGCCGCGCGGGCCATGTTGCCGGAAGCGCAGATCGCGTCCGCGCTGGGCGTGCTGGCGTCGTCCGGCCAGGTGGGTTTCGATCTGGCGGCGGGCGCGTATTTCCATCGTCCGCTGCCGGTGAAGGCGGGGCTGCTCGATACGTTGCATCCGCGGCTGGCCGACGCGCGCAAGCTGTTGGCGGGCGGCGGAGTGCAGCCGGAGGGCGAGGGGCAGTACACGGTGCAGTCGGGGCAGCAGCACTACCGGGTGGCGCTGGGTGCCGAGCCGGCGCAAGACCGCTGTACCTGCCCCTGGAACGCCAAATATCAAGGCACGCGCGGGCCTTGCAAGCACACGCTGGCCGTGCGCATGTTTCTCGATCCTCTCAACGCGCCTGGAGCCGACGCATGACCCTGATGAGCCTGACCGAACGCCGCGCGGCGCTACGCGAGGCCGCTAGCGGCAGCGCGACAGACATCGCCGCCTTTGCCCGCGCGCTGGCAGGCGCGAGCGAGGAAGACCGCGCCGCGCTGGCCAAGGCCTTGCCGCCATCGCGCCTGTTCAGCGCGGAGGGGCCGACGCCCAGGGCGTGCTTCGTGTTGGCCGCGCTGGGCAAGCCCAAGCTCGTGGCGGACACACTGGCGCCGGCGGATATGCAGCGCAAGCGTGAATATGGCGCACTCCATGGCGCGATGGCGCCAGCCGTCATCGCCGCGGGCAGCAGTCGGGACGCACCGTGGCGCGCCGCATTCATCGAGCTGTTGGCAGAGCAGTACTGGTGGGGCGAGCATCTGGTATGGCCGGTATGCCACGCGCTGGTGCAGCTGGACGGCGACGCGCCCTTGTCCGTGGCCTATCTCCGGAGTTTCGTGCAACAGGTCACCGCCATCGGCGGGGACGGGCAACTGGACGAGGACCATGGCAAGCTCATGGCCGCACATCTGCAGGCGCACCCCGATTGGATCGAGCGCGAGTTCTGGGCCTTGTTCCGCGTCGAGGGCATGGGTGCCGATTACCTCCTCATCGAGCGTACCGGACCCGCATGGGACGCCGCTGTTCTGGCGCTTTGCCAGGACAGCCCGGCGTTCCGGCAACGCCTGCTCACGGAGTCGCTTGCGGCCCTGCTGCGAGATTTCTCGGCGAAGACCATCGCCTGGTACCTGCGCATGCACCGTTTGGCCGATCCGTCCGCGCAAGAAGTCGCGGCCAGCCCGCACACGTATTTCTCGGTGCTCGGCACGGCGCCCAGCACGGCGGTCGGCCTGGCCCAGGACATGCTCAAGCGTGCTGCGGGGCAGTTGGACGCAGACGCCATGATCGAGGCCGGGGCCGCCGTGCTGACCCGTTCGGAGAAAAAACTGGTCAAGGCCCAGCTCGGGCTGCTTGCCGCGCTGAAGACCGATGCCGAACAGCGGGATCGCATCTCGGAGATTGTCGGCGGGGCGCTGGAAGGCATGCCGTTGGACCTCGCTGCGCTGGCGCGCAAGCTGGTGGTTCCGTCCCGCGAGACGCAACCGGCCGATGCGAATGGCGACGCGCGCACGAAGGATGACGCCGGAACCCGGGCGATCATGATGCCGGCTCCGCGCCGCGAGCCGCTGCCAGATCTTCCCGATCAAGCGCCCGCCATTGGCGACGACGAGGAATTGCACGCGTTGATCGGGGCGCAGTTCGAGGGCGCCGGGCACGGCGCTGTGTTGCCGCGCATCTTCGACTATTTGGCTGGCCGTCCGCAAATGCCAATGCCCGAGGCGCTGCAACGCCGCGGCGCCGAGATCATCGAGTCGGTGTGGGATGAACGCCATGCCTCGCCGCGGCGCCTTCTGGCCGCCGCGCTGCTGGGCAGGGATGACGTCAGCTTCAAGGGCTATGCCCGCTTCGTGGCAGTCAGCGCGGGCAAGCCGGACCCCGTTGGCGTGGCACTGCAGGACCACGCGTTCACCAGTAGCGAATACGACGTGGAGACTGGCAACTGGGAAATCACGGAGACGGGGACTTCCCGCTGGGGCTATCAATACGTGCCGACCCATTCGCCGCTGGCCTTGCTGGCCGGCGCCTTTCACGACCTGCGGTCGAGCCGGGCGCAGGGCAAGCCGTTCAGTCCGCCGGCGGCAGTCTCGGGGCAGCGTTTCGTGTGGGAGCGAGTGCTTGCCGCGCCGGGCGAGGGCACGTTCTCGCGCGACCTTGACGTGTTGGGAGAGGGACCCAAGCCGTTCTGGATCGCGACGGGCGCCACCAGAGAGGCCGACGCCTCTGCCTCGCCGGCCCTGGATGTCACCGCAGTGTCCGCCGAATTCACTTTCCGCGCCCAAGAGGCGCGGGAGCAGGATGGCTACGACCAGGTCGTGCAATGGGCGGCCTGGCTGCTGCGGTCCAACCCCGACACGCTGGCCGCGCATTTTCATCCGATGTTGTGCGCGGCGGTGCAGGTGATCAATGTGCGCGGCCTGGGGCCACTGCTGACGGCGTTGGGCGCGTCCCGGCTGGTACCGGGTGCGCCCGTGTACTCGGCCTTGGCGCTGGCCGCTTCGGCGAAGATGTCCGAGCATCGCGCCCAGGCGGCAGAGGCGATTGCGCGGCTGGCCGATTCCGGCTTGCTTGATCCCGCGCCGTTCGCCGCACAGATCGCGGCGCATCTGGCGCAGGGCTTCGCGTTGGCCGGACGTTTGGCGCAAACCCTGGCCGACGCCGCGTCCATCAGCGCGCTCGCCGGCTGCCGAGTGCTTCAGACGTTGGCGGCGCTGCTGCCGCAGATGTCCGATGTCGAGGGCAAGCCACTGGCCCAGGCCGGCAAGCTCATCGAACTTGCCGTGCGCCTGTCCAATGACTACGGTATGCCAGTCGCTTTGCCCGCCACGCTGGCGGCGCGGCGCAAGGGCGCGTCTGTGCTTGCGGTGAACTTGCGCAGCCTGGAAGCCGTCGTGCCGCGTGTGACGCCTTTGGCCGAAACCGCCGCTGCCGCCGCGCAGCAGACGCACGAGGCATAGCCTCTCGCGACTGAAAACCACGCTTTGGTATGACCTTTCCGGTCGGTTCCGCATACCAAGAGATAACTGGTTGAAGGCTTGATTCAGGCCGATAGTGAGGCCTCATTCAACGACGTCAGCAGCAGGTGCGAGCGTGTTGATGAGTTCATCAGCCGCCACTTGAGCAGCGGCCTAATCGCCTACCAGGAAATCTGATCATGTCCGACATCATCATCACTGAAAAGCAGCTGTCTTCTTCCGCTTACAGCGCAGTCATCAACGCTCCGATCGAAAAGGTCGACATCGCCGACTGGCTGTTCAACCTGCCCGAGGCCGAGTATCAGCGCTGCTGCGCGCCTGACCATATCTCGGCAGGCGCCACGACTACCGATGATGGCAAGCGTATGTCGATCAATGTTGAGATGATTGGCAAGACCCTGATGGTTCAACATTACGTCGCCGAAGTGGCAACGCCTACGCTGTGCAAGATGGTCTCTACCTCGGACGCGTTCACCCCCAATGGCCGCACGCGGGTGCAAGTGATCTGGACGCTGAGCGTGAAGAAGATTGACGACAACACCTGCGAATACACCAATAGCGTGGTGGCGCACCCGACGCAGGAATTTCTGAACTTCATCGAACTGCATGGCACGCCGTTCCAGGACGCCGCCGACGCGCGTCAGCGAGACGGCGGCGACCATAACAGCCGCGAGACGCCGCTGTTTGCCGCCAGCATCGAACGTCGCGCGTTGGCGGCGAGCGCGGCTTGAGCAACCTGATGGGGCAGGACGCGTGGCGGGCGTAGCGCCGCCGCGCCCGCCCGATGCTGTCTGCATGAACAGGAGACTGCTGTGCCCGGACAGGAACAGCTGAATGTGGCGCCAGGCGGCAGCGCGGCCGCCATGGCCGGCGTGCGTGGCCGGGATCTTGTGGGGCGCGGTGTGGCCACGCTCAAGCGATCACGCAGGTTTCTTGGCCCGGCGCTGCTGGTGAGCGTGGGCTATATGGACCCGGGCAACTGGGGGACCGACCTGCAGGCGGGCGCGCAGTACCGGTACGCGCTGCTGTGGGTGGTGGCCTTGGCCGGCGCGATGGCAATTGTGCTGCAGTTGCTGGCAGCGCGTCTGGGTCTCGTCACCGGCAAGAATCTGGCCCAGGCGTGTCGCGACTGGTATCCCAAATGGTGCTGCATGCCGCTGTGGATATTCTGCGAGATCGCGATTGGCGCGTGTGACCTGGCCGAGGTGCTCGGCTCCGCCGTCGCGATCAATCTCTTGTTCGGCACGCCGATCCTGATGGCGGTGATGTTCACCGCCGCCGACGTGCTCCTCTTGCTCATTCTGCAGAAAAGCGGAATGCGCGCCATTGAACGCGTGGTCGTTGTGTTGGTGCTCACCATCGCAGGTGCGTTCTTTATCGAACTCTTCGTGCTTCCCGGCACCAGCCTGAATTTGCATGAGATGGGCGCGGCGCTCGTGCACCCTTCGCTGGCCGGCGCGGGCATGGCGAGCATCGCGGTCGCGATCATCGGCGCCACGGTGATGCCCCACAACCTGTATTTGCACTCAGCGTTGGTGCAGCGTTCTGAAGCGGACCCTGCCGGCGGTAAGGCATCGGCCAAAGTGGCGTTGCGGTTGAACGCCGTGTCGACGGTGGCATCGCTGACGATGGCGTGCCTGGTCAACGCCGCGATCCTGCTCTTGGCGGCCAAGGTCTTTCATGGCCGCAGCGACATTCTCGTGAACGGCCAACGCTTCGTTCTGGGGGATGACACCGACTGGCTCCAGCTTGCTTACCTGACGTTCACGCCCGCGCTGGGCACAGCGGTGGCGAGCCTGATCTTTGCGGTGGCGCTGCTGGCGTCGGGGCAGTCGAGCACGATCACGGGCACCCTGGCCGGCCAGGTCGTGATGGAAGGTTTCACGCACTGGCGGCTAACCCCGTGGAAGCGCCGGCTCATTACACGTTCGCTGGCCATCGTGCCTGCGGTCATCATTATCGGTTTGCGCGGAGACAGCAGTGTCAACGACCTGCTGATTCTGAGCCAAGTCGTATTGGCGCTGCAATTGCCGTTCGCGATGTTTCCCTTGCTGCATTTCGTGACCGCACGCCGCCTGATGGGCAACTGGCCCACGCCGTGGAGCTTGCTGGTGCTGGGCTGGTGCTCGGCGTTGGCGATCACTGTGTTCGATATTGTGGGTTTGCCCGGCAGTGTCGCGGATGCGGCGCGTATCGTGTTCGGACACTAGCCGCTATTCATACCGCCTTGGCGATGGTCGCCGGGGCGCTCTACAACCTGATGGAGATGGCCATGAAAGCCATTGATTTTGATAGTTTCGGTTCCGCTGATGTGCTGCATTGCGTGGATGCGCCCGATCCCGTGCTGCGGCCGCATGATCTGTTGGTGAAGGTTCACGCGGCCGGTGTGAACCGTGCGGATCTGCTGCTGCGCACGGGCCATTACGGCCGCCCGGACTTTGGTGATTCCCATCTGATGGGGCTGGAAGCCGCAGGCGAGGTGGTCGCGGCAGGCGCCGAGGTGCAGGGCTATCAGGCCGGTGACCGCGTGATGGCCATCACCGGCGGCGGCGCGTACGCCGACTATGCCCGCGTTGACTATCGCATGGCGATGCCGATTCCCGCGGGGTTGGACTACGTGCACGCCGCCGCCGTGCCAGAAGTCTTTGTGACCGCGCACGAGGCGCTGATGCATCTTGGGCGGCTTCAGCCCGGCGAAGCCGTTCTGATTCACGCTGCGGCGGGCGGTGTGGGGTCAGCCGCCGTGCAACTGGCGCACGCGGTGGGCGCCAAGGTATTGGCATCGACGACCGCAGAGAAGGCTGCCCGGCTACGCGCATTGGGCGCGGACGTGGTGATCGACTACCGGTCAGAGGACTTTCATGATGTGGTCACGCGTGAGACCGCGGGCGCCGGTGTGGATGTGATTGTGGATTTCGTCGGCGCGCCGAATTTCGCCCGCAATATCCGATCGATGAATTTTGGCGGACGCTTGGTCCAGGTCGGGCTGCTGGCAGGCGGAGCAGGCGCGGAGATTGATCTGCAGACCGTTCTATACCGTCATCTGCAGATCATGGGGACGGTGATGAAGTCGCGTCCGCAATCGGTGAAGCACGCCATGGTGGCTCGCTTTCGCGACCGCTGGCTGGATGACTTGGGCGCTGGGCGTCTTACGCCGGTCATCGACAGCACGTTCCCGATGGCGCAAGCCGCAGACGCGCATCGCCGCATGGAAACCAACCAGAGCTTCGGCAAAATCATTCTGACGAATTGAACCCGCCTGCCGCGTGGCCGTCGCAAGGGGAGGCGGGGCGGGTTGAGCATCCGCTTCAGAACGACGAGTGGGCGCCGACCGCGCGCAGCGCCGCCTGCGCGCCGTGCATCGGCTGGCATTCCTCTCCCACCAATGCACTGGCGCCTGCCATCCAGGGGTGCGCATAGGCCACGACATCAAAGCCCTGAGCATGCGCGTCACGTGCGGCTTGAGCGCATGCCGCCATGCACTCAGCATAATTGCCTTCCTGATAGAGCGCCCAGGCGCCAGGGATCAGTTTGACGGTCACGCGAGCACCGGTCGTGGCCGCGTAGCGCCCGAAGAGCACCTGATTCGGCGCCACGGTGGATTCGACCGCACAGAGTACGGCGATGTTGTTTCCTGCGCGCGAAGCCGCTTCCGCCAGGGCCGCGTCGGCCCGGATGATGGGAACCGTGGATGATTCCAGGGTGTCGATCGCGGGGCCCAGCGTCGCACAAGTCACGATGATTGCATCGGCCTCGGCCGCCAAGCCCTGCAGCGTCTGGTGGATCAGGGTGTGTGCATCGCCGCCTGCGCCTGGCGGGTGCGCCATGGCCTGCCGAAGATCTTCGCGCACGGTATGGCGCATACGTTCTGGGGGGCAGCCGGCTTGCTCAGCTTCGTGTCCGAAGACCGCTACGCTGCTTGCCATCGTGTGCAAGAACGAGATTCGCATTTGAACAATCCTCTCAAGTAAATCGTCGAGAGGGATTGTTCTATTGGCCCCGTTCGGCAGCAAGACCATTGGTGATGCTGGTATCCGTACTACCCCTTGCGACGTGTCAGCGCCGTCCGGGCAGCATGCGCACAAGCGTGTTGTCGCGAAGCATATAGTGGTGCAGCAGCGCTGCGGCGGCATGCAAGCCCACCAGGAAGTAGCCGACCGTCGCCAACGTTTCGTGCAGTTCCTTCACCTGGTCCGCCAGGGCTTTGTCGGCGCCCACCAAGGCGGGCACGTTCAGGCCAAACAGCGGAATCGGCTTGCCGGCTGCGCTGAGCGTCAGCCAGCCCAAAATCGGGGTGGCGATCATGAATGCATACAGTGCGTAGTGCATCAGCCGCGCAAGAATGTCTTGCCATCGTGGCATCGGCGGGCGGACAGCGGGCGCATTGCCTGCGGCCATTCGGATTGCGAGCCGCAGGACGACAAGCCCGATCACGCATAGCCCAAGCGAGAAATGCAGCGCTTTGATGTTGTTGTACAAATCGCTGCCTTTCGTGGCCAGCCCGCGCAATTCCATACAGGCGTAGACCAACGCCAGCACCACGAGCATGAGCCAGTGCATGGCAATGACCAGGCCTGCATACTGCTTGTCGGAATTCTTGATGGACATGGCTTTTCCTTTCTTTATCGCCCGCGGCCGATGGTTGGCATCGATGCCAGGCCGGTTCTCAGAATACTGCGCGAATGCGCCCTGTGAGCCACCTGATCTCTGTGCATGCACCGCGATCAGGTGGTTCACGGGGGTGAAGCATATGCCCCCAACTCTGAACCCATGATGAACGAGCCGCGGCGGGGCAAACGTCAATTCATGCCAATCAAGGCGCACGGCAAGATGCAGGACAAGGCGCATGGCAAGACGCATGGCAAGACGTATGACAAGACGCAGGACAAGACGCAGGACAAGTCAGCCAGCCAAGACCTCATCGGGGATGTGCGGGTGTCGCGAATTTCCGACACAACGTTGTGCGCCGAGGGATTTTTTAATTCCCATCGATACCGCTCACAAGAACCGATGATAAAGTGCTCGCACTCGGCAATATGCGCCATGCGCAGCAAAAAATCATTGCCCTGGATCAAACCTATTCGCAGCCGCAGCCGATCATTGCGTCCCACGCAAACCCCAACGGTATCCGCTTCTGCCCGCCCAAATAACAACCGTACTGCACAGGAGGAAATCATCATGCAAAAACAAACTTCCCGCCTTGCAGGCCGCGCCTAGTCAGACCGAATTCTTCCTTCTGTAAATCCTACAGAACGCATTCGCAGTATCTCGGCCCGGACCTGTCACACAGGGTCTTTTCGCAAGCATCGCCCGCGCGCACGCATCCTGCATGGATGCACGTTGCGTGCGCGTCTGCCCGCCGCGCCACGCCTGTACACCGGGCACGGCGGCGCGTGGACGCCTGCGATGCAAGCAAGCCCTTTCATGACCTGATCTGGAATTTCCATGGGCAATTGCATTCAACAATTGTCCGAGAGCGTGACACTCATCGCCTCGGACGACACGTGGATCGAAGGCAACGCGATCCAACAACTACACACCACTTCCAAGCTTGCCGGCATGCGCCGCGTGGCGGGCTTGCCTGATTTGCATCCCGGCCGGGGGTATCCGGTAGGCGCCTCGTTTTTCTCTGTGGGGCGCCTGTATCCCGCGTTGATTGGCGGGGATATCGGCTGCGGCATGGCGCTGTGGTCCACCAACCTTGCCGCTGGCAAGGTGGCGGTCGACAAGCTTGAGAAGCGGCTGGGCAACATCGATGGTCCGCTGGACGCATCGTGGCAGACGCTGGTGTCGCAGCTGGCGCCAGCGGGCGTGGGCTTTGGCCAGGCCTTGGGCACGATCGGCGGCGGCAATCATTTTGCCGAGCTGCAACGCATCGACGAAATTTATGACCCGCACGCGCTTGCCGCGACGCCGTTCAACGCCAAGCAGCTGGTGCTGCTGGTGCACAGCGGTTCACGTGGACTGGGCCGGGCCATTCTTGAGGAACACGTTCAGCGTCACGGCCATCATGGCCTGGCGGACGATAGCGCCGACTGCCAGGACTATCTGGCGCAGCACGACGGCGCGTTGCAGTTTGCGCGCGCCAACCGGCAATTGATTGCGCGCCGCATCCTGAGCCGCTTGGGCGCAACCGGCGAAGCGCTGCTGGATGTGGATCACAATCTGGTTACGCCCGCGCGGGTCCAGGGTGAGCAGGGCTGGCTGCACCGCAAAGGCGCCACGCCGGCGGATGCGGGCATGGTCGTCATCCCGGGTTCGCGTGGGGATTTCAGCTATCTGGTGCAGCCTGAACCCAGCGAGGCCAGCTTGTTTTCGTTGGCGCATGGGGCAGGGCGCAAGTGGATGCGCAGCGAGTGTAAAGACCGGTTGGTCAAGCGCTACACGCCGGCGCAACTGACCAGGACCAAGCTGGGCAATCATGTTGTCTGCCAAGACAAGGCGCTGATCTACGAAGAAGCGCCCGAGGCGTACAAGCCAGTGGACAGCATCGTCGCCAGTCTTGCCGAGGCGGGCTTGGTGAAGGTGCTGGCAAAGCTGCGTCCGGTGTTGACCTACAAGACGCGCGGAGGCTGCTGCTGATGGAGCTATTACAGTTATCCGCCGCGCACGGTCCTGACGAGTGCTGCCTGGCGGTGGCCAAGGCCTTGGGCTTTCTGTTGCGCGAAGCGCGGGCGCGCAGCGTGTGCGCCGATGTTCTGGAAAGCGAAGCCGGAAGCCGGCCAGGCACGTTGCGTTCCGTGTTGTTAAGCCTGGACGGCGACGGCGCTGACGCGCTCGCGGCCGCATGGGAAGGGTCGATCCAGTGGATCTGCCCAAGCCCCTACCGGCCTGGGCATTTGCGCAAGAACTGGTTCATCGGCGCTTCGCGTTGCGAGGCGCCCGCCACGAACGTGTCAGGTGACATCCGCTTTGAAGCGACGCGGGCGTCAGGCCCGGGCGGCCAGCACGTCAACAAAACCGAATCGGCGGTGCGCGCGACCCATGTCGCGACCGGCATTTCGGTGAAGGTCCAGACAGAGCGCAGCCAGCATGCCAACAAGCGCATCGCCGTGCTGCTGATTGCGCATCGGCTGGCCAACCGTGAGCAGGATCTGCGGGCGGCCCAGCGCGCGCAGCGCCGGCAGTTCCATCACGAGGTCGAACGCGGCAGCCCGGGGCGCGTGTTCAAGGGGGAAGGGTTCGAGCTCGTAAAGGGAAGGTGAAAAAGAACGTGTGAGAAGGGTACGTGAGGCGGGCATGTGAGGCGGGCATGTGAGGCGGGCATGTGAAGCGGGCATGTGAAGCGGGCATGTGAAGCGGGCATGTGAAGCGGGCATGTGAAGCGGGCTGTGGCGTAGCGGCATGGGCGTGGCCGAAGCGGCCCGCACCGGCCGCAACGCCCGTGAACGCGTCACGCCCTGGCATCTTTTTCCGTCTTGTCCGGTGTACCTGATAAGGCCCCTGCACATTCGCAGGCGGCCAGTCATCGGGTGCAAGAATGAAAGCCGCTTCAGCCTCCACCAGCCCACGCTCCGCCGTTGCATCGGCCAGCGCCTCCAAGCGGAAATGGTGGTTTTCCGTGCATAGTTGGGCGGGGTTGAAGCTCAGCCTGTTGATGGCCTTCATCTGCATGACGGGCACCTTGGCGGTCATCGCCACCGAGCTCGACTGGCTGGTGCAGCCGGCGATGCGGGTTGAGCCGGCACCGCGCCACGCCAGTTGGGGCGACATGGCCGAGGCCGCTCAGGCGGCGTACCCGGGCTGGACGCTGTTATCAATCACCGCGCCCCATGCCTCCCGCTTTGCTGCGCAGGCCCTGATGCGCACGCCGCAGGGCAAGCAACGCTTCGTCTGGATCGATCCTTATCGGGCTGTTGTCACCGGCGACACGTCGTGGTTCAGCATCCAGCGTTGGCTGCGCAATACGCACCGGCACCTGTTCTTGCCCACGCGTTATGGCGTGCCGTTGGTGTCGGCGCTGTCGATTCCGTTGACCGTGCTGATCGTGACCGGCCTGGTCATCTACAAACGCTGGTGGCGCGGCTTTCTGGCGTGGCCACGGCGCGGCAAGCGCCGGCTGATGTGGGGCGACATGCATCGGCTGCTGGCCGTATGGAGCCTGTGGTTCGCCGTGGTCATTGCCGTGTCGGGGTTGTGGTATTTGATCGAATCGTTGGGCGGCCATGCCCCACCGCTGCCGGCGATCACCACCAAAGACGCGCCGCGCGCCGCGACGCCATTCAACGCCCAAACGCTGGATTCGGCTATTGCCCGAATTCGCCAGCAATGGCCGGAACTTGAAATCCGAGTCTTGCGGCTGGAGGCTGGCGGGCGGGCAGGGCAGGTGGAAGGGCAGACACCAGCCTGGCTGGTCCGGGATCGCGCCAATGCCATCCGCCTGCCGCTGGAACAGGGCGAGTCCGCGCGCCGCAGCGCTGCCGACCTGAGCGTGCACCAGCGCATTTCGGAACTGGCCGATCCCATTCATTTCGGTTCGTTCGGCCCTTGGCCGGTGCGCGTCATCTGGTTCCTGTTCGGCGCGGCGTTGACAGCGCTGTGCCTGACAGGCGCTTATCTATATGGACTGCGCATTGCGGGCGGCAGCGCAACGGCCAGGGCAAAGGCCGGGCATGGCGGTGAACCCGCCACGCCTGCGCGCGAGGCGTGGACCGGCATGCGGCCGTGGCGATGGCTGTGGGTGGCGCTGTTGCTCTTGTCGCAGGGGTTATTTGTGTGCGAGGCGATGGGCTGGGTCAGTCTGTTCTGATGATCCGGGCGGACGCCAGGCTGAAGATGATGCAAGAGACGGGCGCGATTCCAGCAGTAGATTCCAGTATTATTAACAGAACTCATTATCACTAAGATCTTCTGCTGGCAGTTCCTGGTCCCATGTCCCAAACCTGCGCGCCTCGTCCCCTGGCCCTGAGCGGTCTCTACGCTGATCATCACAAATGGCTATACGGCTGGCTCCGTAAACGTCTGGGCAACGCATGGGATGCCGCGGACCTGGCCCATGACACGTTTCTGCGCGTGTATTCCAGTAATCGCTCCCTGGAAATGCCGGAGCCCCGCGCATTTCTCACTCACGTCGCCAAAGGCCTGGTCGTCGATTTATGGCGGCACCGCAATGTCGAGCAGGCCTATGCCGATTCGGTGGCGACGCTGCCCCCCGAAACCGCGCCGTCGCCAGAGACGCGCGCGCTGATCCTCGAGGCGCTGTATTGCATCGACCGGATGTTGGACGCCATGCCGGGGCGGGTGCGCAATGTCTTCCTGCTGGCGCAGCTTGATGGGCTGACGTATGCCGAGATCGCCGCCGAAACCGGCTTGTCGGTGCGCACCGTCAACCGCCACATGCAACACGCGTATCTGGCTTGCCTGACGGCGATAGACGCATGACGTCCGCGCACGTCCCCGACGCGCTGCTGGCTGAAGCGGCCGGTTGGATGGCCCGATTGCACGATGCGCCCAATGATGAAGCCTGCTTGCGGGCGTTGTCCCGTTGGATCGCTTGCAGCCCCGCGCACGCGCAGGCGTGGGCGCGTGCCGAGCGCGTGATGGGAACCTTCGGCCAAGTGCCGCCGGCCATGCGTGCTCAGGCGCTGCAAGGGCTGGCCAAGCCAGATCGCCGGCGCCTGGCTGCGCGGCTGCTGTGCCTGACGGCCGTGGCGCCCATCGCGTATCTGGCGTGGCGCACGCAACAAGCGGACCTGGAAAGCAGCACCGGCCAGATCCGCCAGACCACGCTGGCGGACGGGACGGCGCTGACGCTCGATACCGCCACGCGAGTGGATGTGCGCTATTCGGATACCGAGCGATTGCTGTGGCTGCGGGCCGGCCGCATCTTCGTGTCAACGGCCCCGGACGCCGCGCTGCGCGCGCGCCCCTTTCTGGTTCAGACGCCCGTGGGCGTCGTGCAGGCCATCGGTACGCAATTCACGGTCAGCCTTCAAGCAGACAGCGCTCAGGTCAAGGTCTATGACGGCGCGGTGATGGTGCGGCCCAGGGATGGCGCGGGCAGCCAGGTCGTGCGCGCCGGCCGGCAGGTGCGCTTTGACGCCGCAACCGTGGCCCCCGACGCGGCATTGCCCGAGGCCGAACCCGCGTGGAAGCGGGGCGTGCTGACCGCGGACGACTTGCGGCTGGCCGACTGGACGCAGGCCATGGCGCGGTACCGGCCAGGCATCCTGCGGTGCGCCAGCGACATCGCAGACCTGCGCGTCGTCGGTTCGTTTTCGCTGCAAGACACCGACGCCAGCCTGGCGCTGCTGGCGCGGACCTTGCCGGTGCGCATCGCATTTCGCACGCGGTATTGGGTGGAAATCCAGGGGCGCAACGCCTAGCGGACCGGCGCGGGTGGCTTGCCACGCAGGGTGGCATGTTTTCCGGCGTCGAACGGTGTACAGGATATAGGCCTTGAAACCGCATCGGGATCAGGCTGAGTTCCGATCCGAAACCGTTTCTTTGAACATCTACTCTCGCGGCGCCGTCCTCATGTCCCAGTCCAGTCATTCCGTCGTCCGTGCGACCGCGGTGCTTTGTCTTTCCGTTCTGTTGCCCGTTGCCGGTGCAGCGCAGGCGCAGGGGCAGCAGCAACCCGCCGCCACCTCATCTGCAACGCGCGACTATCGCCTGCCGGCCGGCTCGCTGGGGTCGGTGCTTGCCCAGTTCGCCACCCAGTCCGGCGTGCGTTTGTCGTTTGCGGGCGCCTTGGTGGAAGGCATGCAATCGCCGGGCTTGAGCGGCAGCTACACGGTGGACGCAGGCTTTGCCGCGTTGCTGTCCGGAACCGGGCTGACCGCGGTTCGCGCGGGCGCCAATGCCTACACCTTGTCCGCTGCATCCGCGCCCGTCGCGCAAATGGAAGCCGTGACCGTCACTGCCGCGTACTCGGGCGCGCTGATGCCGGCGTTCGCGGGCGGCCAAGTCGCAAGCGGCGCAAGCCTAGGCATGCTGGGCGAAAAAGGCATCATGGATACGCCCTTTTCGGTCAGCGCCTACACCAGCGCGCTGATGCAGCAACAGCAGGCGCAAAGCGTGGCCGATGTCGTGTCCAACGACGCGTCGGTGCAGAACACCAACCCCAGGACCAGCCGCTTCGACCAGTTCTCCATTCGGGGCTTTCCGGTCTTGAATAGCGACATCGCGTTGAACGGCTTGTACAGCGTCTTGCCGACTTATGCGCTGGCGGTGGAAAGCCTGGAGCGGGTCGAAGTGCTGAAAGGCCCCAACGCCCTGCTTAACGGCATGGCGCCGTCGGGCGGCGTAGGCGGCGCCATCAACGTGGTGCCCAAGCGGGCGGAAGACACCCCGACGCGGCAGGTCACGGCCAGCTATGGCACGCATGACGTGGCGGGCGGCCATGTCGACCTGGGTCAACGTTTTGGAGACAAGGGCGAACTCGGCATCCGCATCAACGGCGCCTACAAGGGCGGCGACACGGGCGTTGGGTCGCAGCACATGACGCGTGGCCTGATGACATTGGGCATGGACTATCGCGGCGAGCGCACGCGCTGGTCCGCCGATATCGGCCATCAAGACCGCAAGGTCGACGCGCCGCAGGAACGCGTGGGCGTGGCGGCGGGCGTACCGGTGCCGGACGCGGGGCGGGTCGATCGTGGATACGCACCCGACTGGACGTATGCCAATTCACGCGACAGCTACATCGCCTTGCGCGCCGAGCATGATGTCACGGACCAGACCATGGTCTATGGCGCGTTCGGCGCACGCCAGGGCGATTACAAGTTTCTGCGCCTGAATGTCACGGCGCGCGATGCTGCCGGAAACTTCTCGGGCAGCCCCAGCTATTTCCTGCGCGATGAAGAGGTCCGCACCGGCGAAATCGGCGCACGAACGCGCTTTGCAACCGGCGCCGTGTCGCACGCGGTGTCGCTGAGCGCCACGCAATTCGACAAGACGTTCGGCAATCTCAGCTATGACTTTGCCACGGTTCGATCCAACATCTATGCCCCGCTTGCAACGACCGCGCCGTCCGTGGCGGGATTGAGCACCGACATTCCGAAGTCCGGCGAATCGCGCCTGACCAGCTTTGCGCTGGCCGACACGCTGTCGGTGTGGGACGAGCGGTTGCAACTGACGGTGGGCGCGCGCTCCCAGCGAGTGGTCACCGATCAATACGATGAAGACGGCAATCGAACCAGCCGATACGACAAACGCAAAGTCACGCCCGCCATCGCCTTGCTGGGCAAGCCGTCGCAGCATGTATCGGTCTACGCCAACTACATCGAAGGCCTGAGCGAAGGGCCGACCGCGCCCCTTACCGCGGTGAATGCCAATGAGGTGTTTGCGCCGATCAAGTCCGAACAGATCGAGGCCGGCGTGAAGGTCGAATACGGCGACGTGGGCGCAACGTTCAGCGCCTTCCAGATCCGCCGCCCCAGCGGGCTCACGGACCCGGCCACAGGCATCTATTCGGTCAACGGCATGCAGCGCAATCGCGGGATGGAGTTCAACGTGTTCGGAGAACCCGTCAACAACGTGCGCGTGCTGGCGGGCGTGATGTTTCTGAATGGCCGGTTGACCAAAACCGGCAATGCGCTCACCGAGGGCAACGTCGCGCCCGGCTCGCCGCGCTACAGCATGAACCTTGGCGTGGAATGGGACACGCCATTTCTGGCCGGCCTGACCATGTCGGCGCGCGCCCTGCGCACGACGTCGCAATACCTGGACGCCGCGAACCGTCAGGAGATCCCCAGCTGGACTCGCGTTGACGTGGGCGCACGCTATGCGTTTCGCGCGGGCAACACCCCGGTCACGTTGCGCGCCACCGTCGAAAACGTGTTCAACAAAGCGTACTGGGCCTCCGCGTCCTCCAACGGCCTGACGATCGGCGCACCACGCACGGTCCTGCTGTCGGCCACGGTGGATTTTTAACGGCGGCTCGTATCACGCGTCACACGTTCGGCCATAAAAAAAGGCGCCGATTGCGTCGGCGCCTAAAGGCCTCGAAAAAAAATTTCCGAGTGGGCGGGGGCAAGCCGGTGCGGTGACCGGCCTTGCCGCGCTGCCAGGAAATCACGCCTCGGCGGATTCCTCAGCCACCGCCACCGGCTGCACTTGGTTGATCAGGGCAGGCCACGTGTTGATCGACAGCAGGTGGCAATAGACCAGCGGCAGCCAGCCGTTGGCACGCCAGCGCAGGAACTCTTCATCCGACAGCTTGTTGAACTTGGCTTCGTCGATCACCTTGAAGCCGGACATGGCCAGGCGCTGGCCGTCGGGCAGGGTGATGTCGGCGCGGTTCTCGATCAGCAGGTCGGCAGCGGCCAGGGCTTGTGCGAACTCCATCGTGTAGGCGTGCTGGTTCTGGTAGTCGCGGCAGAATTCCAGGGCGCTGCGCGCCAGGTCGGTGGGCTCGCCGGCGTCGTCGAAGAACGGGTTGTCACGGCCTTCCACCACGGATGCGGCCTTCTCGTCCACGCACAGCGTGAACTGGCTGCGGTCTTCGTTCTCCATGAAGATGAACGGGTAGCGGCGCACGTAGGCCGGGATGTAGGTGCCGGCGCGCCATTGGCCGTCGGCGTCGACGAACAGGTTCTCCTGGCCGCGCACGCCTAGCACCGCGACGGGCGTGGGTTGCTCACCGTCGGTGAAGACGATGGGGAAGTGGCGGCAAGCCGTGGGCAGCTCGGTGGCCACCAGCGGCACGGCGTTGGTGTTGGCGGCATAGGCAAAGCCCGTGTTGCCGGCCAGCGACAGGTTGGCGTGCACGCCGGCAGCCAGAGGACGGGGTTGTTCGTAGAACAGGGGAAGCGAAGTCTGCGTAGTCATGGTGTCGAATCAAAGAGTGCGGGATTGCGCGTCGTTGTCGCGACGCTCGTCGTCGGAAGACGGATTGCCTTCGGCGACAGGTTGTTGCGGGTTGCTGCCCGGGGCTTGCAGTACCGACGTGTTGCCGGCCGGTACGTTCAGCATGGCGTTGTCGCCGGAAGGCAGCAGCCAGTTAAAGCTCGCAGCGGCCACCTTCAGCACCTGCGGATCGGCGTATGCATTCAGCGCATCAGGGCCGAAACCATCAGGCGGGACCGTACCACGGAACAAAGAATCGGCGGTAGGCGTGGTCGGGATGATCGGCTGCGGCGCGGTGATGGCGGCCAGGCGGTCGATGGTGCCCGTCGGCCCCCACGTGACGCCGTTCAGGTAATACGGCGAACCCACCAGCGAGCTCTTGATGGAAGCGGCCGCCAGGGCGCCCGTCTTGCCACCGACCGTGCCCCACACGTCGGCCGAACCGGCGGTGGGAACGATCAGCTCAGCCACGTCCAGCTTGTGGCTCAGGTTGCCGTCGTTCAGACCGATGCGCAGCGCGCCCAGCGGGCCGGCGGCCAGCGTCAACGAAGTTTGCGGGCCAGACAGGCCGACGGCGGTGATGTT
The DNA here is from genome assembly GCF_056399725.1 of Achromobacter sp. 01N37. Taxonomy (NCBI): domain Bacteria; kingdom Pseudomonadati; phylum Pseudomonadota; class Betaproteobacteria; order Burkholderiales; family Alcaligenaceae; genus Achromobacter; species Achromobacter sp. 01N37. The sequence continues at coordinate 34,157 of NZ_JBFTRX010000007.1, forward strand.
GCCGTTGGTGCTGATGGTGGCATTCGCGCCTTGCAGCGTGGCCGGGGCGCCCAGGTTGATGGGGCCTTGGGTCACCAGCAGTTGCGCGGGCAGCGTCAGGCCGGCGCCGCCGGTCTGGGTGAAGCCCGTGGCGGCCTTGACCGTGGAGCCGGAGGCAAACGTCGTCGTGCCGGCCGGGTCGGTATTGGTGACACGGATCGCGCCGGTGTCGGCGGTGACGTCCTTGCCGAACGACACGGTGCCGCCCGAGATGTCGATGCCGTCCGGTCCCGTGGCACGCACCGCGCCGTTGTAGCTGGCGGACTTGGCCTCCAGCTGCTGCACGCGGTAGGCGCTGACGTCACCGTTGAACACAATGGTGTCGACGGCGCGCAAGGTCAGCGAACCCAGGCCGGTGGCGTCGCCCGCCACCTGCACGTTCTTGCCGGCGTTGATGGCCAGGTTATTGCCATTGCCGCCGTCCAGCTTGCTGCCCAGCACGACGGAGCCCGTGCTGCTGGTCAGTTCGCGGTCGCCCGTCAGCGTGACCGCGCCGGTGTAGACCTGGTCGCCCGTGGTGACGACCTTGCCCGGACCCATCGTGGTCGTGCCTTGGACGGCCAGGCCGCGCAGCGGCGTGGTGCCGCCGACGTCGCCCTGGATGTCGGCGTTGCCGGCAATGATCAGGCCTTGTTGGCCCGGCTCGGTGCCGTCCACGCCGGCCTTCAATTGCACGTTGGTGCCGGTCAGCGTGGTGTCCACGCCAGACAGGATCACGTGCTGGCCGTACTGCTGAGCACCCGTGGTGTTGACTGAACCGCCGTTGATCAGCAGGTCGCCGTTGCCGCTGGTTTGCAGCGAGGCGGTGCGGACCGGGCCGTCCAACACGGTGTCGCCCGCGGCGTTGATCGTCAGGTTGCCCAGACGTGAATCCTGGCCCACCGGGCCGGCGAAGGTGACGTCACCCTTGCCTGCCGAGACCGCCAGATCATGCGTGCCGTCAACCGAGTCGTTGAAGCCGATATCGCCGTCGCGGCTGGCCACCAAGACGTTGCCGCCCAGCGTGACCGCGCCCTTGTACGACTGGTCGCCCGTGGTGGCGATGCTGCCTTCACCCAGCGTGGACTTGCCGTTGACCGTCAGGCTGGCCAGCGCGTCTTGCGCACCGAACGGGCCCTTCAGCACGGCGTCGCCGTCGATCGTCAGGTCGTGTGCGCCGTCACCGCCGCCCAAGAGACTCACGGTGCTGCCCTTCAATACCGTGTCGCCGCCCAACACGGCCAGTTCGCCGTAGGACTGCGTGCCGGTCGTGTCGACCAAGCCGCCGTTGATGGCGAGCGTGCCGCCGGCATCCGACGTGATCGATGCCGCGTACACCGCGCCGTCCAGCGTCGTCGCGCCGTTGCTGGCGATGGTGATGTCGCCCAGACGGCCGCCCGTGGCGTCGCCGACGGGGCCCGTGAAGGTGACGTCGCCTGCGCCCGTGGACAGCGACAGGCCATGGCCATCGCCTTGGCTGCTGGCGACCGTGTCGTTGAACGCGATGTTGCCGCCTTGCGTGGTCAGCGTGACATCGCCGTCCAGCGTGACGGGGCCGTTGTACGACTGCTCGCCCGTGGTGCCGATGCTGCCATCCAGGCTGGACGTGCCGTTGACCGTCAGGCTGGCCAGTGCGTCTTGCGCACCGAACGCGCCCTTCAACACGGCGTCGCCGTCAATCGTCAAGCCGTGTGCGCCGTCGCCGCCGCCCAACAGGCTGACGGTGCTGCCCTTCAACACGGTATCCGCGCCCAGCACGGCCAGTTCGCCGTAGGACTGCGTGCCGGTCGTGTCGACCAAGCCGCCGTTGATGGCGAGCGTGCCGCCGGCATCGGTGGTGATGGAGGCCGCGTACACCGCGCCGTCCAACGTCGTCGCGCCGTTGCTGGCGACGGTGATGTCACCCAGGCGGCCGGCGGCGTCGTCGCCCACTGCGCCCGAGAAGGTGACGTTGCCCGTGCCAGTCGCCAGCGACAGGCCGTGGCCGTCTTGAGCCGAACTCACCAGCGTGCCGCCGAAGGTGACGTCGCCATTGGCGCTGCGGCTGTCCAGATCGTCGGTCAGCGTGACGTTGCCTTGATACGACTGCGCGCCAACCGTGTTGATCGTGCCGCCGCCCAGTTCTGCGTCGCCGGTAATGGTCAGCGAGGCCAGGCGGGCGTCGGTGCCGTTACCCAGTGCGCCGTTGACCACGGCGTTGCCGTCGATGGTCAGGCCTTGGGTTTCGTCAACCGAATCCGCGCCTTGCGCCAGCGTCACGTTGCTGCCCTTGAGCACCGTGTCCGCGCCCAGCACGGCCAGTTCGCCGTAGAACTGCGTGCCGGTCGTGTCGACCAAGCCGCCGTTGATGGCAAGCGTGCCGCCCGCGTCGGTGTTGACGGACGCGGCATAGACCTCGCCGTCCAGCTGGGTGGCGCCGCTGCTGTTGATGGCCAGTGCACCCAGGCGGGCGCCAGCGTCGTCGCCGGCCTTGCCCGACAGGGTGACGTTGCCCAGACCTGCGTTGATCGTCAGGCCGTTGGCGTCGCCGTCCGTGCTGGCGATGGCGCCGCCGAAGCTGACGTTGCTGCCGGCCGCGCCGTTGGTGTTGACCACCAGCTCGTCGGACAGGGTGACGTTGCCTTGGTACGACTGCGCGCCCACGGTGTTGATCGTGCCGCCGCCCAGTTCCGACGCGCCGGTGATGGTCAGCGCGGCCAGGCGGGCGTTGTCGCCCACCGCGCCGTTGATCACGGCGTTGCCGTCGATGGTCAGGCCTTGGGTTTCATCAACCGAATCCGCGCCTTGCGTCAGCGTAACGTTGCTGCCCTTGAGCACCGTGTTCGCGCCCAGCACGGCCAGTTCGCCGTAGGACTGCGTGCCGGTGGTGTCGACCAAACCGCCGTTGATGGCGAGCGTGCCGCCCGCATCGGTGGTGACGGATGCCGCGTACACCGCGCCGCCCAGCGTGGTTGCGCCGTTGCTGTTGATGGCCACATCGCCCAGGCGGGCAGTGGTGGCGTTGCCCACCCCGCCCACAACGTTGACGTTGCCGTTGCCTGCGCCGATCGTCAGGTTGTTGGCTTCGCCCGCGGCGCTGGCGATGGTGCCGTTGAACGTGACGTTGCTGTTGGCGGTGTGAATGTCCAGATCATCGGACAGCGTGACGTTGCCTTGGTAGGACTGTGCGCCGACGGTGTCGATGCTGCCGCCGTTCAGGTCAGCCGCGCCAGAGATGGTCAGGGACGCCAGGCGCGCGTTGTCGCCCAATGCGCCGTTGATCACGGCGTTGCCGGTGATGGTCAGGGCTTGGGTTTCGTCAACCGAATCCGCGCCTTGCGCCAGCGTGACGGTGCTGCCCTTGAGCACCGTGTTCGCGCCCAGCACAGCCCGTTCGCCGTAGGACTGCGTGCCGACCGTGTCGACCAGACCGCCGTTCAGCGCCAGCGTGCCGCCGGCGTTGGTCGTGACCGAGCCTGCATACACCGCGCCGTCCAGCGTGGTGGCGCCATTGCTGTTGATGGCCAGCGCGCCCAGACGGGCGCCGGCGTTGTCGCCGACCTGGTCCGCCAGGGTCACGTTGCCCAGGCCCGCGTTGATCGTCAGGCCGTTGGCGTCGCCAGAGGTGCTGGCGACCTTGCCGCCGAAGCTGACGTTGCTGCCCGCCGCGCCCTGGGTGTTGACCACCAGATCGTTGGCCAGCGTGACGTCGCCTTGGAAGGACTGCGCGCCCACGGTGTTGATGACGCCGCCGTTCAGGTCCGCCGTGCCGGTGATGGTCAGCGAGGCCAGGCGGGCGTTGGCGCCCGCGCCGACCGCGCCGTTGATCACGGCGTCGCCGTCGATGGTCAGGCCTTGCGTTTCGTCGGCCGACTTCACGCCTTGAGCCAGCGTGATCGCGCCGCCCTTCAGGACGGTGTCCGCGCCCAGCGTGACCAGCTCGCCGAAGGACTGCACGCCCGTTGTGTCGACGCGGCCGCCATTGATGGTGACGGTGCCTGGCGCATCGGTCTGCACCGATGCTGCGTACACGGCGCCGTTGAAGGCGGTGTCGCCCGCGGTGTTGACCGTCACGTTGCCCAGGCGTTGGCCTGCGGCGCCCACGGCGTCAAAGCTGACGTCGCCGCCCGCCGTCGAGGCGATGAGGAGGTTGCGCGGGCCGTTCAACGTGTCGTCGAACGTGACGTTGCCGGTGGTGGTGGACAGCGACTGATCGCTGCCCAGCGTCACGGCGCCCTGGTAGTGCTGGTTGCCCGTGGTGGCGATGCTGCTTGCGTTCAGCGTGGCCGGGCCGTTCACGGTCAGGCTGGCCAGCTTGGTGTTGGCGCCGATGGCGCCCGCCAGCGACGCGTCGCCGCTGATCTCCAGCGCATGCGCGCCGTCTGCGCCCTGGCGCAAGGTGACCAGGCTGCCGGTAAGCGCGGTGTCGTCGCCCAACACCACGCGGCCTTCGTAGTACTGCGAACCGGTGGTGGTGACGTCGCCGCCGTTGAGGGCGACGGCGCCCGTGCCCGCCTGCCCCAGCGTGGCGATGTTGATCGCGCCATCGTAGGTGGAGGCGCCGGTGGTGTTGACGGTCAGCGTGTTGGCGCCCGACACGTCACCCGTGAACGTCACCGCGCCGCTGCCCGTCACCACGCTGACGCCGCTGGCCAGAATGGCCGCGCCATCCACGCCGAAGGCGCCGTTGGTCGTGATGTAGTTGCCGCGCAGCGTCGTGTCGCCGTTGTACTGCTGCGCGCCCGTGCTGTAGACGTTGCGCAGGGCGATGTGGTCGCCGGTGATGGTCAGGCTGGCCAGGTTCTGGGCGTCGCCGCCCAGCGTGACGTCGCCGTCGCTGGCGGTGATCACCGCCTGTTGATTGCCGCCGTTTAGCGAGCCCGTGATGCTGATGTCGCCATTGGCGCCGGTAGCGGTCAGGGTGCGCTTGGCGCCGTTAAGCGTGGCGTTGCCGGTAATGTCGATGGCCGTGCCGGTCAGGTCGCCGGTCAGCGTGACATTGCCGTTGTAGGTCTGCGCGCCTGCGGTGTTGGCGGCGGCCATGCCGATTTGCGCGCCGATCACCGTCAGGTTGTTGACGTCGGTGTTGGCGATGGCGTGGTTGACGCCGACGTTGCCCGAGACCGAGCCCAGGAACACGTCGCCGTGATTGCCCGCAGACAGCTTGACGGTGCTGATCAGGTCGCCCACAGCGGCGATCTGGATGTCGCCATCGGCCGTCGCGATGTTGCCCAGCGTCAACGGGCCGGTGCCGTCCACGAGGATGTCGCCTGCGCCCAGCACGTTGGCCTTGAGATAGCGCGCCGACGTGTTGAAGGCGGCGCTTGCGTCGCCAATGCCGTTCAGGCTGGTCAGGTCCAGGCTATTGGTCGTGAGGTTGATCCCCGCGCCCACCAGCGAACCTTCAGCGGCGGCCAGGATGACCGCGCCGTTCGTGGCGCCGGCATCGATCAGGCCGAACGCCACGTCGCCGTGCTGCGAACTCAGGTCGATGGTGCGGCTGTTGCCGAGGGCCGCAGCCGACACGTTCAGCGTGCCGGTGGCGGTGGCGGTGATGTTGCCGTTGGACGTGTTCAGATCCGCGGTCAGCGCGCCGGTGTTGTTCAGCGTGAGGTTCGCCGGCGCCGTGATGCCGGTCAGGTTGACATTGGCGTTGGCGACTTCCGTCGTCAATACCGTGTTGCCGCCTGCCGCGCCGCTCGTGAAGTTCAGCGTATCGCCGCGGACGGTGATATTGCGCGGCGTCGCGCCGGCTGCGACCACATCCCGCGTACCCACCAGGGTGACGGTGTCATTGGCTTGTACGCCCGCGCTTGCAACCGTCAGCGTGCCAGCCGAAGACAGCAGCACATTGTCGGCGGTGTTGGACAGGCCGGAACTGGCGTTCAGGTCGCCCGACGAGCGGATGTAGACCGAGCTGTTGTCGCCCGTCTGGGTGACGTCGCCGTTGAGCGTCAGGGCGCGGGTGCCCACGTTGTTCAGGACGATGACCGCGCCATCGGCGCCCGTCGTCAGATCGCCCAGCGACGCAACGTTGGTGCGCAACGCAAGGCCGCCCGTGCCGTTGGCCAGGTTGGCGGCCGTGCCGATGCTGCCGCCGGCCGCCGCCGTCAGGCTGTTGCCGAAGACCAGGTTGCCCTGCAGTGCGCCCAGGATCGAGCCAGCCGCTTTCAGCGTGACGTCGCCCGAGTTCATGGCGTCGATCGTGTTGATCCACAAGTCGCCATTGGACGTGGCGATCGAGATGTCGTTCGCCGTCGAGTTGGTCTTGGTGATGGCGCTGGTGACCAGCGTGGGGCCAGCCGTGGTGATGCCGATGGCGCCGTTCTGCGTAATGATGGAATTCAGCGTTGTGCCGGCCGCGCGGTTGTCGTCCAGGAAGATCGAGCCGTTGCCGGTGACTTCCGCCGTGATGATGGCGGCGGTCGTCTGCACCTTGTCAGGCGAGCCTTCGGCGCCGCCGATGCCCGCGCCAGCCTTCAGCGTGACCGAATTGCCGATGATGCGCGTGGATTGCTCGCGGTCATCAACGATGGTGCTGCCGGTCTTGCTGTAGTCGATGTTGACCGAACCCACGCCCGCGTCGATATTGCCCGCAACCAGCTGGCTGTTCGTGCCGTTGCCGACGATCTTGATCGTGCCGTTGCCGTTGGCGGCGATGGCGTTGGCGATTTGCAGGTTGCCAGCCGCGGCGATGTCGATGGTGTTGCCCGACAGGTACGAGTAGACGGAGTTGTTGTCCGCCGCCAGGTACATCGCGCCGTTGGTGGTGGCTTCCACGCGCTGGCCGGTTGCGTTGATGCGGCCCAGCGTGCTGTTGGCGCCGATGCCGCTGCGGGCGTTCAGCGTTACGCCGTACGCCTTGATGGTCGCGCCGGCCGCATCCGCCAGGATGGAGCCGTTCTCAGCGTTCAGCGTGATCTGGCCTTGCGTGCTGCCAGCCTGCACGTTCTTGACGGTGATGTTGCCCGAGGTGGTGTTCACCGAGATGCCGTTGCCGGCTGCATCGGTGCCTGACGTCATGCTGGTGAGCACCAGGTTGCCCGCCGACGTGACACGCGTTGCGCCGTTCGCGACAGACGTTGTCAGGCCGCCCAGCAGGTTGGTGGTGCTGTTCAGGAACAAGGAACCCGCGCCGGTGACGGTGGCGGACACGGGGTTGTACGGCGCCGCGATCTTGATCGCGGCATCGTTCGTGCCGATGCCATTCTTCGCGGTCAGCGTGATGGCGCCCGTGCCAGAACCCGAGATGGCGCCGCCGCCGTCCAGGATGCTGCCGTTCTGGGCGTTCAGGGTCAGCGTTTTGTCGGTGCCGTAGCTGACCGCGCCGACCAGGATGTCGCCCGTGGTGGTCGTCACCGACAGGTCTTCGCCCGCGCGCAGATTGCCCAGGTTGATCGAACCTGTCTGCTTCAGCCAGATGCCACCCGAGGCCGTGGCCGAGATGTTGTTGACCTGGGTGTTCAGGGCGTTGCCCGCGGAGCCGATCGCGTTGGTGGTGTTGCCCGACGCGGTGGACAGCGTCAGGTCGCCCGCCGTGATCTTCGACGAGCCGTTCATGCCCTGGATGGAGCCGCCGGTGTAGTAGTACGGATTGGTCGACAGGTTGACCGAACCGTTGGACGTTACGTCGATATCGTGCAGGGTGATCGAACCGATCGCCTTGTACGTGAAGTTCAGGCCGGTGGTGTCACGAACGACGGTCAGCGCGGTGTTGGTGCCGTTGTCGTCGCCGCTGAACGTCAGGTTCTGAGCGTTGATGGCCAGGACCCCATTGCTGCCATTCTGATTGCCCGTGGCGTTGTTCCGGTTGATCGTCAGGTCGGTCAGGTCGGCCAGGTTATCAACGTAGATGGCGCCCGGGGTGTTCAGCGTCAGCGACGGCGTGTCCAGGTGGAGACGGGTCGTGATCGTGCCGATGCTGCGTGCCGAGCCATAGTCGGCCGTCAGTGTGACGCTCTTGCCGGTGATGCGGTTGTTGTTGTCCACACCGATGATGTTGCCTTGGCCGGTCTTCAACGCCACCGCGCCATCGGTGGTGCTGATGGTGCCCACCAGCAGATCGCGGCCGCTGCCGGCGGTGTCTGCCGTCAGGGTGATGTTGCCGTCGGCCGTGGCCGATGCCACGCGCAAGCCGTAGGTTTCGGTCAGCGCAATGCTGCCGTCCGCCGTGGCCGTCTTGCGCGCGCTCAACGTCACAGTCGTCGTAGCGCCACTGATGTTGGTGGTGCGGATGGCGCTCTTGTTGCCGATCGAGCCGTTGGCCGTCAGGTCGACGGTGGTGGCGTTGCTGATCGTGCCGCTCAGGATGGAGCCGCCGGTGTTGTTGACCGAGAACGCGTTGCCGTTGGTGTTGACGGTGCCAAGCTCGATGTCGCCCACGGTATTGCTGACCGAGCTTGCGCCCGTTGACGTCAGGCTGGGCAGGCTGGTGTTGCCTTCCACCGTGATGTACGCGCCGCCATTGCCGGCGCGGCCCGTCAGCGTGCTGACACGGGTGTCGATGGCGTTGCCAGCGCCCGCGGCGCCGATCGCGTTGTTGGCGTTCAGCGTCAGCGATGCGGCGTCGATCTTGGTGTTGGCATCGCCATCGCCCAGCAACGAGCCGTTGCGCGAGGTCAACGCGACGTTGTCGTAGCCGACGTTGATGGTGCCGACGGTGATGGTGCGGTCGCTGGTGACGGACAGATTCAAGCCGCCCGCGTCCGTGATGTTGCCCAGCACCAGGCCAGCCGCGCTGCCGCTGCCGCCGTCGGTGGCGGTAAAGCCGATGTTGCCGCCCTCGCGCGTCGGCGAGTTGATGCTGTAGGTGCGCGCGGCGTTGCCCATCGCGTACAGCGACAGCGAATCGATGTGCGTGTCGGAATCGATGTAGACGTCGCCGGTGTTCTGGATGCTGACAATCGGCGCGGACAGATTGATTTCGCGGCCCACGGCGCCAATGCCGCCCGTGCCTTGGGCGACGATCGATACCTGGCCCGCGGTGATGCGCTGGCTGTCGTCGGCGTTGCCCAGGATGCTGCTGTTGCTGGACAGGCGGACGGTGCCGGTGGTTTGCGTGTCGATGATGCCGATGTCCTGGCCCACGCTGCTGGCCAGCGACAGGTTCAGGCCGGTGTCGTCACGGACTTCGTTGACTTGCAGGCGGCCGTTGTGTTCAACATTGAACACCAGTTGGTCCGACGTGATGTCGTAGGTCGACGGCGCTACGCCGGTCGCGTAGAGCGACAGGCTGGCCAGGTCGCGGTCGTTGTTCACATAGACGTGGCTGCCGCCCGTCAGGTAGAGCTCGCTGGTCGTCGTTTGGATCTTGTCGGCCGGGCTGGTGCCGATCTGGCCGGTGGCGAACAGCGACACCGAATCGCCCGTGACGTGGGACGTCGGCGACAGGTTCACGATGTTGCTGCCGGCGCCGTTGGCGGCCAGGCTGACGGTGTGGGCCGGGCCCGTGTCGATGTTGCCGATGTTCAGCGTGCGGTCACCAGAGAACGAGAAGTTCAGGCCGGTGGTGTCGCGCACGTCGAACAGGTTGTAGCCGCCGGTATCGGTGACGTTGAACGTCAGGCCCTGGGCAGCGACCTGGACCACGTTGTCCACAGCCTGGTTCGCGTGGTTGGCGGTGACGTTCAGGCTGAACAGGTTCGACGCGTTGTTCAGGTACAGATCGCGGCCGGTCTGTGTGATCAGCTGGCGCGTATCGGTTTGCACCGCGTTGCCGGCGGCGCCGATGGATTGCGTGGCGGTCAGCGTCAGCGCGGGGGCGACGAAGCGGCTGCCGGCGCCTTGCATGATCGACCCGTTGGTGACGTTCACCTGCGCGGAGCTGGCGGCGCTGTTGTTCAGCAGCGTCAGGTTCTTGTTGTTCGACACCCACAGGCTGCCGCGCACATTCGAAGACAGCGTGTCGACGCTGACATACAGCGGTTGGACCGTGTTGTACGTGCCCGAGACCGAGCCCGCATTCAATGTCAGATCGCCCGTGGTGATGTTGGGGCTGCTGGCGCTGGAACTGTTGCCGTAGATGTTGCCGCTGCTGCCCAGCGTGACCGAGCCGCCCGCGCCGGTGTTGACGTTGCTGACGGTTAGCGTGCGGTCCGACGACAAGGACAGCGCCAGGCCGTTGGACGTGATGTTGTTGAGCGTCATGCCATTGACGCCGTTCGAATCGCCGAGCGAGAAGTTCAGGCCGGTGGCCGAGATCGCGTACGAGTTGGTCTGCGCGCCGGTGGTGTTGCTGTGGTTCGCCGTCAGCGACAGCGACGACAACTGCTTGGTGTTGGAGACGCTGACGTTGCCAGCCGAGGCGATGGACAGGTTGTTGGTGTTGGTGGACCCCGACACGCTGCCGTTCGTGCCCAGTGCATTCAGGCTGACGCTGTTGCCGGTGATCTGGCCGGAATTGCGCGAGATCGTGGGGTTGAGCAAACTGTTCGCGTAGCGCGAGGTCAGCGACACCGAACCCGTGGCGCCCGTATTGATCGTATTGGTCGCGATGGTGGAATCGGCGCTGATGGCCAACGCGGCGCCGTTCATGTCTGCCGTGATAAACAGGACGGTGCCGCCGCTGAGCGACAGCGATTGGCCGCCCAGCCCGGCAAAGGAATAGGCGTTGGTATCGGCAATCGTGTCGTTGTAGGCGTCGCGGCGCGTCAGGTTCAGGTCGATGCTGCTAAGCGCCTGCCCGCCGTTGTTCAGGGTGATGTCGCCATTGTTGGCGATCACCAGATTGTTGGCGGTGGTGCGCAGGGCGCGGCCGGTGCTGCCGATGGCGCCCGTATTGGCGTCGCGAGCGGTGTAGCTGTCGCTGCCGGTTGCCGACAGTTTGACCGTGCCGGCCGTGATGCGGCCAGCGCCAGCATCGCTGGTGATGCTGGAATAGACGCCGCCGCCCGCCGTGGTCAGGTTGACCGCGTTGGTGGCGGTGATGGCGCCCACCTGGATGTTCTTGCGGCCGGTGAAGCTGAAGTCCGTCAGCCCGCCGGTGATCTGTTCCAGGTACTGCGTGGTGCCGTCATCGCTGATCTTGATGGTCTGGCCGGCACCGCCGCCAATGGCGATGGTGCTGGTGGCGCCCGCCGAACGCAGGCTGTTGATGGCCAGGCTGCGCAGCACGGTGTCGCTGGCGACATAGAAGCTGTTGCCCGCGGTCAAGCTCAACGCCGACGTGCCGTTCAACGCCAGCGTGCCGCCGGTGGCCGACGAGCCGATCGAGCCGCCAGCCCCCGCCGTCAGCGCGACCGTCCCGGCGCGGATGGCGCCGGGGTTGGCCAGATCGTCGTTGGCGATGTTGTTGGACGAAACCAGGCTGACCTTGCCGCCCGCGCCGGCATCGATGTTGCCGACCAGGATGTTCTTGCTGTTGGCGGAAAAGCCGAAGTCCAGATTGGTCGAGCTGGCGATGTCCTTCAGGTGGATGCCGCTGGCGTCATCCGTCAGCGTGAAGGCCGTCAGGTTGGGCGCGGTGATCGCATAGGAGCCGTAGGCCGAACCATTGCGCGTAACGGCCAGGCGCGTCAGACCCGTCAGGTTGTCAACGGTGATGTTGCCGCCGCTGGTCAGGCTGACGTCCGGGGCCTGCAAGGTCAGCGCAGCGCCTGCTGCGCCCAGTTGGCCGCCCGCCGACAAGGCAATGCTGCCGGCCTGGATCTTCGTGGCGGCGTCGCCGTCGTCAAGGAGGGAACCCGAGGTGTTGGCCAGCGACGCCGGCCCAGTGGCTTGCACGCTGCCCACCGTCGTGGTGCCGAACGACTGGGTGTAGCCGAGCTGGCCGCCCGCCGTCAGCGTGACCAGCTTGACGTCGCTGGTGGTGCCGTTCAGGTAGATGTCGCCGCCCGCATTGGCCTGGACGTTGACCAGACCCACGCCGCCTACGCCCACATAGCGCAAGGCGCCCGCGTACGTGCCGCCGATGGAGCCGGCTGCCGTCAGCGCGATGTCGCCGCCGCCGGCGTACGCGTTGCCCGAGCCATTGGCCAGGATGGAGCCGTTGGCCGCGTTCAGCGTAACGTCGTCGTTCCAGCTGCGTACCGTGCCGGAGACCACCAGGTCGCCCTGGCGCGCATCGATCTGCACCGCGTCGGTCGCCGTGATGTTGTTCAGCGTGATGATGCCGGTGGTGTTGCCGGAGCCGGTGGGCTTGAGCAATTGGGCATAGAAGCCGCCATTGCCGGCCGAGCCAGACAGGTTGCTGGTCAGAATGTCCAGATAGCCCGTGCCGGTGGCGCCGATGGCGCCGCCAGCGATCAGGTTCACCGAGTTGGCCAGTAACTGGGTGTTCTTGTTGCCGTCGTCGCTGATCGCGCCCGTCGTGTTCAGCGTGATGGAACCGCTGTAACCCGTATCGATGCTGCCGACGGTGACGTCGCGGTCGCTGATGAAGCTGAAGTTCACCGAGTTGCTGTCGCGCACCTCGTGAATGGTGTGGCCGGTGACGTCGTCCGTGATGTTGAACAGCAGCGACGGCGCGCGCACGTCCAGCACATAGTGGTCGTCTTCGCCCTTGTGGCGAGCGGTCACCGTCAACGAAGACAGGTCGGCGATGCTGGTTGCGTAGAGATTGCCGCGCGTGTCCAGCGACAGGTACGGGGCGTTGACCGAGACGAAGTTGCCGCTCGTGCCGATGTCTTGATTGGCGGAAAGGGTGACTGCGCTGGCCGTGACCCGCGTTTCGGCGTTGCCATCGTCCAGAATGCTGCCTTGCGTGGACGTCAGAGAGATCCCGCTACTGGCGCGGATGTTGCCCAGCTTCAGCGTCTGATCGCCGTTGAAGATGAACTGGTTCAGCAGCGAGCTGTAGACCTGCTTCAGTTCGTACGCGTTGCCCACGTCGTCATTGACGTCGAAGGCGAGGTAAGGGGCGGACACCAGCAGCGTGTTGCGCCGGGCCGGGTCCATGTGCGTGTTGCTGATCGACAGAGACGTCAGCGTCTTGCCGGGGTTGTCGATGTAGATGTCGCCGCCACTGCCCAGCGTCAGGCTGGTCGTCGCGGTCTTGATTCGGTCGCTGCTCGTGCCAATATGGCGCCGGGCTTGCAGGTTGATGCTGTTGCCCGCCAGTTCGCTGTTGGCATTGGCGCGCAGGATGTCGCCGCCCTGAGCAGTGAGCCAGAGGGTGCCGGTGCCGGCATCCAGCTTGTTGGCGGTCAGGTCGGCGATGCCGATAACGGAAATGCCGTTGAAGGCTTTCAGGTCATCCAGCAGCACCGAGCCTTGCGCTTGGTTGATGTAGATGCCGCCGCCCGTGGCGTGCAGTTCACCCGCCGCCGTGCGCAGGAAGGTGCCGGTGGTGCCCACCGTGTAGGTGCTGCTGGCCGCCGGGGCCAGCAGGGTGACGACGTTGCCGGTGATCAGCGATGCCGACGACCCCGTGATGCTGCCCGCGCGCGCGGTAAGCGTGACGTTGCCCGACCCCGCGTTGACCTGACCGGCGAAGATGCTGTTGCCGGTCAGGTTGACGGCGCCGCCAGACGAGCTGACGTTGTTGGCCGACACACTGCCCGCGCCAGTGATCACGATGGCGGCGTTGTTCGCCTGTGCCTGCGTGATGGTCAGATTGCTGCTGGTGCTGTCCAGATACACGCCCGTGCCGCTGGTGGCGGACACGCTGCTGGCGTTGGTCTTCAGGCTGCGGTTCGCAGCGCCGATGATGCTGTTCTGCGCCGACAGAGTCAGCGCGTTGGTGTTGATCGAGGTGGCGTCGTCGCCATCGTCAAAGATGCTGCCTACATTCGACGTCAGCACGGTCGTGCCGGCCTTGATGGCGCCCACCTTCAAATGACCGCCGGCCCAGACGGACAGCGCGCCCGTGGTGTCGATGGAGCGCAGCGTCATGCTGCCCGAGTTGTTCACATACACGCCGCCCGACCCACTGGCGGCCGTGAGCGAGGTCGTGTGCGTGTTCAGCGCCAGCGCAGAGGAGCCGATGGCGCCATTGCCGCCGGTGCTGCCTGCGGCCTTCAGCGCGATGGTGCTGGCGCCGATGCTGTTGAGGCTGTTGCGGGCCAGGATGTCTCCGGCCGTGGACGTCAGCGACAGGGCGCTTGCGCCCAGCGCGATGGTGCCCACGTTGATCGTGCGGTCGCCGGTGAACGAGAAGTTCAGACCGGCCTGGCTGACGGTGTTCAGCTGATAGCTGCCGTTGTCCGTCAGCGAGAACGTCAATCCGTCGGACGACAGTTCGTACGAATTGTTGACGCCGGGTTGCGCGTGGCGGCTGGTGATGTCCAGCGTGTTCAGCACCGAGCGGTTGGCCACAGCCAGGTTGCCGCCGGTGGCCAGCGCCAGCTTTGCGGTCTGGGTGTTGATGGCGTTGCCGATCTCGCCGATGCTGCCGCCGCTGGCGTCCAGCGTGACGGTGTTGCCCGCCACGACCTGGTTGGCGCCGCCCGTGTTGCGGATGGTGCCCGCGCTGGTGCGCACCAGCGCTGCGCCGCTGCCGGCGTCAATGACGTTGGCCAGGTTGATGTCGCCGGTGGCGTTCAACGTGATCGCGCCGCCACGGCTCGTCAGCTTGCCGATGTTGTCCAGCGTGCTGCCCACACCCAGCGCTTCCAGCGTGATCGCGCCGCCCTGGGTGCTGATTTCAGTATTCGAATTCTCGAAGCGGATGCCGCCCGTCTGCGTCGAGCGCAGCGTGAAGCTGTTGCCCGAGGTGGTTTGCAGATTGATCGCGGCCATGTCCGCAATCGTGATCTGGCCGGTGGCTTCCAGCTTGATGTTCGTGGTGCCGGCCAGGCTTTCCAACAGGCCGCGCGACACGGTGTTGTTGGCCGCGTTGGCGTCGCCGCCGTTGACGGTGCCGTCACCGGCATTGCCGTCCAGCGCGCCCGAGCCGGCGTTGGAATCAACGATGCGCAGGTCGGTCGGGTCGATCAGCAGCAGGCCCGTCTTGCCCTTGGGCGCGCGCATGTCCACCGAACCGGTCAGGCCGATGTTCTTCTTGCTGGAGACTTCGGCAAAGCCGCCGTCACCGCCTTGTTCACCGCCACGCGCCGACAGGCTGCCGGCGAACGCCGTGGCTTCGTTGGACCACATCGTGACGCTACCGCCGTTGCCCTTGACGATGGCGTCGGCCTTGAGCGTGGCGCCCGCGGCCACCTTGACGGTGGACGACTTGCCGCTGAACGCGGCCGAGCCGTCGTCCGGGGCAACGCCCAGGCTGCCCAGTGCAATCTCGCCGCCGCCTGCGGCGCCGGAGACGTCGATGGCGGCGCTGCGCGTCACATCGACGTGTTCGCCGGTGACAACGACCTTGCCGCCTTGCTGGCCTGCGCCAGCGCCCGTGGCGTCGACCGTGCCAGCGATCTTGACCGTGCCGGCGTCACCGCCAGACAGCACGATCTTGCCGTTTTGCGTACCGACCGATTTGGCGCTGATGATGCCGTCAGTGTTGACGACGTTGTCGATCACGCCCTTGACGGCGCGCGCCGTCATCAGCACGGTGCCGCCGTCTGCGCGGATGACGCCAGTGTTGGTGACCAGGGCCGACACGGGCTTGCCGCTGGCGTCCTTGGGCAGTTCGCCGACGGTTGAGGTGGCGTCAAAGCTGAGCAGCCCGTCGCCTTGGAAGTCGACCGTAACGGTCTTCGCGCCCGCCAGGGCCACGCGGCCCAGCTTGGCTTCGATCACGCCCGAGTTGCGCACCGACGGCGCAACCAGCGCGGCCAGGCCGCTGTCCTTGATGCTGATCGTGCCTTCGTTCACGATCATGGCATTCGCTTTGGACGACGCCTGGTTGAACTTGTAATTGCCCGCCAGGAAATCCTTGTCGCTGATGTTCGCCGTGGTGGCGACCAGGCCGCCCACGTCGATGCGCGCACCCTTGCCGAACACCACGCCGTTCGGGTTGACCAGCATCACCGTGCCGTTGGCGTTCAACTTGCCGAAGATCGCCGAGGGGTCATTGCCCACCACGCGGTTCAGCGTGACGCTCTTGCCGCCGGGCTGGCGGAAGTTGACCGTCTCGTTGGCGCCAATGCTGAAGTCTTTCCAGTTGATGATGGCCTTGCCGGTCGACTGGTTGATGTCCAGTGTGCCGTTGCCGCGGTCGATTATGCTGGCGGCGCCACCCACCACGTTGCCGCCGGTGGGATTGGCGTGCGCGCCGCCTGTGGCGAGCGAACCAATCACCATGGCCAGCGTGCTGAGCGCGGGCAGGGCGGTTTCTTTCTTCAGGCGCGAACGGCGAGCGGATTGGGCGAGGCTGCGGGAATTGCGATTCATGGTCGGTCTCTTGTCGTTCGCTGCTTAGTACTGCGCCGAGATGCTGAAGAACACGCGGGGATCTTTGTTGCCCTGGGTCAGGACATCCGAGCTGGTGGGCTTGGCCACTTCAAGCGTGGCGTACAGGTTCTTGCTCAGGTTGGCGCGCATGCCCGCGCCAAACGAGGACACGTTGGCGTGCGTCAGGGGCGCGCTTTCGCTGCGCGACCAGATGCGGCCGCCGTCGATGAACGAATACACGTGCGCGCCGTGCGGCAGGAATTGGTCGGTGGACACCGCGTAGCGCAGTTCCAGCGAACCGGCCACGCCGGAGTCGGCAGACATTTCGCCGTCGTCGTAACCGCGGCCGAAGTTGGGGCCGCCCAGCGCGAATTCTTCGCTGGCCAGCAGCGGGCTGGCGCTGTATTGCCCTGCGAAGGTGGCGACCAGCGACAGGCGTTCGGTGAGCTGTTGCAGACGCGTCAGTTCGGCGGTGAACTTCAGGAAATCCGAGCGACCCTTGGCGCGCGAGGCCAGCTCAGCGCCTTCTTGCGTAGCGCCCATCGCGTTCAGGCCCTGGTGCACCGTGCCGCGGATGGCGGTGATGCCGTTCCAGCTGTCGGTGCGGTCATAGCTCAAGCCGCCGCGCAGCACGCGCAGACGGTCGCGCGTGAAGGGCGTGTCGGTGATGTCGGTGGCGACGTTGCGCACATCGAACATGCCGAAGGCACGCAGGTTTTCCAGGCGCGAACGGATCAGCGGGTAGGTGAGGGTGGCGGTGTAGGCCTGCACGTCGCTGGCGACGTTCAGCGGGGCCAGATCGCGGCCCGGCTCGCTCTTGGCATAGCTGGCGGCCAGACCAAAGGTCATGCCGCTGTCAGAGACCAGCATGTCGTAGTTGCCGGCGACGGCCTGGCTGCGATACGCCGGAAAGCCCAGGCGGCCGCTCAACGTGAACGTGTCGGCGCGTTCGCCGAACGAATTCAGCGTGATCTGGCCGGTCATTTCGCTCCAGCCCAGGTAGGGCGAGCCGCGGTTGTCAAAGCCCAGGCGCGCGTCGACCGGCTTGCGTTCGCTTTGCACCACCAGCACCGAGCCGCCCACTTCCTTGGGCGAGGCCTCAAGCGATGCGCGCACGACCAGGCCGTTCAGGTCATTGGCCAGCAGCAGCTGGCGTTCAACCTCGGCCACATTGATGGGGCGCACGCCGCGCAGGCGCTGCACCAGCTTTTCCACCGCCGCTTGCGCGGGGCCGATATCGCCTTCGTACTTCACATCCGAGACGTAGCCTTCAACCACCACGATGCGGAAGACGCCGCCATCGACGGTCTGCTCCGGCACGATGACGCGCGTGGTCACATAGCCGTCGTTGCGATAGAGCAGTTCGATGTCATTGGCCACCTTGAAGGCGTCAGCGACGGTGATCGTCTTGCCCAGCAGCCCTTGATACAGCGCGCGCACTTTCTCGGGGGAATAGTGGGTAACGCCGTCCACGCGCATGTCAGTCAGCGTGAAGCTCAGCTTGTCGGCGCCCGCGGGGGCCTCGGACGCGCTGCCCTGCTGCACGGTCACCTGCGGCGCGGTGGTCATGCTTTCCGGCATGGCCGGTTGCGGCAGCGTGCGGCCCGGCTCGGCGGCCGACGGCAATTGCGGGCGCACGTTTTGCGCCGCGACCGGTCCGGCGGCAAACGCCAGGGCTGCGGCGGCAAGGCCAACTTGCAGGGAAATGGGGGACAGGCAGAGGGCGGCAGGACGGCAGAATCGGGATAGGCGGCGCATGGGTGCTCGGACGGCGGCTTGTTACATTTGGAATATATAGATGCTATTTGACATATAAGTCACGCTTGGGTACACAACATTTTTGCAACCGCCAAGCGCGGATATAGGCCTTCGCTCATGACGCCGTCACTGGGCAGGTAGAGGGAAATTCAAGGAATTGCAGGTTCCGGCAGGCTGTGGCGGCAACGCGACAGCCAGGCGGAAAAAGTGGTTACCCAACCAGTTTCGCGCTGTAACAAACATTATCGTAAGTACGCAAATATTCCATTACTGAGGTTTGCTGGAATGCCAGGTAGGTTTGCCGCAAGGAAAATTATTCGAGCCGCGGCCTCGGTTTTGTCTCCTATTGCCCACGCGAGCGTCGGCCGGCATGAAAGAATGCGCGGCATGAACGACGCCTTCTTTCCGATGGCTCCGGGCCAGCTCGCCGGTTTACGCGTGCTGGTCGTCGAGGACCGCCCCGAAGACCGCATGCTGCTGGTGGATTTCCTGACCAGTCAGGACTGCCGGGTCTATGTGGCCGAGGATGGCAACGACGGCTATCGCAAGGCGCAGCTGGTGCAGCCGGACATCATCCTGATGGACGTGACCATGCCGGTCTGCGACGGCTTGGCGGCCTGCCGTCTGCTGAAGGCCGACCAGGCCACGCGCGCCATTCCCATCATCTTCCTGACCGCGGCAGCCTTGCCCAGCGAACGGGTGGCCGGGCTGTCGGCGGGCGCGGTCGATTACGTGGCCAAGCCGTTCGATTTCGAGGAAGTGCGCCTGCGCCTGCTGATTCATCTGCGGGTGGCGTCGACGCCTGCGTCTTCGCCGGCTCAGGCCGCGCCCGAGACAAGTGCCGAAGACGGCACCTCCGCCGCCGCGGCAGGGGCCACGCTGGACGGCGTTCTGTTTCGCGCCGCGCGCAAGCTGCTGCGCGAACGCTTGGACCACACGCCCGAACTGATGGCGCTGGCCCAGGCGCTGAACACCAACGCGCGGCGGCTGAACCAGGCGTTCCGGCGCTGCGCGGGAACCACCGTCTTCGAGTTCCTGCGGGAAGAGCGCATGCGCGAGGCGCGCCGGCTGCTGTGCGAGACGGGCCTGGATATTCAGGCCATTTCACAAGCGGTGGGCTATGGCAACCGCGGCAATTTCTCCACCGCTTTCCGCGAGCGCTTCGGCATGCCGCCGACCGCCTTGCGCCAGGAATTTGATCCTCATGCCTGATCGTCGCCTGGGCTTGCCGGGCTGGCTGCCGCTTTCGTTGCCGTTGCCGTTGCTGTTGCCGTTGCGGTTGCTGTTGCCGTTGCGGTTGCTGTGGTCGTTGCCGTTATTGCTGTTGGCCCTGTCATGCCTGCTGCTGCCCGCGCGCGCGCAGGCGGCCGAAGCCGTGCAACCCACGCAATCCGCTCAATCCGCGCAACCTGTGCAACCCGCGCAACCCGCGCAACTCGCGCAACCCGCCGTGGACCTGAGCGCCGTGACCGGCAGGCTGCACCTCAACCATGAATTGCTGGGTATCGAGGACAAGACCGGTAAGCAGGACGCCAGCCAGATGCTTGACGGCCCCTGGCAACCCGTGACCCCCGCCTGGCTGAACCAAGGCTTTTCGGCATCGGTGTTCTGGCTGAAGCTGGACGTGCAGAATCCCACCGAAGGCTTCCTGGAGCGCTGGCTGTCGTTCGGCGTGCCCCGGCTGGAAGATGTGCGGTTCTATCTGTATCCCGACGGTCAGCGGCAACCCTACAAAGTCTTGCTGGCCGGCAACCGCGAGCCGCTCGCCTTGCGTGAAGTGCCGTCATCCGTGTCCGTGGCGTCGTTGCTGCTGACCCCGGGTGAGCGGATGACGGTGCTGGTGCGGGTGCAAAGCCGCTCGGCCATCAGCATGGAGCCCACCTTGTGGACGCCGGGGGCGTTCGTGGGGGCGGCGCAGCGCGGCACGCTGATCCTGGCGCTGTTGATCGGCGCGCTGCTGATGGTGGCCATCTACACCGGGGTGCTGGGCATGGCTCAGCGTGATCTGGTGTTCCTGCTGCTGGCCGCCGCCATCATCACCGAAATTCTCTACAGCATTTCTTTCCAGGGTTTGCTGTACCGCTACGTGCTGACGGGCGGAGGCGAGGCGGTGCTGCGCGCGCCCAGCGTGCTGGGCACGCTCGCCGCTACCGTGTTTGGCTTCTCGGTAATGTTGTTTGCCGACTTGCATCGGGTGCGGCTCTGGCGCTGGGTGTATGGCACGCTGATCGTCATGGGCCTTGCAGGCACCGTGTGGGCGGCCGTGGGCAATTACCGCGTCAGCGCGCAGGCGTTGGTCGGGCTGGTTTTCCTGTGGGGCTTGGTCTGGCCTGTTTCCATGGCCGACGGCTGGCGGCGCGGGCATGCCAATGCGCGGATCTTCCTGCTGTCCTTCGCGGTGTATTGCGCCTGCCTGTTCCTGCGGCTGGCCTTCATCCATGGGCTGCTGCCCGGGCGCTGGGAAGGCGGGCCTGAGGTGGCTTGGGATCTGTTGTCGGTCTCGCTGATGCTGGCCGTGTTGGTGCACGGGCGCACGCGCCAGCATCGCCAGGAAAAGCTGGCGGTGCAGCGCGAACTGACCGAGGCGCGCGAACGCGAACACCAGCGGCTGGACCAGGCCGTCACCGAGCGCACGAAGGCGTTGCAGGCGGCGCTTATCCAGGCCGATGAAGCCGGCCGCGTGCGCCAGGACTTCCTGGCGCGCATCAGCCATGACCTGCGCACGCCGCTGACGTCGATCATCGGTTTCGCAGACCTGATCCAGGCAGGCGGCCGCGATGATGCGCCGCGCGGCGCGATCATTCGCCGTAGCGCCGACCACATGCTGGGCATGGTCAATGATCTGATCGACTACGCGGCCGGCGCGGGCGGCCAGGCGCTGCGCTTGTCGCCCGAATATGTGCACGCGTTGCTGGATGCCGTGGCCAAGGAATCCGCCCCGATCGCCGCCCGGCAAAACAACCAGTTCGTGCTGCGGGTGTCGGAGTCGGTGCCGGCCGTGTTGGAGATGGATGGCAAGCGCGTGCGGCAGGTGCTGTCCAACCTGATCGACAACGCCGCCAAGTTCACGCGCGGCGGCGTCCTGACCTTGACGGCCGACTACACCGCGCCCGCCGCGGGCGAGGCCTCGGGGCGGCTTGCGCTGTCGGTGCGTGACACCGGCTGCGGCATAGCGCCGCAAGACCAGCAGCGCATTTTCGAACCCTTCCAGCGGCTGGCGTCTGCGGATAACCAGCCGGGTGTCGGGCTGGGGCTGCCCATCGTTCAGCAATGGGTGCTGCGCATGCAGGGCCATATCCGCGTCGAGAGCCACGTGGGGCTGGGTACGTTTGTCTGCGTGACGATACCGGTCAGGAAGATGGATGAGTCCGGCATCTCGCACCACTACATTGCCGCCGCGCCGCATGTGTTGCCGACGCTGGATGGATCGGGCATGCATCTTTGGCTGGCTGAAGATACGCCAGAGATCCGTGAGTTCCTGGTCGAAGAACTGGCCAGCATGGGTTTTCAGGTGCATAGCGAGGCCGATGGCCAGGGCATGGTCGCGCGCATCCAGGCTGACGACGCCCGCCGGCCCGACTTGATTCTGACGGACCACCGCATGGAAGGCGTCGACGGTTCGGCGGTGCTTGCCGCCGCGCGCGCGCGCTGGCCGGACCTGCCGGTTGTCGCGGTGTCGGCAACGCCGCACAACACGCAGGGCCTGGGCGGGGAAGACTACGACGCCAGCTTGCTCAAACCCATCAGCCTGGTCGAGCTGCGCCATGTGTTGGCCAAGCTGTTGCATCTGGCGATCAAACCATCGGGCAACGACGCCGAGCCGGTGTCGGTGCAAGCGCCGCATTTGTCAGGCGCGGAGCTGGCGCAGGTGCAATTGCTTCTGGACAGCGGCGCTATTTCGGACCTGATCGACTGGGCGCGCGCGCTCCAGACGCGCGACCCGGCGTTTACGGACTTCAGCGAACAACTGCGGCGCATGGCGAAACAGGGCGACATCGGCGCGATTCGCAAGCTGTGCGAGACGATGGGCGAGGCATCGGGTCAGGAATAGTCCAGGGTGACGTCATTCAGACTGCAATTTACCCGCGTAGTCAGACTGCACAGATAAATTGCGGTCTGACTGCACAAAAGTCCACGACGCTGGGCAAGCAGGGCTCGGAAGACCTGGTCTGGGGCTTGCCGGTGCAGGTGCCCGAGGGCAGGTAAAAGGCGACAGAACGGGTTTCGGGGACGGAGTTCAGGGTGCGCCGCAGCAAAGCGCCCGCCAGAGGGCGTATTATTTGCATCCATCCGGCGACCAAGCACCTGATTGATCAATGCGCCCGACCTGGATACGCGCGCATTCCACGGAACTCCGTTCATGAAGACCATTAGCAAATCGAGCAAGCTGGCTCACGTCCTGTACGACATTCGCGGCCCCATCATGGATCGGGCCAAGCAAATGGAGGACGAAGGCCAAAAGCTCATCAAGCTGAACATCGGCAATCTGGCTGTGTTTGGTTTCGATGCCCCCGAGGAAGTCCAGCAGGACATGATCCGCAACTTGCCGAACTCGGCGGGTTATTCGGACAGTAAGGGCATCTTCGCCGCGCGCAAGGCGGTCATGCACTACACGCAGGCGCAAGGCGTGGAAGGCGTGACGCTGGAAGACATCTATTTGGGCAACGGCGCGTCCGACCTGATCGCGATGGCCACCAACGCGCTGCTGGACGATGGCGATGAGCTGCTGCTGCCCGCTCCCGACTACCCGCTGTGGACGGCCGTGACGAGCCTGTCGGGCGGCACGCCCGTGCACTATCTGTGCGACGAGGCCAACGGCTGGATTCCGGATCTGAACGACATCCGCGCCAAGATCACGCCGCGCACCAAGGGCATCGTGGTCATCAACCCGAACAACCCGACCGGCGTGATCTACCCCGATCACGTGCTGCAAGAAATCATCGCCATCGCGCGCGAGCATGGGCTGGTGATTCTGGCGGACGAGGTCTACGACAAGGTCCTGTACGACGACGCCACGCACACCGCGATGGCTAGCCTGTCCACCGACGTGCTGACGCTGACCTTCAACTCGCTGTCCAAGAGCTATCGCGCTTGCGGCTACCGCGCCGGCTGGCTGGTGGTCTCGGGCGACAAGCGCGCCGCCCGCGACTACATCGAAGGCCTGGACATGCTGGCCAACATGCGTCTGTGCGCCAACGTGCCGGGGCAGTGGGCCATCCAGACCGCGCTGGGCGGCTACCAAAGCATCAATGACCTGGTGTGCGAAGGCGGCCGTCTGCGCCGTCAGCGCGACCTGGCTTACGAGCTGATCACCGCCATTCCAGGGGTGACCTGCGTCAAGCCGCAAGCCGCGCTGTACATGTTCCCGCGGCTGGACCCCGAGATCTACCCCATTGAGGACGACCGCCAATTCTTCCTGCAACTGCTGGAAGTGACGCGGGTGATGCTGGTGCAAGGCACGGGCTTTAACTGGTCGCGCCCGGATCACTTTCGCATTGTGTTCCTGCCGCACGAGACGGACTTGCGCGAGGCGGTTGCCCGCATCGCCAAGTTCCTGGCCGATTACCGCGCCAAGCATGCCAACAAGTCGCTGGCGTCCGTGGAGGCCGAGACGGCCGAGAGCGCGGATGATTTGCAGCTTGAGCGGGCGAAGAAAACGGCGTAGTGGAAACTGCGTCAACGCAAGGGCGTCGCGGGGTAGCAGTTACCCTTCGACGCCCTTCTTGTTTACCTCACATCCACTGCGTGACGCCGCTTAGCCAACAGCCCTGCGCGTCGCCGCGCGCACGCAGCTGGATGGCGGAGGGCGACCCCATCGCCACGCCCTGGCGCACTGTGTAGACCTCACTCGCCGGCACGCTGCCGGTCTTGTTCAAGTAGCCCCACAAAGCTGCTGCCGCGATGCCGGTGGCGGCGTCTTCGGGGTAGCCGGATGCCTTGGGAAATTGCCGGGCGCTGGCACCGTCGTCGCTCAGCGCGTAGGGATACAGGCCGGTCGATTCGATGGCTTCGCATACCTCACGCACCGCGCTGAAGTCAGGCGCCAAGGCGTTCAGCGCCGCCACGCTGGGCAACCGGATCAGCGTCTTCACGCGGCTGGTGCTGGCGTTGATCATGTGCAGGCCCGGCAAATCAGGATCAATACGCAGCACCGCCGCAATCGCGCGGTATTGCTCTGCCGTCAGTTCGGACGTGGTGACGGCGGGCTGCGAGACCCAGGCGCGGTCGCGGGCGCTATCCCATTCAATGTCCACGCTGCCGCTCAGCGTCTGCACGCGCGCAGACGGCGTCGTCCAATAGCCCCATTGGCGCAGCGCCCACAGCGTGCCCACGGTGGCGTGGCCGCACATTTCCATTTCATGGCCCGGCACGAAAAAGCGCAGCCGGCACAAATGGCCTTCGCGCTCGGCCGGCACCACAAACGATGACTCATGGCCGTGATGCGCCGCCAGCGCCTGCATGTCGCTGGCCGCCATGCCTTCCGCGTCAAGCACCAGCGGCACGGGGTTGCCGCCTTGCGCCGCCTGGGCGGGGTCAACGAACACGCGTAGCAAGGCCGCCTCGCCGGCAGGCGGCGGGGCAGGGGGGCGAGGGGGTTGAAGGTCAGTCAAACTGGACTCCGGTAGTGGTGATGAGCTCGCCCCAGAAGGCGAGGTCGTGAGAGACGGTGCGGCTCAAGGCCTCGGCCGTGTCGGGGCGCACATCCACGCCCTTGGCCGCCAGGTCTGCGGCGATGGCCGGATCGCGCAGCACGGTGTTCAGCGCAAGATTCATTTTTTGCACGATGGCGGGCGGCGTGCCTTTGGGAAAGGCCAGGCCATACCAGAGCGACTGCGTATACGTCGGCATGCCCTGGGCGGCGAAGGTCGGCACGTTCGGCAGGATGGGGGTGGCCTGGGTGGTGGCCACGGCAATCAGCTTGCCGCTCTGCACGAAGGGCGCCAGGCCCACGGGGTTGTCGAACATGATGTCGACCTGGCCGCCGATCAAATCCGTATAGGCGGGCGCCGCGCCGCGATACGGCACATGCGTCAAATCCAGCTGCTTGTCTTTCTTGAACATCTCGCCCAGCAGATGCGACACGGTGCCCGCGCCCACCGATGCATACGTGCCGCTGCGGCGTGCCTTCAGCGCATCGATCAGCGCGGGCAGCGTGCTGGCCTTCAGCGCCGGCTGCGCCGCCAGCACATAGGGCGACGTGCCGATGAAGCCGATGTAGTCGAAGTCCTTCTCCGGGCGGTACGGCAGGTTCTTGTACAGGTTGGCGCTTAGCGCCGTGGTGCTGGTTGTGACGGCCAGCGCGGTGTAGCCGTCGGGCTTGGCGCGGGCGGCCTGGCCCGAACCCACCGTGCCTCCCGCGCCGCCCGCGTTCTGGATGATCACGGTCTGCTGCAGTTGACGCGTCAGCGCCGGTTGCAACGTCCGCACCACCAGATCCGTTCCGCCGCCAGCGGGGAAGGGCACGATAAGGGTGATCGGTTTGTCAGGCCACGCGGATTCGGCCCCCGCGTGGGCGGCAGGCAAGAGCAGCAGGGCGGCGGATAGCAATGCAGACGGCAGTGCGCGATTCATGAAATTCCCCTTGTATGTAATGGATTGAATGACCCGATCGTAGGGAGCCGCCGGCCCGGCGGCGAACCACCACGCGACAGCGGCTGATCCCGCATGCGACAGCCCGAACGCGGCGCGGGCGGCGGGCTTGCGTCAAAGCCGCCGTGCGCGGATACTGGCCAAACGCCTATTTCTTGCCGCCGCCGGGAATCCCGCTGGCGAACATCACGCCCCGCACGCCCCTCATGAAGCGTTCCGTCCCGCTTTCTTCCAAACAGGATCTGATCGCCCAGACTGGCTTCGCCCTGGCGGCCAGCCGCCAGCCGCGCTACGCCTTTCACTGGCACGAGCACGACTGCGCCATGCTGCTGTGGCCGCGCGCAGGCGCGCTGGGTAGCGCTTGGCAAGATGAAGAAGGGGCGCGCCGCCGGTGCCGTCTGGTTCGTGGCCAGGCGCTGCTGCTGCCGTCTCACGTCGAACACAGCACGCGCGCCGAGAGCGTCGCGCAGCAGCACGGCGAACTTTATCTGGCTCCGGAACTGTTGCGCGCTTGTCAGGCTGGGGGCGTCCTGC
Source organism: Achromobacter sp. 01N37 (assembly GCF_056399725.1). Classification (NCBI taxonomy): domain Bacteria; kingdom Pseudomonadati; phylum Pseudomonadota; class Betaproteobacteria; order Burkholderiales; family Alcaligenaceae; genus Achromobacter; species Achromobacter sp. 01N37. The sequence goes on from NZ_JBFTRX010000007.1 coordinate 60,257, forward strand.
AGCTGGACGGCGCGGCGCAGGCCATGCTGGATGCGCTGTGGAAACCCGCGTTGTCGGCGTCGGCGCTGCCCATGCTGGTCGAAGCCTTGATCGCCCAGCTTGACGCCAGCCACCGGCAACAAGCCCAAACCCGCGCGTTGCAGGCGCCGTTGCCCTTGGCGCGGCAATGGATGGAGCTGTTGCGCGCCCGGCTGGAAGAGGGCCAACCCTTGCCGGCCATCGCCGAATCCGCCAACGCGCTTGGCGCCACCACTCGCACTTTGCAGCGGGCCTGCCTGGACGCCTATGGCCAATCCCCCATCGCCTTGCGCCGCAAGGTGCTGGCGCAGGCCGCGCGGCAACGGATCGCACTGGGCGAACCGGTTGCGAGAGTCAGCGCCGAATTGGGATTTTCCAGTAGCGGACACTTGGGCAGGCTGCTGCGCGCGGTGGAAACCTAAACCGCCGTGGCGGGCTGGGGGGACGCGTGGCCCGGAATGGATGCGACGAGCTCGCGCGTGTAGTCGCACGACGGCCGCAGGAACACATCCCGCGCCGCGCCAATCTCTACCACCTTGCCCCGCTGCATCACCGCAATGCGATGGCATAGCCGCGCCGCCACACGCAGGTCGTGCGTGATGAACAGGATGCTCACGCCCAGCCGTTCGCGAATCGATTCAAGCAAGTCCAGAATCTGCGCCTGCACCGACACATCCAGGGCCGAGACCGCTTCGTCCGCAATCAGAATTTCCGGTTCCATCATGAGCGCCCGCGCGATCGACAAGCGCTGCCGTTGCCCGCCCGAGAACTCGTGGGGAAAGCGATCCAGCGCACTCGCATCCATGCTGACCAGCGCCAGCATGTCGAGCATGCGGGCATGGACCTGCCTGGGGTCCGCGCCAAAATTCAGCGGGCCTTCGGCCAGCGTGCGGCCCACCTTGCGCCGGGGGTTGAAAGAACGGAACGGGTCCTGGAACACCATCTGCACGCGCTTGCGATAGCTGCGCGCCTCGCGCGCGCCCAGTTTTCCCACGGCGTTGCCGTCAATGTAAATCTCACCCGAGGTCGGCGTGGCGAAGCGGGCCAGGCACCGGCCCAGCGTGGTCTTGCCGGAACCCGATTCGCCCACAATGCCCAACGTTTCGCCGCGCGCCAGTTGCAGCGACACGCCGCCCAGCGCATCGACGCGGCGGCGCTTCGACTTGAACATCGATTTGGTTTCGAAGCGCAGCGTCAGGTCGCGCACTTCCAGCACGGGCGGGTCGGAGGCGGGCAATGCCTGGGCGCGGAAATCTCCGCGGGGGCGCGCGGCCAGCAAGCGCTGCGTGTAGGGGTGCTGGGGGCGTTCCAGCACATCGGCAGCCGCGCCTTGTTCAACGATGCGGCCTGCCTGCATCACGATGACCCGGTCTGCAATTTCGGACACCACGTCGAAATCGTGCGTGATGAACAGCACGCCGTTGTCGTGGCGGCCACGCAGGTCGTTCAGCAATCGCAGCACCTGCGCCTGCGAAGTCACGTCCAGCGCGGTGGTGGGTTCGTCGGCGATGATCAGGCCGGGCTCCATCACGAGCGCCATCGCGATCATCACGCGTTGGCGCTGGCCGCCCGACAACTGATGCGGATACGCATACTGAAGCTTCTCGGGGTGCGGCAGCCGCACGTCGGAGAGCAGGTCCAGCACGCGGCGGGCGACGGCGTCGCGGCTGAGCCCCTTTGCATGGAACTCGAACACCTCTGCAACTTGGTCGCCGACGCGCATGAGCGGGTTCAGCGCCGTCATCGGCTCCTGGAAGATCATGGCCATGCGGTTGCCGCGCAGCTTCTGCAATTCGTCACGTCCGGCGTGCGTGATGTCGCGGCCGGCCAGCAGGATCTGGCCGCTTTCCAGCGTCAGCACGCCCTTGGGCAACAAGCCCATCACGGCGCTGGAGGTCACGGATTTGCCCGAGCCGGATTCGCCCACGATGCAGACGATTTCACGCGCATGGACGGTGAACGATACGTCGTCCACGGCGTAGCGGCGGTCACCGCCACCGGGCAGACGCACCTTCAGGCTGCGAATGTCCAGGATGGGCGAGGCGGACGGCATGGCTTGCGGCCGGGTTGCTGGGTTCATGGCGTCAGCTCTTGGTTTTGCGTGAAAGACGGGGGTCAAGGCGGTCGCGCAGCGCGTCGCCGAACATGTTGGCGGCCAGGATCAGCAGGGCCAGGAACACGCCCGGCACCAGCACAATCCATGGCGCGCGCTGAAAGAACGGGCGGCCTTCGGCAATGATGCTGCCCAGGCTGGGAATCTCGGGCGGAAAGCCCAGCCCAAGAAATCCCAGCACGGCTTCGGTCAGGATGGCCGCGGCGCAGACGAAGGTGGCTTGCACCACCAGCGGGTTGATGGTGCTGGGCAGAATGTGCCGCCACAACACCTTGAGCGCGGGCGTGCCGGAACCGATCGAGGCTTCGACGTAAGGTTCTTCACGCACCGACAACACGACGCTGCGCACCAGCCGCGCCACGCGCGGAATCTCGGGGATAGAAATGGCGATGACCATCGTGACGATGTTGGCGCCGCCAAGCGCCACCATGGCCACCGCCAGCAGCAGGCCCGGAATGGCCATGATGCCGTCCATCAACCGCATGACGGGCGCGTCCAGCCGCCGCACATAGCCCGCAGCCAAGCCGATGACGAGCCCCGCGACAATCGCAATGAGGCTGACCAGCGCCGCCAACGTGATCGACAGGCGGCCGCCATACAGCACGCGCGACAGCAGGTCGCGGCCCAGCGAGTCCGTGCCCAGCCAATACACATCGGACGAGCCCTGAAGCCGTGCGCGCGGCGTCAGTGCGCCGGGGTCATGGGACGCCAGCAGCGGCGCGCCGACGGTGAGCGCCACCAGCAGCAACAGCAACAGCAGCGAGCCGAGCATGACGGGGTCGTGGATGACGGCGCTTGCAGCTAGACGCCAGCGCGAAGGCGGCGGCGCGGCGGGCAGGGCAGAGGCGGGAGAGGTTGACATCAGATAACTCCGGATCGTCCGCGGGTCAGTAGCGGATACGGGGATCAAGCACGACGTAGGCCATGTCGATCAGCAGATTGACGAACACGTAGATGAACGAGAAGAACAGAATGGTTCCCTGCACCACGGGGTAGTCACGGGCCAGCACCGAGTCAACGATCAGCCGGCCCACGCCCGCGATGTTGAAGATGGTCTCGGTGACCACCACGCCGCTGATCAGCGTGGTCAGCGCCACGCCCACGATGGTGACGATGGGAATCGCGGCATTGCGCAACGCATGGCGAAACAGCACAAAGCGTTCGGTGACGCCCTTGGCCCGCGCCGTGCGCACAAAGTCTTCGCCCAGCACATCCAGCAGGCTGGCCCGCGTGATGCGCGTGATCAGCGCCACAAACACCATCGCCAGCGTTACGGTGGGCAGCAGCAGGTGCTGCGCATACCGGCCCACGCCATCGGCAAGCGGCGAATAGCCCTGCACCGGCAGCCAGTTGAGCTTCACCGAGAACACCAGAATCAACAGGTATGCCACGACGAACGCCGGCACAGAAAACGCCAGCACCGCGCCAGCCATGATGCCGCGATCCGCCAGGCCCCGATGCCGCCATGCCGCCAGCACCCCCAACGGTATCGCCGTGGCGATGGTCAGCAGGATGGCCCACGCGGCAAGCGAGAACGTCGGGCCCAGCCGCGCCTTGATGAGCGTGGTGACGGGCTGCTTGGATTGGATCGAATGGCCCAGATCCCCTTGCACCAGCGCGCCCATCCAGCGCAGGTATTGCGTGCCGATGGACTGGTCCAGGCCCATCTCTGTGCGGATCTGCGCGATGGATGCTTCGCTTGCCATGTCGCCCGCAATGACGCGGGCGGGGTCGCCCGGCGCCATGCGCAGCATCAGAAACACCACCGTGGCCACGATGAGCATCACCGGAATCGCCGCCAACAGGCGCTTAAGGATGAGTTCAATCATGGCGTGCTACCAGAACAGCGGGATCTGCGCGTCCGTCATGCGTCCCAGCTTGGCGGCGTTGTAGCCCTTCATCTTGGAGTACGTGCCCAGCGGAATGAAGAACACCTGGTCGTAGTTGAGCTTCTGAATTTGCAGGGCGATGTCCTTTCTGCGGGCCGGGTCGTCCGTTTCCGCAAATTGGTCGCGCAGCTTTTCCATCTGTTCGCTCTTGGACCAGCCGACATAACCCGCCGTGCCGCGCCCATCCAGGTTGGGATTGGTCAGCGGGTTCATCAGGTCCAGGCTGGTGAAACCCGTCTGGAAGATGCTCCAGCCACCTTCTGCCACCGGGTCTTTCTTCGAATAGCGCGACAACAAGGTCGCCCAGTCCATGGACTGGATTTCGACGTTCATGCCGATGGTCTTCAACGCCTGCGCGGTGACGGACGCCAGGCTGGCCAGCACGGGCAGGTCGGTCGGATGCAGAATCACGACCTTGCTGCCGTCGTAACCGCTGTCTTTCAACAGCGCCTTGGCGTGCGCCAGGTCAGGCTCTTTGGTTTGCGTGGCGCCGTCCTCTGACGCGTAGGGCGAATTGCAGCTCAGCACCGCGCCGCACAGCTTGACCATCTTCTCGTCGCCAATCTGCGCGGCAAGATAGTCGCCTTGATACACGGCGGCGAGCACGGCGCGGCGCACCTTCACGTTGTCAAAGGGCGGTTGCAGCCAGTTCATGCGCATCGTGAAGATGTTCGTGCTGTCGCCATAGGACTTCAGCGCCACGCCCTTCGCGTCCGCCAGCTGCGGCAGAAGATCGGGCGGCACGTCTTCAACAAAGTCGATCTCGCCGCGGCGCAGCGCGTTGACGGCGGTCTGCGAGTCAGAGATGTTGACCAGTTCCAGCCGGTCAACGACGGCGACCTTGGCGCCGGCGAATCCGCTTGCCGGTTCCTTGCGCGGCACATAGTCCGTGAACTTCACGTAGGTGGCTTTCACGCCGGGCTGGAAGTCCGCCGCCACGAACTTGTACGGGCCCGAACCGATCACTTCGGTGATCGTCTGCGAGACCGGCACGGACGCGATGCGCTTGGGCATGATGAACGGCACGGGCGACGCGGGCTTGGCCAAGGCGTCGATCAGCATGCCGAACGGCTGCTTGAGGTGGAACACGATGGTCGTGGCATCGGGGCTTTCCAGGCTGCGGGTGGCGGCCATCAGGCGCAGGCCCAGCACATCGCGTTCGGCCCAGCGCTTGAGCGAGGCCACGACGTCTTCACCCGTGACCGGCGAGCCATCATGGAACTTCAGGTTTGGGCGCAACGTCAGCGTGACGGTCAGCCGGTCGGGGCTTTCCTGCCAGCTTTCCACCATTTCCGGCTGCGGCTTGCCATTGGCGTCCAGCGCGAACAGCGTGTCGAACACCATGTAGCCGTGGTTGCGGGTGATGTAGGCGTTGGTCAGGATGGGGTCGATCACGCGCAAGGGCGCCTGCATGACGATCTTGGCGGTCGTTTCGGCGTGCAGCGTGCTGATGGGCGCAAGCGTTGCCGTCAGTGCGGCGGCGCAAAACAAGGCGGGGGCAAACGCGGCGGGCGCGCGGACGCGTCCCAGGCCGGGATTCAATTTTTTCATACCGATACCTTCAAGGTGAGGGTGAATCAGGCGAAACGGGGCAAGGCTCGGCGGCGAGCCTTGCCGATCAGCCGAACTGCGGTCTGCGTGCGGCCCACGGGGCCAGGCGCTCAAGCTGCGCCGAGAGTTCAAGCACGATGTCTTCACGCCCGAAATGGCCGATCAACTGCGTGGCGACGGGCAAGCCGTTGGCCGTCCACGACAGCGGCAGGCTGGCGGCGGGCAATCCCGCGCCATTGATGACGGGAAGAAAGGTGGAATACGTTGCTGCACGCGCCCGGTAATCGCGAAAACCCAGACCGTCGGACGTGTTCAATGCCAGGTAGTCGAGCTTGCAGGGAAGCTGCGCCAGCGTCGGCGTCAGCAGCACATCCACGTCAGCCATCGCCGCGGCAAACGCGCGCCCCACGGCATGCAGGCGTGATACCGCGTCGATGTACGCCACGGCGTCGAGCCCCTTGCCGACGTGATAGCCGTCGAGAATGACGGATTCAAGGTCGCCATCGCGCAACGCGCGGCCAAGCAGCTTCAGGCGCGCGTCCACGGCCACGACGATGTTGCTGGCCAGGATGCTGCCGTGCGCATGGACGAAGCCGTCGTAGTCGATGACGGGCAAGGGCGCTTCGAACACCTTGTGCCCCAGGCGCTCAAGCAGCGTTGCGGTATGCGTGACGGCGGCGTCGCACTCCGGCGAAATCGTGATGCCATTCCAGCCGTTGCGCAGGATGCCCACGCGCAGCGGCCGAACGGCTTGTTCGCGTACCGCATCGATGAACGAACGCGGCTTGGGCGGCGAGCCATACGGCGCGCCGGGCTCGTAGGCGTCGATGCTATCCAGCGCTGCGGCCGTGTCGCGCACGGAAATGCTTAGCACGCCATCTGTCGACATGCCGGCCCATCCTTCGCCGCGCATTGGCCCCATCGGCACGCGGCCCCGCGAGGCCTTCAAGCCGAACACGCCGCAGCAGGCGGCCGGAATGCGGATGGAGCCGCCGCCGTCGCTGCCGTGCGCCACCGGTACGATGCGCGCCGCCACGGCCGCTGCCGCGCCACCGCTGGAGCCACCCGCCGAGCGTGTGCGGTCCCAAGGGTTCAACGTGGCGCTGCCGTTGCGCACGGCCTCGGTAGTGCCGGCCATGCAGAGTTCCGGCACGGTCGTGCGCGCAAACGGGATGAAGCCCGCCGCTTCGAATCGGTTGGCGACGGTGGCGGAGTACGAGTAGGTGGTGTCGTTGAACAACGCCGAGCCGATGCTGGACGGAAACCGCTGGTGGGCGAAGCCGGAGTCCTTCAGCAGAAAGGGAATGCCGCGAAACGGGCCGCGTGGAGTCCAGTCGGCCGCGATGCGGCGCGATTCGTCGTAGCGCGGGTAGGTGATGGCGTTAAGCGTGGGATTGCGCGCTTCGGCCAGTGCGATGGCGCAATCCATGAGCTCGGCGGACGTGGCCTCGCCGCGCTCGAGCAAGTCGGCCAGCGCAAGGCCGTCCAGGCGCTCGTAGTCGGTGGTTTGCATGTTTCCCCTTGTATTTGCTGCCTGTGTCGTTCACGGCAGATGCAAAGTCTAGGGATGCATGTGGCAGGGGCCAAACCCGGATGCGACAGTGCGCCCGTCCCAAATGCGACATGCCCAAGGACGTTGGGGAAAACTCGGGGGGCCTTTCGAAACCTACAGCGCGGGCTTGAACACCATCAGGAAATACACGGCCACCATCGCCAGAAACGCCGGGTAGCCCAGGCCTTCCCACCACCGCGCAAAGCGCCAGTAGCGTGCGGGCAGCGCCGTATCGCCGGCCGTGTGCGCAGCGCCCGCCATCTTGGCCATTTCGTATTGCAGCCACACCACCGGCAGCCAGCACACGCCCGCCAGCAGATACAGCGCAATCGAGGCCAAGATCCACGGCGTGTTCCATTGCCAGCCGGCCGCATGCGCCAGCCACAACCCCGACAAGGGCTGGATGACGACGGCGGGCGTGGTGAACCACAGGTCGGCGCGCACCACCAGTTTCGACACCGCGCTGATTGCCGGGATGTTGCCGGTGCGGTTGGCGAAGAACAGATAGAACGCCGTGCCAAAGCCCGTGCCCACGAGCAGCACCGACGAGAGAATGTGCAGGGTCTTGATGGTCAGGTACGGGTTCATGGCTTGGGTTCCTCGGTAAGCAGAATGAAGAGCAGCGCGACGACGGCGGCGTTTTTCAGGACCGGGCCGAACGGGTGCAACAGGAATTCGGGCAAGGCGACGGCGATCACGGCCGTGTACCCCAGCACCAGCGCCAGCTGCGCGGCCCACAGGCGCCGGCCGGGCCACCAGAGCGTGGCCACGCCGAAGGCGAAGTCCAACCCGGCCGCCAGATACAACGCCGCCACCGCCGCGCCGCCATGCAGGCCGACCGGTTCCAGCAGCTTCACGCTGCCCGCAACGGGATAGAGCCAGACGCTGCATATCGCCGTCCAAAACCAGATCAGCGCCAGCGCACCGCGCAGCAGGCCAGGGCGCCACGCCGCCAGCGCCTGGTGGCGCAGCGCCAGCGCATCGGCAGGCGCGATGAAGGATTCAATGCCGGCGGGCGGGCGGCCCAATGCGTGAGTGGTGGTGGCGGCGTCGGCGGTGTTGCCGGCGCGCAGCATTCGCCAGGTGTCGCGCGTCAGCAAAGAGCCGGGAAGCCGGTTCAGCAACACCGCGCCGGTTGACACCAGCCAGGCTGGCACGGGCACCTGCGATGCGGGCGCGAACCCCATGGATGCCCGGTACGCCGCCAGCATCTGGCGAAACGCCACCTCGGTGCCGCCGACCAAGTCGAGCACGGCAGGGCCATCAGCATCGCCACGCAGCAAGCGGACGACGATCTCGGCCAGTTCATTCACATGGATTGGACGGAGCCGCTGGTGACCGCCGCCGGGCAGAAGATGCACAGGCACTGTTGACAGCGCCCGGAAGAATCGCGCCGATGCGCCGTCTACGCCATACACCAGCGCCGGCCGCAGGATGTGGTGCGCGATGGGCAGCGACTGCAAATAATCGTCGGCGGCGCGCTTGCTTTGGAAGTAGGGCGTATCGCCATGCTCGGCGCCCAGCGCCGACAGTTGCACGATGTGCCGGACGCCCGCGCGCTGGGCGGCATCGAACAAGGCAATGGGCGCGCGCTGGTGGACGTTGTCAAACGTGGCGTGGGCGCTTTCAATCAGGATGCCAACGGCGTTGATGACCACATGAATGCCGCGCAGCCGATCCGTCCAGGCGGCCGGGTCGGTGTCCGCCATGTAGTCGATGGCGATCTCGTCCGGCCCGGTTGGCACGCGCACGCCTTTCAGCACGCGGTGGCCGTCGCGCGCCAACGCCTCGCATAGGGCACGTCCTACAAAACCGTGGGCGCCGCAAACCAGGATGTTCATGCCGTTGCCTTGTTGGAGTAAGCCGTTCATGGCGGTTATGAATGCAGGTGAAGAATGCAGGTGAAGAATGCGGATTTAAAGATTCTTCGGTTTCTGCAATTTCTGTACAGACAGAAATAGCAGATCAAAAAAAGGGCGCGGCTTTTCACGCGCCCTGGGTGGCTACGCCTTGCCGCGCCGCATGGTCTTGCTGATTTTCGCGCCCATGCCCAGCGTCTTCATCAAGGTTTCGGGTTTCATACGCAGCATCTCGTCCGACCACGTCGTCAGGATTTCCAGGAATTCCAGCGTCTCGCGCACGCGTTGCTCGGTGGCGCGGCTTTCGTTTTCGATTTCGGGGCTGGCCAGGCTATCGCGCAGCATGGTCAGCGTGGGGTCGATCTCGCGTTGCCGGCGGCCTTCGACGATGAGCTTGAACAGCTCCCAGATATCGGTCGACGTTTCAAAGTGGTCGCGCCGGTCTTCCATTACATGCACCACGCGCGCCAGCCGCCACGCCTGCAACTCCTTCAGGCTGTTGCTGACGTTCGAGCGCGCAACGCCCAGCGTGTCGGCAATTTCTTCAGCGGGAACGGGGCGGCCCAGCAGATAGAGCAGGGCGTGGATCTGGGCGACCGTGCGGTTCACGCCCCAGCGCGAACCCATTTCGCCCCAGTGCAGGATGAATCGTTCGGCGATGGGTGTGAGTGTCATGGAAGCCACTGTAGGAGGTTTCTGTTATTTCTGTCAAGACAGAAATAACAGAAACCAACTATGCTGCCCGGCATCGCAATTTGCCCAGATGCCGGACCATGAAGACAACGATCATTCTGTTGCGCGGCGTGATGCCAACGGGAAAGAACAAGGTGCTGATGGCGCCGCTGCGTGCGGCGCTGGAAGCGGCAGGCTTGCACAATGTGCGCACATACATCCAAAGCGGCAACGTCATTGCGTCCACCAAGCTGGGTCAGGCGTCCGTTGAAGACCTGGTGCATCGCGTCATCCACGAGCAGTTTGGCGGCGATATCAAGGTCTTGGCCCGGCCGCCGTCCCATTTGATCGATGCGCTGGAAAACAACCCGTTCAAGGGGGAAGACCCCGCCAAGCTGTACTTCACGCTGCTTGCCTCCCAACCGGAAGGCGCCATGCTGTCGTCGTTCCACGGGCTGAGCCACGCGCCGGATCAGGTGCAAGTGGTGGGGGACATGGCCTATGTGTTGTGCGCCACGAAATACAGCGATCTGAAGGCCAACAACAATTTCATCGAACGAAAGCTGAAGGTGGCCGCCACCACGCGCAACTTCAACACGATGTCGAAGCTGATTGCGCTAAGCGCGGCTGGCGAATAAGCCCGCGGGATAAGTGCGGATGCACAAAAAAACCCCCAAGGCCGCAAAGCCTCGGGGTTTTTCACGTCTGCAAAGCCGCGTGTGCGATCAGTTCGCTGCGGCGCGCAGCGCCTTGGCCGCCTGCACCATGTTCGTCAGCGCCGGCAGCACTTCGCTCCATTGGCGGGTCTTCAGGCCGCAGTCGGGGTTCACCCACAGGCGTTCCGGCGGCACGCGTTCGGCCGCCAGCTTCATCAGCTTCACCATGTATTCCTCGTTCGGAATGTTCGGCGAATGGATGTCATACACGCCCGGGCCGATTTCGTTGGGGTACTCGAAGCTCTTGAACGCGTCCAGCAGTTCCATGTCCGAACGGCTGGTTTCGATGGTGATCACGTCCGCATCCATGTCGGCAATCGACTTGATGATGTCGTTGAACTCCGAATAGCACATGTGGGTGTGGATCTGCGTGTCGTCCGTCACGCCGTTGGCGGTGATGCGGAACGATTCCACGGCCCAGTCCAGGTATTCCTGCCATTGCGCCTTGCGCAGCGGCAAGCCTTCGCGCAGGGCGGCTTCGTCGATCTGGATCACGTTGATGCCGGCCTTTTCCAAGTCCAGCACTTCTTCGCGGATGGCCAGCGCCAGCTGGTAGCACGACACCGAACGCGGCTGATCGTCGCGCACGAACGACCAGTTCAGGATGGTGACGGGGCCGGTCAGCATGCCCTTCATGGGCTTCGTGGTCAGCGATTGCGCGTACTTGATCCACTCAACCGTCATGGCCTTCGGACGGCTGATGTCGCCAAACAGAATCGGCGGCTTCACGCAGCGCGAGCCATACGATTGCACCCAGCCGAACTGGCTGAAGGCGTAGCCTTCGAGCTGCTCGCCGAAGTATTCGACCATGTCGTTGCGCTCGGCTTCGCCGTGCACGAACACGTCCAAGTCCAGCGCTTCCTGTTCCTTCACGCAGCGGGCAATTTCAGCCTGCATGGCGGTCTTGTAGGCGGCGGCGTCCAGGCGGCCTGCCTTGAATTCGCTGCGAGCGTGGCGAATTTCAGCGGTCTGCGGGAACGAGCCGATGGTGGTGGTGGGGAACGCCGGCAGCTTCAGCAGTTCGGCTTGCTTGGCGGCGCGTACTTCGTAGGGGTTCTTGCGCTGGCCCAGCTTGGCGTCCAGTTTGGCAATGGCGGCCTTGACCGCAGGATTGTTCACGCGCGGCGAGTTGCGGCGCGCGTCAACGGCGGCGGCATTGGCGGCCAGTTCGGCGCGCACGGCGTCGCGGCCTTGGTTCAATGCGGTGGCCAGCACCGACAGTTCGGCGAGCTTCTGCTTGGCGTACGACAGCCACGACTTGATCTCGCCATCCAGCTTTTGTTCGCTGTCCAGATCCACCGGCACATGCAGCAGCGAGCACGACGGTGCGACCCACAGGCGGTCGCCCAGTTGCTTGGCAACCGGTTCCAGCCAGTTCAGCACGGCGGTCAGGTCGGTCTTCCAGATGTTGCGGCCGTTGATCACGCCCAGCGACACCACGCTTTGCGCGGGCAGGGCGCGGATCAGCGCATCGACTTCGTCGCGGGCATTGATGGCGTCCAGGTGCACGCCTTGCACCGGCAGGCTGGCAACTAGCGGCAAGTTGCTTTGCAGCTGGCCGAAGTAGGTGGCCAGCAGCAGCTTGACCTTGCCCGTGTTCAGCGCCTGATAGGCCTTCTTGAACGCGGCGTCCCAGCCGGCTTCCAGTTCCGTCACCAGGATGGGCTCGTCGATTTGCACCCACTCGACGCCTTCCTCGGCCAGCTTGGCCAGCAGTTCCACGTACACCGGCAGCAGGCGATCCAGCAGCGCCAGCTTGTCGGAATCATCCTTGGCCTTGCCCAAGGCAAGATAGGTCACCGGGCCGATGATGACGGGCTTGGCTTTCACGCCTTGCGCGCGGGCTTCGGCCAGTTGCTCCAGCAGGCGCGAGGCGTCCAGATTGAACGCGGTATCCGCCTTGAATTCCGGGACGATGTAGTGGTAGTTGGTGTCGAACCACTTGGTCATTTCGCCTGCGGCAACGCCGCCGCAGCAGCCGGCGTGCGCTTCGGCGCCTTGCGCCGAACGGCCACGGGCCACGCGGAAATAGTTGTCCAGCACGTCGCCATGGAAGCCTTGGACGCGGCTGGGCAGGTTGCCCAGCGTGAAGCTCATGTCCAGCACCTGGTCATAAAAGGCGAAGTCGCCCACCGGCGCCAGATCCAGCGCCGACTGCAGCGCCCAGTTGATCTTGCGCTGCTCAGCGCCCACGGCCTTGAGCTCGTCGCGGCTTGAAAGCCCCTTCCAATACGATTCAAGGGCGAACTTCAATTCGCGCTTTGCGCCGATACGGGGGAAACCCAGATTATGAAAACGTGCCACGACGACCCTCCTGTCGATTGATAGAGTGCTGCCATCGTAGGATGCTTGATCTATGAATAAAAATGGTATTAATTCATAAATCAATGAATTATGCGCATGTGTGAGTGGACGCAAGCGGCGTCGCCTGACCGCTTTTCCTGAGCGTGCGTGAAGCCGATGTGCGAATCGGCTGGCGGCGCGCGTTGTGCAGATGGCGCTCGCCCATCGGAATGAGCGGTAGCGCCATCTGGGCGGCTTAGGTCCGCGCCGGGTCTGCCTCTGCCTCTTCGCGCGCCTCGAGCTCGTTGCCCAGCACCTCGGAAGAATCGTCGTTGCTGGCTTCCGGTTTCAGGCGGCGGCGCGTGTGGCCCGCAGCGCGGGCGTCCTCGCCTTCGTCGGGGCTGTCGGGCTGCAAGGTCACGTTGGCGGGCGGCGCGTAACCCCGCTTGTCTTGCCCGAAATACACCACCGTGTGCGGGTACGGCAGCTCGATGCCGGCGGCGTCGAAGTGCTTCTTCAACAGCCGGTTGTAGCCGCGCTGCACGGCCCATTGCATGCCGGGCGTGGTCTTGATCAGGATGCGGATGGTCACGCCCTTGTCGTTGACAGCCGTGACGCCGGCCACCGTCATCTCTTCCAGGATTTCAGGCCCCAGCACCGAGTCGGTCATCAGCTCGGCAAACGCCGCGCGCAGATGCTCGATGGCGTCGTCCACGCTTTCGCGATGTGCGATGGTGTATTCACCCAAGTGATACGAGAAATCGCGCATGTGGTTGGCCACCACATCCACCGACGAGAACGGCACCAGGTGATACCCGCCGTCCAGCGTGCGGATGCCTACCGAGCGGATGGTCATCTTTTCCACGGTGCCGAACACGCCCGCGACTTGCACCACGTCGTTTTCGTTCATGCCGTTTTCAAGCTGGATGAAGACACCGGTGATGATGTCCTGCACCAGCTTCTGCGCGCCAAAACCAATGGCCAAGCCCACCACCCCCGCGCCTGCAATCAGTGGCCCGACGTCGATGCCGATCTGCGACAGCAGCACCATCAACGTCATCGTCACAATGACGATCAGCGCGGCGTTGCGAAACAGCGCCAGCAGCGTGCGCTCGCGCGCGGTGGGCATGCCGCGCCCCTCGCTCTGGCTCAGGCGGTGCTCGATGACGCTGGCGATGACCGTCCAGGCCAGCGCCGCGATCAACAATACGATGGCGATGTTCACCACCATCCTGATGGCCGCGCCGCCCGCATCCGAGGCCAGCCAGCGCGACAAGTCGAACGCATGCCACGCATCCAGAATCAGCAGCACAACCACAATGCGGATGATCCAGCCGACCACTTTCAGAATGGCCGGCACGTAGGCGTTGACGCGCGCCTCCAGCAGCGGCAGGCGCCGCCGCAGGTCATCCGACAAACGGATAGGCTTGGACAGCACGGTGTTCAGCAGCAGAATCAACAAGCTGCCCACGCCGATGACCAGCAGCGTTTGCGCCGTCGCACGCGCCATGAAGGGCAGCGCGTTCAGCGGGTCGATCTGGCTGACGATGAGCAGGATGGTGAAGTAGCCAATGCCCAGCACGTGCCAGATGCGCGACAGAAAGTGCAGCCGCGACCCCAGGAACGTGGCCGCCGTGGCGGCGTGGCGGTTCATACGATCGCGCACCGCATGGCGGTTCTGCCAGATGACGCGCACGGCGTACACGTACACCGCCAGCATGATGACCATGCTGGCCAGCCGCCCCAGCGCGGGCGACAGCGCGGCGGACATGACGGGGTCGATCAGCAGCGTGCCGTAACCGGCCGCCGCAACCACGCGAACCAGCCACGCATTCCAGTACTTGGCCAGTTCATCGGACATGGGCAACAGGCGCAGATGCGGATGGCGCACGGCGAACACCGTGCGGATCAGCACCTTCACGATTTCCACCGCCACGAAGGCTTGCAGGAACACGGCGGCCAGCGAGTCGAGCGTGCCGCGTCCGGGCGTGCTCCACAACGCGGCCGCGCCGCCCGCCATGGCAGCCAGCAGCACGACGCCCGCATCGATAGCCACCGCGCCGATGATGGCGCCCGCGCGCCGCGCCAGCACGCGCATGGAGGCGGGTGAGCGGCGCTTGGACGATGGGCGTGGCGCAGCCGTCGTCATGATCGGGGGCACGGACGCGGGCGCAAGCACGGGCGTGGCCGCAGGGTCTGGCATCGCTCCAGGCGCGCGAGCATCCGACGCCGCTTCAGTCTCGCAACCATGCTCGGCCACCCAGCGGTCAATGCGCGTGTAGATGCGCATCGCGATCATGCGCAGCAGGATGAAGGCGATGATTGTGGCGACGGCGGCCAGCAACAAGGGCATCAGCGCGCGGCTTGCGGTGCCGCTGTCCATGCGCAAGCTGCGTCCTGATGCCAGCGCGCTCATGTCGTCCACGCCCTGGCCCATGTCCGAGGCCACACCGGTCAGAAAGCGCTGCACGCCATCCGCCATGCGTTCCTGTAGCCCGGGCGCTTCTGCTTTCTTGGGCGGCTCGGCCGCAGCGGCAGCGCGGGAAGACGCGGGCTTGGCCCCAGATGCCTGCGCCCGCAATTCATCGACCAGCGCCTTGCGCGCCTCGGGGTTCTCCAGCAGATCCGCCAACGCGGCGGGCGTCAGCGCAGTCGCTGCCGCGGCAGGCTGCTGCGGCGCCAACGGATTCGCCGCCACGGCTTGCGCCTGCCACACGACCGACAAGCAACTTAGCATCACCGCCAGCAACAAGGCCGCCAGCCAGGGCCTTTCCCGTCGTCGCCGCCAAAAATGGGCGGCATGGTGCAGGGGCGGGAAGGAATGGGATGCTGTCGTTGCGGATCGAACCACTAATAAATCTCCTCTACGATCAAGGCAAAAACGCGGCGCTGGAGCACGGCCGCAGAGTCGCTACGGGGTTGATGATAAAGCCTTGTGATGCTGGCAGCCGGTTCAGGCGGGGCGTTGCTCGAGTCTTCAAGGACGATGCTGGGCTGCATATTGAAGTGAGAATTTGCAGTCTGAAATATTGATAGCCATCTGTGAAATTGGTTTGAAGCGGCGTCAACGTGCGGGTTTGCGCCGCTGGGTTTGGTAATCGTCTGATTCTTGGTGGTGGGATCAGCGGGACATCTGTTTCCCTAAGTAGACTCGGCACGACCTCACATCAGGAGCGAACATGGCCGGCCTTCCTATTGTTCGGATGGGCGACAGCACCACCCATGGCGGAACCGTTTTGCAGGGCGTTGACCAATACACCATTGACGGCCGGCTTGCGGCGGGTCTGGGTCATCTGGTGAGCTGCCCCAAGTGTGAGGGGACGTTCCCGATCGTGCAGGGCGTGGCTGCCTTCACTGTCGATGGCGTTGCGCTGGCGGTTGAGGGGATGCGAACGTCATGTGGCGCGGAGCTGATTGCCAGCCAAGGCATCGCGTTCTTGGAACCCGGTCCAGGAGAGTTTGCGAGTCAACCGCTATGGAACCCTACGCGACATACGCCATGCAATCACCCCGATACCGTGCTCGGCATCGCCGAATACATGGCCCGTGAGATGAAAACAAATCCGTTCTCGATTCGCGGGCGTGAGATCTATGACGCAAACCACTACGATCTGGCCGCCCACGTTCAGCAGCGCGAAGCGCTTCCCTGGTATGCAAGAGCGACGGCGGGAAAGAGCTATTCCGAGGCAGTGGTCGAGCGCAAGCTTGCCGCCTATGCGTTGTGGGCGGATATCGTCGGGCCGGGTCAGCCTTGGGACCATAAGCCCTTCTTGCGCGCCAATTTGGTATCGAAGGGAATTTTTAATAGGGGATGGCTGAAGTATCGAGACAGCGAGTATTTTTTTGATATTTGGTCCAATATCCACTACGGCTACGTTGGCGTAGCGCTTGGCTTCTCTGCGACCGAACTCATCCACGGAGCAGGGCTGGCACAGGCGCTGGACGATTACCTTAAAGATAGGCCGCAGCAGCATCACCCAGAGCACGGGGCGTGGCCGGCAAGTGCGGACGATGTGCCTGACCATATTTCGATCACACTCGGAACGTCCTTGTACGACGAGGTTAAGCCCCACGAATTGACAGTCGATGTGCTGCTGGAAAAGATTGAGGCCGTGGCGCTTCCATGGGGAGCGGGAAAGAATCAAGCGAAAAGGCGGCATCGCTGCGAATTCGAGGACTGATAAACGTATGGGAAAGCGCTACTTGAAGTGGGTCGCCATTGCAATTCTCATGGCGCCGTTCGTATGGATCGCCTTTTGGTTTCATTGCAGGCCCATCATCGCGCTGCACTACTCGGATGAAGCTAAGGACGCGATCGGCTATTTTCTCAACGACAATGATGTCATTACCAAGCGTGGATTGAATCCGGGAGAATCCGTTAAGTACCCTACGGCAATGTTCCCTAAGCCTGACATGTGGATCTTGCTGACTTTTCCCTTCGACAGCAATGACGCCCTAGAAATCACAAAACCCTTCAGCCGCATCGATGTGTTTATCGGCCCAGGGGCAAAGATAGAACGAACGGAAGTCCACGACGGATTCTTTGCTCGTTTTTGATCCGCACTATTGCGCACCTGCGCCACACCGCCATTTCACCAAGCCATCACCCAATCGACGATGAACAAGCCTGAAACCGACCCCCGCAAACGCTGGCTGATGTCGGCAGCCGGTTCAGGCGGGGCGTTGCTCGCGTCTGGAATCCTGATGCGCCGCTGCATTTTGAAGGGAGAATTGCAGTCTGAAATATTGAGGGCCATCTGTGAAATTGGTTTGAAGCGGCAACAACGTGCGGGTTTGCGCCGCTGGGTTTGGTAATCGTCTGATTCTTGGTGGTGGGGTCAGCGGGACATCTGTTTCCCTAAGTAGACTCGGCACGACTTCACATCAGGAGCGAACATGGCCGGCCTTCCTATTGTTCGGATGGGCGACAGCACCACCCATGGCGGAACCGTTTTGCAGGGCGTTGACCAATACACCATTGACGGCCGGCTTGCGGCGGGTCTGGGCCATCTGGTGAGCTGCCCCAAGTGTGAGGGGACGTTCCCGATCGTGCAGGGCGTGGCTGCCTTCACTGTCGATGGCATTGCGCTCGCGGTTGAGGGGATGCGAACGTCATGTGGCGCGGAGCTGATTGCCAGCCAGACGGTCGCAATTCTGGAACCCGGTCCCGGAGAGGTAACGAGGCAGTCGCTATGGAACCCTACGCGACATACGCCATGCAATCACCCCGACACCGTGCTCGGCATCGCCGAATACATGGCCCGTGAGATGAAAACAAATCCGTTCTCGATTCGTGGGCGTGAGATCTATGACGCAAACCACTACGATCTGGCCGCCCACGTTCAGCAGCGCGAAGCGCTTCCCTGGTATGCAAGAGCGACGGCGGGAAAGAGCTATTCCGAGGCAGTGGTCGAGCGCAAGCTTGCCGCGTATGCGTTGTGGGCGGATATCGTCGGGCCGGGTCAGCCTTGGGACCATAAGCCCCATCTGCAAAGGATGCTTGGGGCAGACTTTAATGACGGATGGAATAAGTACGGCGAGTTCGACTATTTCTACGATATTTGGTCGAACATTCATTATGGCTATGTGGGCGTAGCCCTTGGCTTCAGTTCAGCAGAAATGATAAATGGGGCTGGCTTGGCTCAGGCATTGCACGACAAGTGGACAGGCAAGCGGCTGCAGCATCATCCGGAGAACGGGTCATGGCCGGCAAGCGCTGATGATGTCCCGGATCACATATCGATCAAAGTAGGAGCCGAACTGCACGGCCACGTAAAGCCTCACGCGTTGACGGTTGATACGCTGCTCGAGCTGATTAGCTCTGTACCCGCACCATGGGGCACGGGGGAAGATTTTGCGAAGGAGCCGCATAACTGTGACCGGAAGCTCAGAAAGAAATGAAAATTCGAATTCTGAAATGGATGGGCATTATTGCCCTCCTGACGCCGCTGCTGTGGATCATGTTTGTTTACTTCTGCCGACCTGTTGTGGCCCTGCACTATTCGAAAGAAGCCACCGAGCGCATTGGCTACTTTTTTAACGACAATCATGCCATCTCCAAGCGGGGCTTAAGTCCAGGTGAGTCTGTCGAATACCTTACTGCCATGTTCCCTAAACCTGATATGTGGATTCTGCTAACGTTCCCGCGTGACAGCAATGACGCCCTAGAGATCACAAAACCCTTCAGCCGCATCGATGTGTTTATCGGGCCAGGGGCAAAGATAGAACGAACGGAAGTCCACGACGGATTCTTTGCTCGTTTTTGATCCGCACTATTGCGCACCTGCGCCACACCGCCATTTCACCAAGCCATCACCCAATCGACGATGAACAAGCCTGAAGCAGTCCCCCGCAAACGCTGGCGCGAGCAGCAACGTTCCCAGCGGTTGGAACAGGCGGACGAGCAGCAGGCGGCGCTGCTTGTGCAAGCCAACGCCCAGCAGGCATGGAACGCGCGTGCRCGGCAAGCGCCGGTTGTGGATCACGTGACCTGGCAAGGCCAGACATACCGCGTATTGAATCTCGCGGATGCGCAGTCGCTGCTGGGCCGGATTCGAGATACCGACAAGGCGCCGTACTACCACTTGCTGGACGAGGCCGCGATGGCGTTGCGGCCAGTCAGTGATGACAAACAGTGGGTGGTGTTGGTGGCGGAATCGCCCGTCACGGCGCTGGCGTTGGAGTTGCCTGCGCAATTGCCCGATCATCCGTCGTTGCAGATTGCAGGATGGGTGTGCACGGCGGGGTTGAATGCGGAAGTCGTGCGCGTGGAAGACGGCGTGATGTTCGCCGTGCTGGGGCCGGCGCGCGCCGGCTTGATGGTGTTGTCTGCGGGGCAGCACGCCTTCACGGAAGGCTTGAACGTGTCGGCGCTGTTGTGCAGACACTATCGTTGTCAGGTGCTGGTGCGCGGCGCTTTGCTTGCGGACTGTTTGATCGGTGCGGGGAATGACGTGGCTTGCACCGACCCACCGCTGATCAATCTGCTGGCGACTGATGACGCCGACCGTCATCGCAGCCGCATCATGACGCGGCAGGGGCGCAGTTATCGCTTTTATCCGCCCACGCACGCGCTGGAAGCCATTGTGGCCCCGCGCTGGCTGCGCCGTGACGCACGCGGATCTGCACGGCTCGTCGAGCGCCTGGACGAGCTATCCGATGCACAGACGTTGCTGCGGCCGCGCGATGCAATCGATGCGGTCTACGACGGTTTCGCGGCCGAACTTGAACAGGCCATGGAGACACTGTCGGCCGTGCTGCGCCACGCCGGGCCGGCGCAACTTTCCGCGCGATTCGGCCCCAGCCCTTCCAACCATGCGCAGTATTCCGAGACGGCCGAGGGCGGGCGCGAGCTTGTGCGGCAGATTGATCATTCGGAAACGGTTCGCGTCAGCGCGACGCAGCCGCGCGCGGGTGGGCCGGCCGCGTTGCAGGTGATGCATCTGAGCGCACCCGTGCGCGACCGCCACGTGCGTAATGCCCAGCCCGATGATGACGACCCCGAGGCGCGCATGATCAAGCTCGCGTTGCGCGATGCCGTTGCAAGGTTATTGGCGCATTACGATCCGGCTTGACGGGCCACGGGCTGGATCACCTCGCGGATCGCCTCGCGCATCGCTTGCAGGTCCAACGCCCGAGCGGCGGCTGACAGCGGCATCTGCTCCAGTCCTTGAGCGACGCAGGCCGCGATGGCCTCCGGCGTAGCGGCGTCGCCCATCGCGGCGACCTCCGCGCGCGGCACGCTGATGACCACGTCCAGCGTTTCTTTCTTGGCGTAGTACTTCGCCGACGCCTCAACGCCCGGCCCGGCGCACGCCGAAATGCTGCCGCCCAGCCATAGTGTGATGTCCAGCGTTGCCAATCCCGGCACGGCAAGGGGCGCCAGCGCGGCCTTCAGCTTCGGGCGAAGCATGACGATGGCGGCCAGGCACCGAACGCCGGTTTCCGGGCCGCCCATTCTTCCGTTCAATGTCACGTTCACCGTGGCTCCTGTCGATTTGCCGCTGCACTTATAGCATCCCCCATCGCCGCCAGCAGGTTGCCGCTACCAAGGCACCAGCGACAGCGCAAGCGATACGGCGACGACAAGTACGACGAGGGTCAGGATGTGTTTGGTTCGCATGCAGACTCCTTGGATAGGGATGACGCATTACCCGCGCTCCGCATGGCCGGCAGGTTGCACCAGCATCGCGAAGACGCGTTCGAGCTGCTGCGGACTGTAGGGCTTGAGCAATTGATGCACACCGTTCAAACCCGCGCGGGTACTGGCGTCGGCCAGCACGTCGCGCCCCGACGAGAACACGACGGCCAGCGTTGGCTGGCGGGTGCGCGCCCAGACGGCAAGGTCGATGCCCGAGCCATCAGGCAACCCGACGTCCGTCAGCAGGATGTCGATATGGTGCTGCAATAACTGTTCGCTTGCCTGTGCAGCGGTTGCGGCATGTATCACCTCATGTCCGAGGCTGCCCAGGATTTCTTCGGTGGTCAGGCGCACGGCCTCCATGTCTTCCACCAGCAGCACGCGCTTTGCCAATGCGGTGGTGGGCAGGGCGGTGTCTGAACGCAAACCCGAAGCCTGCGGCCGTGCGCGCAGCACCTGGCGCAGTTTGCGCGCCAGCGTGGCGGCGGTGTAGGGCTTGGACAGCAGCTCGATGCCTTCATCCAGCCGTCCGCCGTGGACGATGGCGTTGTCGGCGTAGCCGGACGTGAACAGCACGGCCAGCCGGGGCAGGCGCGCGCGGGCACGCAGCGCTACGTCGCGGCTGCGCAAGGGGCCGGGCATGACGACGTCGGTGAACAGCAGGTCGACGTTGACGCCGCTTTCGATGATGGACATGGCGCTTTGCGCGTCGGCGGCCTTCAGCACGCGATAGCCCAGGTCTGCCAGCATCTCGACGACCGTGGTGCGCACGTCTTCATCGTCTTCTACCACCAGCACCGTTTCATCGCCGCCTTCGGCGTCGCTGGCATCCAATTCCGTGATCTGGTCTTCCGCCTGATTGGCACGCGGCAGGTAGAGGCGCACCGTCGTGCCCATGCCGGGTTCGCTATAGATCTTGACGTGGCCGCCCGTCTGCCTGACAAAGCCATACACCATGCTTAAGCCCAGCCCGGTGCCTTGGCCTTCGGGTTTGGTGGTGAAGAAGGGTTCGAACGCGCGCAGCACCAGTTCCTTGTCCATGCCGCAGCCGGTGTCGCTGACGGCCAGCATCACGTACTGGCCGGCGCGCACTTCGGCGTGGCGCGCGGCGTAGTCGTCATCCAGCTGTGCGTTGCCGGCCTCGATGGTGAGCTTGCCGTGCCCCTCCATGGCGTCGCGCGCGTTGATCGCCAGGTTGAGCAGCGCGTTCTCGACTTGGTAGGGGTCGACGAGCGTGTTCCACAGCCCTCCCGAAATCACGGTTTCCACTTCGACGCCGTCGCCCACCACGCGGCGCAGCATGTCGTCAAAGCCGCGCAGGAAGCGGCCCAGGTTGACGACTTTGGGCGCCAGCGGCTGCCGCCTGCCGAACGCCAGCAGTTGCGACGCCAGCTTCGCGCCCCGCTCAACGCCGGCCATGGCGTTGCGCGTGCGTTGCTGGGCGCGTTCATCACCGGCCAGACTGCGGTTAAGCAACTGGAGGTTGCCGCCAATCACCTGCAATAGGTTGTTGAAATCATGCGCGACACCGCCGGTAAGTTTGCCCAGCGCTTCCATCTTCTGCGCCATGCGCAGCGCCTCTTCGGTTTCGTGCAGCGTTTGTGCGGATACCTTGTCAGCGGTGATGTCGCGGCCCACGCCGTGAATGCTGTCCGACTCGGCGTCGAACGACCACATCCACGCCATCCACCGCCATTCGTCATCTGCCGTGCGCAGCCGGTGCTCGGCCCGCAGGCTGCGCGTGCCCCCGCGCAGCGCATGAAACTGCGCCTGCGCTTGGGCAAGGTCGTCAGGATGGAGCAGGGCGTCGTATCGCTGGAACACCAGTGCCGTGTCGGGATGGCCCAGGCGCCGCGTCCAGGACGGGTTCAGCCGCAGCATCCGCCCTTGGCTATCGGCAATGACGAAGAGATCGTCGCTGTGTTCCCACAAGCGGTCGCGCTCGGCGATGGCCTGATTCACGCGCAGCTCAAGCGTGCGGGCTTCTTCAGCCAAACGCTTTTCCGTTTCTTGGCGCAGCGCGTTCAGGCGCAGGCTGCTGCTGACGCGCGCCAGCAATTCGCGCGCGGAAAAGGGCTTGATCAGATAATCGTCAGCGCCCGCGCGCAAGCCTTCGACCGAGGCTTCTTCGCCCGCGCGTGCGGACAGCAGCAGCACGGGTATGGTGCGCAGCGCGGCGTCTTGGCGCAGTGCGGCAAGCAGGCCGAAGCCGTTCAGCCGCGGCATCATGACGTCGGACAACACCAGGTCGGGCCGGTGTTGGCGCACGTGGGCAAGCGCGGCTTCACCATCCTTGGCGGTGTGGATACGGTAGTGCGCGGTACGCAGCACGCGGCAGATGTAGGCGCGCATGTCGTCGTTGTCGTCCACAACCAGAATCGTGCCCAGGTGATCGGTCTGGGTCTGGGTTTGAGTCTGAGTCTGAGTCGGGGAGAGCGCCGTGTCGTCCAGCGCCGGCGCGTCCCAATCGGCCGCATCGATGTAGTTGCGTGACAGCGCGTGCATCACGCCAGGGGCGATGGCGCTGGATGCCGCTGCGATGTCCAGCGCCGGCCCCAGCGGCAGGCGCAGCGTGAAGGTCGTGCCGACGCCCGGTGTGCTGGCGACAGCGACCGATCCGTTTTGCAAGCGCATGAATTCCTGGACCAGCGCCAGCCCGATGCCGCTGCCCTCGATGCTGCGGCCATGCACGCCTTCCACCTGATGAAAGCGGTCGAACACACGCGGCAATTCGCTTTCGGGAATGCCCATGCCCGTATCGGAAATTTCCACGACGGCGGTTTCGCCATCGGGCGACACGCTGGACGCAATCCGCACGCCGCCCCGATACGTGAATTTGTACGCGTTGGACAGCAGGTTCAGGATCACCTTTTCCCACATATCGCGGTCCAGCATGACGGCGCGCGGCAGGGGCGGGCAGTCTACGTCCAGCGTCAGCCCGGCCTTTTCAAGCGATGACTGAAACAGCGAGGCCAGGTCCGCGGTGAACGCAGAGATCTCGGTGGCGCGCAGGTCCAGCTTCACGCGGCCCGCCTCGATGCGCGAGAAGTCCAGCAGCGTGTTGACGAGCTTGAGCAGGCGCTGGCCGTTGCGGTTCGCCATCTCCATCGCGCCTTGCAGGCGGGGCGGCATGTCGGGGTCGGTCAGCATGTCTTCCAGCGGCGCCAGCATCAAGGTAAGCGGCGTGCGGAATTCGTGGCTGATGTTCGAGAAGAATGCAGTCTTGGCGTGATCCACTTCGGCCAGCGCCTGCGCCCGCGCGCGTTCGTGTTCGTAGGCGCGGGCGTAGCGGATTGACGCGCCGATCTGCGCCGCGGCGAGCGTCAGAAATTCGCGGTAGTCGTCCGTGAACAGGCGCAGCGGATTGAGCGCGCTGATCAGCAGGCAGGCGGGTTCGCCTTCGCTGGAGGGCAGGATGGGGATCAGCACCGCTTGGGCGGCGGGCCGGTCCCATACCGTATTGGGGAGCTGCCCGCCGAACTGAGCGGCCAGGTCGGCGACCAGCAGCAGCGCGCCCGCGCGTAGCGCCTCGCCGCAGGGCCACGCGCCGCCGTCCAGCGGCAGGGCCTGTGGCGCACCAGGGCCGTCGGGCTCGATGCCGTAGGCGCCCACCAGCTCGGCCGTGCCGGTGCCCGAGTCCACGGCGTAGAGCATGGCGAAAGGGATGTCGTAAGGGTTGGCGGCAAAGGCCTGGGCGCTGAGCGCGCAGGCCTGGCGCCACGTGGCTGACTGCGGCATGGCGATCGCCAATTCGCGCAGCAGGTTCTGCTGGCGGTCAGCGATGACGCGGCGGGTTTCGTCGCTGTTGACGCAGATGATGCCGCGGGTGACGCCGTCGTCGCCCGGCACGGGGCTGAACGAAACGTGTAGTAGGTTTCCTCCGGATACCCGTTGCGTTCCATGATGAGCAGCTTGCGCTCTTCGTAAGTGCCTTCCGCGTCCGCCATGGCGGTTTGCAAGAGCGGCTCGATGTACGGCCAGATTTCGTGCCACACGAGGCGCGTCGGTTGCGCCATGGCGGCCGGATGCCTGCCGCCGATGATGGACAGATAAGGATCGTTATAGAAGAACAGCAGGTCCGGCCCCCACCCGATCCAAATAGGCTGGCGCGCGGTCAGCATGATCCGAAGCGCCGTCTTCAAACTTAGCGGCCAGCCTTCCGGTGAACCCAGCTCCGACCCCGCCCAATCGTGGGCGCGGATGAGCGCGCCGGTCTGGCCGCCGCCGGCAAGAAAAGCCAGGGGGTCCGCTGAGGCGGAGGCGGGCGGATGGTCGGGCACGTTCAGATCCTTTTGTCGGTGGCCTGGCCGAATGGCGCGCGGCCGCTCGGCATGAAAGTTGCGATTTCGACGCTACTTGTTATCCCGTTTGGCGTCTGAAACCGAACTTTAATTTCCACGTCGGAAGGTTTCGGCGGCTTCGCGGTATAACGTTTTTTCCACTGGCTGCGGCGTTTGCTGCGGTGCATCGGGAGCAAGCCATGCGTGACATCGTGCAATTGCGTCCGGAAGGGCTGTATTGCCCCGCCGGGCGGTTCTATATCGACCCCTGGCGTCCCGTTGACGTGGCGGTGCTGACCCACG
This sequence comes from Achromobacter sp. 01N37, assembly GCF_056399725.1. NCBI lineage: Bacteria > Pseudomonadati > Pseudomonadota > Betaproteobacteria > Burkholderiales > Alcaligenaceae > Achromobacter > Achromobacter sp. 01N37. The sequence goes on from NZ_JBFTRX010000007.1 coordinate 85,633, forward strand.
GCCACGGCGACCACGCCCGCGTGGGCATGGGCTGCTATCACACCAGCGCCGAAGGGCTGCCCATTTTGCAATGGCGCCTGGGCGACCAGGACTATCGCGTGCATGGGTATGGCGAAGCCTTTGTGCTGGGCGACGCGCGGGTGTCGCTGCATCCGGCCGGCCACGTGTTGGGATCGGCGCAAGTGCGCATCGAAGTGGACGGCCAGGTCTGGGTCGTGTCTGGCGATTACAAGCGGCAGCCCGACCCCACGTGCAGCCCCTTCGAAGTGGTCCCCTGCGACACCTTCATCACCGAGGCGACCTTCGGCCTGCCGATCTACCGCTGGCCCAGCGCCGCCGATGTGGCGCGTGACATCGTCCAATGGCGCGACCACTGCGCCGCGCGCGGCGAGGCCGCCATCTTGTATTGCTACGCGCTGGGCAAGGCGCAGCGCGTGTTGGCCGAGCTGAAGCCCGTTATCGACCGGCCGGTGTTCTTGCACGGCGCCATTGCGGCCGGGGTGGACGTGTACCGCCGCGCAGGCATCGGCATGGCCGACACCCGGCTCGTCATGGAAGACGGCGGCAAGTCGGCGGCGGCAGGCACGGGGTTTGCTGGGGAGCTGATCCTGGCGCAGCCATCGGCGGCCGGCAGTGCGTGGCTGCGGCGCTTTCGCAAGGCGCAGCACGGCTTTGCGTCGGGCTGGATGCGGCTGCGCGGCAACCGCCGCCGTCGCAACATGGACCGTGGCTTTGTGGTGTCTGACCACGCGGATTGGCCGGATCTGCTGCGCACCATCCACGAGACCGGCGCGCGCCGCGTGATTGCCACGCACGGCGATACCGACGCGCTGGTGCGCACGTTGAACGAAGGCGGCGTGGCGGCCGATACGCTGGCCACGCAGTATGGCGAGGATGACTGACGGCGCTGACCATCACCCCGGGAGACGGACCCCAGCATGAAGCGATTCGCGGCGTTGTATCAGGAACTGGACCGCAGCACGGCCACCTTGGATAAGCGGGCGGCGCTGGTGGCGTACTTCCGCGATGCGCCGCCGCGCGACGCCGTGTGGGCGCTGTATCTGCTGGCGGGGGGCAAGGTCACCAGCGCGCGCCGCAAGATTGCGGCGGTCGGTGAGATGCGCGCATGGGCAGCCACTGCGTCCGATACCGCGCCGTGGCTGGTCGATGCCAGCTACGACCAGGTGGGCGATCTGGCGGAAACTTTGGCGTTGCTGATTCCCGACCCCACCCAAGCCGCGCCCGAACGCGGGCTGGCCGACTGGATTGAAGAGGTGCTGGTGCCCATCGCCAATCGCGACGAGGCCGAGCGCCGCGATGTCATCGTCAATGCCTGGCTGGGCTTGCCCTTCGACGAACGTCTGGTCTTCAACAAGCTCTTGACGGGTGCGCTACGCGTGGGCGTGTCGCAACGCATGGTGCAACAGGCGCTGGCGGAAATGTCGGGCGTGCCGATTGCGCGCATCGCGCAGCGCATGCTGGGCGCCTGGGCGCCCAGCCCCGCGTTCCTGCGCGATCTGCTTAGCGCCGACGAACTGCCGGGCGACCGTCAACAGCCGTACCCTTTCTTTCTGGCCTCGCCGCTGGAAGGTGCGCCCGCCGCGCTCGGGGCCATCGACGACTGGCTGGTGGAATGGAAGTGGGACGGCATCCGCGCGCAGTTGATCCGGCGTCATCGTGAAGTGGCGTTGTGGTCGCGCGGTGAGGAACGGCTGGATGGCCGTTTCCCCGAAGTGGAGTCCGCCGCCGCTGCGCTGGATGTGGACTGCGTGCTGGATGGCGAGCTGCTGGCCTGGCAGGACGACACCGCCGAGCCCATGCCGTTCTCGGCGTTGCAGACCCGCATTCAGCGCTTGAAGCCTGGGCCAAAATGGCTGGCCGAGGCGCCGGTGCGCATGCTGGCGTACGACTTGCTGGAGCTGAACGGCACTGATCTGCGCGACCTGCCGCAGGCCGAACGCCGCCGCCAATTGGAAGCCCTGTTGCTGCGGCATCCTGACCCGCGCCTGCGCCTGTCGCCGCTTGTGAACCTGGCGAACTGGGACGAGGCCGGGGCGCTGCGCGACGAATCCCGCGAGCGCGGCGTCGAAGGCTTCATGCTGAAGCGCCGCAACGCAGCGTATCAAAGCGGCCGGCGGCGCGGGGATTGGTGGAAGTGGAAGATCGACCCGCTCACCATCGACGCCGTGCTGCTGTATGCGCAGTCGGGCCATGGCCGGCGCAGCACGCTGTACACCGATTACACCTTCGGACTGTGGCAGGGCGATGCGCTGGTGCCCATCGCCAAGGCGTATTCCGGTTTGGATGACAAGGAAATTCTGGAGCTGGACCGCTGGCTGCGTGCGCACACGCGTGAGCGCTTCGGCCCGGTGCGCTCGGTGGAACCTGTGCAGGTTTTTGAGCTGGGCTTTGAAGGCGTCAATCTGTCCAAGCGCCACAAGTCCGGCGTGGCCGTGCGCTTTCCGCGCATTCTGCGTTGGCGCCATGACAAGCCGGCCGATCAGGCGGATCAGCTGGACACGCTGAAGGCGTTGGCGCGATGAGTGCCGGGCCTCGGGGCCGCGATGCGCCGCTGATCGCATGGTTTGCCGCGCGCGGCTGGAAGCCTGCGGCGTTTCAGCGTGAGACCTGGCGGCGCTATCTGGCCGGCGAATCGGGCCTGCTGCACACGCCCACCGGCAGCGGTAAAACGCTTGCGGCGTTTGGCGGACCCTTGCTGGAAGCGTTGGCGCAACAACGCGACGAGCCGCCCGCGGCGGGCAGCGGGCCGCAGGTGCTGTGGATAACCCCGTTGCGCGCACTGGCGACGGATACCGCACGCGCGTTGGCGCAAACGTCAGCGGAACTGGGCCTGGATTGGGCCGTCGCCATGCGCACCGGCGACGCCAGCGCGCGCGACAAACGGCTGGCTCGACAGGGCAAGGCGCAGGTGTTGGTGATCACGCCCGAGTCGCTGGCGCTGCTGCTGTCCTACGCGGACGCGTCCAGCCGTTTTCGGGCGTTGCGCTGCATCGTCGTCGATGAATGGCACGAGCTGCTGGGCAATAAGCGCGGCGTGCTGTTGCAGCTGTGCCTGGCGCGGCTGGCGCGTTTGTCTCCGGCCGCGCGTACGTGGGGCTTGTCGGCCACCTTGGGAAACCTGGAAGAAGCGCGTGCGGTGTTGCTGCCCCGCGCGCCGGACAGCCCGCTGGTGGCGGGCGCACGGCCTCGCAAGATTACCGTCACGACCTTGCTGCCCGAGCGCAACGCCAGCTTGCCGTGGGCGGGGCATCTGGGCTTGTCGCAGTTGCCGCGCGTATTCAAGCGCTTGTTCGATGTGCGCGCGTCGTTGCTGTTTACAAACACGCGCGCGCAGGCAGAGTTATGGCATCGGGCGCTGGAATCCATCTGGCCGGAAGACCTGTCCACGCTGGCGTTGCACCACGGCTCGCTGGACCCCCGCCTGCGTGCGGCGGCTGAGCAAGGTTTGCGCGATGGCGCCATCCGCTGCGTGGTGGCGACGTCCAGCCTGGATCTGGGCGTGGACTTTCCCGCCGTGGATCAGGTGTTGCAGATTGGCAGCCCCAAAGGTGTCGCGCGCCTGCTGCAACGCGCCGGGCGCGCCAAACATCGGCCGGGGGAATCGGGCCACGTCATCTGCGTGCCGGCGCAGGCGTTGGAGCTGATTGAATATGCCGCCGCACGTCAGGCCATCGCGCGAGGGGAAATCGAATCGCGCACGCCGCCGCAGGGCAGCCTGGACGTGCTGGCGCAACATGCGGTGACGCTGGCGCTGGGCGGGGGATTCGACCGGGACGAGCTGTACCAGGAAGTGCGCGGCACGCACGCGTACGCCGGGCTGGACGCGGCCACGTGGCAAGCCGTGCTGGACTTCATTGTGCAAGGCGGCCGGGCGCTGGCCAAGTACCCCGACTTTCATCGCGTGGTGCGCGATGACGACGGCTGCTACCGCGTGCATGACCGTCGCATCGCGTTGCGCCATCGCTTGTCCATTGGCACCATCACCGCCGATGGGGCGGTGTCGGTGAAGTACTTGCGCGGCGGCAGCCTGGGGTCGGTGGAAGAGGGGTTTCTGGCGCGTCTGCGTCCTGGCGACCGCTTTCAGTTCGCGGGCCGCACGCTGGAACTCGTCAGGCTGGAAGGCATGACGGCTTACGTTCGGCGGGCCAAGGGCGGCGATGGGCCGGTTGCCACCTGGCAGGGCGGGCGCATGCCCTTGTCCACGCAATTGGCGCGCGAAGTGCAAAGCCTGTATACCGAGCCCGGCGCGCACCCTGAAATGCGCGCAGTCGAGCCGCTGCTGCGCATTCAGGAGCAGGCCAGCGCGTTGCCGCAACCCGGGCGTCTGGTGGCCGAACGCATCGGCACGCGGCGCGGCATGCATCTGTTCCTGTTCCCATTTGCGGGCCGGGCGGTGCACGAAGGCATGGCGGCAATGCTGGCGTTGCGTTGGGGCAGGCGGCAGGCGAACACGTTTTCCTACACCGTCAATGACTACGGCCTGATGCTGACGCTGGCCGAACCGGCTGCGCTGGATGGCGCCTTGCTGCGGCAATTGCTCAGCCCGGATGACATGGCGGATGACTTGCGTGATGGCGTCAACCTGGGCGAACTGGCGCGCCGCCAGTTCCGCGAAATTGCACGAGTCGCGGGCCTGTTGACGCCGTCCTTGCCGGGCCGCGCCGCGCGTTCGTTGCGGCAGGTGCAAGCGTCCAGTGGTCTGCTCTACGACGTATTACGCCGCTACGATCCCGACCACTTATTGCTGGCGCAGGCAGAGCGCGAGGTCTTCGAATTGCAGCTGGAAGCGCCGCGTCTGATGGCGGCGTTGCGCGATTGCCAGGCGCGAACGCTGGCGCTGACGGAACCGCGCGCGTTGACGCCGTTGTCGTTTCCGCTGTGGACGGAAAGCCTGCGCGGCCAGCTCAGCACCGAGACCTGGCAGGCCCGCGTGCGCCGCGCCGCCGAACAACTGGAAAAGCGCTATGCCCGAATCGCGTGAGGGTGCGTTGAACATCGTGCTGGCGGGTGAGGCCGTCGTGTTGCTGGGCGAGCGCGCCCTGTTCTGGCCCGCGCGTTCGCGGTTGATCATCGCGGACTTGCACCTGGGGAAAAGCCATGTGTTCCGCCGCGCGGGCATCGCCGTGCCACGCGGCGCGACGCAGGAAGACTTGCAGCGTCTGGCGGCATTGGTCTTGGCGACGGCGGCGCGCGAATTGTGGATTGTGGGTGACGTGCTGCATGGCCCGGCGTCGCAAGCCGCCTGGCGTGACGCATGGTTGCAGTGGCGGCAGGCGCACGCGGCGCTGGACGTGGCGGTGCTGACGGGCAATCACGACCGCGCGTTGGATGGCGCGGCGTTGGGCATGCGCGAATTGGGCGAGGCGCAAGCCGATGGCCCGTTCCTGTTTCGCCATCTGCCGCAGCCTGATTCGCAAGGCCGTCATGTGATTGCGGGCCACGTGCATCCCAAGACGCGCATTCCCGGTGTGCCGCGCAGTTGGCCGGCGTTTTGGATGCGGCCGGGTATCACGGTGCTGCCGGCCTTCTCGGATTTCACGGGCGGGCATGCGGTGGGCTGGGAGCCAGGCGCGGGGCTGGTGGCGTGCGTGGAGGGCGCCGCGGTGCCGTTGGGGCGCATCCCGCCCGATTCGCCCGGCTCGCCCTGATTCCTTCCGCGTGCAGCAGCGGTTCTGCCTCAGGCACGAGGCTTGCTGTATCGGGGCACACCTCACCCCGCTACCCGCCCGCCATGACTGACCGCCCCGGCTTTGTCTCCCTGTTGGAATCTCCGTTGCATTCCATCAGCCAGTTGCTGGCCGATGCGCACGCGCCGGTCGACCCCGGCGTTTGGTTGCGCGCGTTGGTGGACCACGGGCATGACCAACTTCCGCTGCCGGGCGGGGGCGACACGCTGGGCCGCTGGCAGGTGCTGGCGTGTGTCGCGGCGGCGGACCTCAGCCTGGCCAAACTCTTCGAAGGGCACACCGACGCGCTCGCCATCCTGGCCGAATTGTCGGCGCCTGCGGGCGAACCCGGCTCCCGCCTGTGGGGCGTGTGGTGCGCGGAACCGCCCGGCCATCGGCTGGCCATCGTGCCCGGGCCGGCCGGTTCCGCGATGTTGCGCGGTACCAAGGCGTGGTGCTCTGGTGCGGGCGCATTGACGCATGCCTTGGTCAGCGGCTGGAACCCGGCGGGCGAGCCTTGCCTGGCTGCGGTGGCGCTGGACCAGCCGGGCGTCACCATCACGGACCAAGGCTGGCACGCGGTGGGCATGCGGGCGTCAGGCAGCGTCGATGTGGTGTTCGACAACGCGTCGGCAACACTGATTGGCCCGCCCGGCGCTTACGTGCATCGCCCGGGCTTTCTGCATGGCGGCGCGGGGGTGGCGGCGTGTTGGTACGGCGGCATGACCCGGGTGGCAAATACCCTGCTTGCCGCACTACCCGGCGGTTCTGCGGATACGCATCGGCTGGCGCATCTGGGCGCAATCGATGTCGCCATGGTTCAGGCGCGCGCGGTGCTGCGCGAGGCCGCCGCCGATATCGACGCGCATCCTCGCGACGCTTGCGCGTTGTCGTGCGCCCGCGCTCGTCTGGCCGTGGAGTCGGCCGCGGCGCAGGTGCTGGAACGCGCGGGCCGTGCGCTGGGCGCGGGGCCGCTCTGCCGCAACGCCGCGTTTGCGCAGGTGATGGCCGACCTGCCGGTATTCATCCGGCAAAGCCATGCCGAACGTGATCAGGCGGCGCATGGCGCCGCCGTCCTCAAGCAGGAGACCCCATGGGCGCTATAGACACGCATCATTTCGAACATCTGTACCGCGCGCATGCCGACCCCTGGCATGTGGCCAGCGCCTGGTATGAACGCCGCAAGCGCGAACTGTTGCTGGCCACGCTGGGCCGCGAAAACTATCTGCATGCGTTCGAGCCGGGCTGCGGCAACGGCGAGATGACGCGCCGTTTGGCGCCGCGTTGTGCGCGCCTGTGCGCGGTGGATGTGGCCAGCGCGGCCATCGGCCGTTGCCGCGCGCGTCTGGCCGCCGACGGCATCCGCCATGTCGACGTCATGGCCTTGGACTTGCCCTGGGAATGGCCGCCGATACCGCCGGGCGGTTTCGATCTGATCGTGGTGTCTGAGCTGGCGTACTACCTGGATGATGCGGCGTTGACCCAATTCCTGAATGCGGTGGATTCGTCGCTGGCCAGCGGCGGCGAGCTGATCGCCTGCCACTGGCGCCCGGACTTCAATGACCGCGTGCAGTCCACCGATGTCATCCATGACACGATGGCGGCGCTGCCCGGACTCACCGCCCAAGCGCAGCATCGCGAAGACGCATTCCGCCTGGATCTTTGGCGCAGGCAATCCTAGGAAGCGAGCCATGATCGGAATCTGCATCCCCGCGCACAACGAAGAGAAGGCCATCGCCACCTGTTTGCGCGCCGTCACCCGGGCGGCGCAGCATCCCGGCCTGCGCGCGGAGCCGGTGAAAATTGTGGTGGTGCTGGACCATTGCCGCGACCGCACCGCCACCGTATCTGCCGCCTGGCCCGTCCATTGCCTGAGCATTCAAGCCCGCAACGTGGGCGTGGCGCGCGCATTGGGTGCGCAGCATCTGCTGGACGCCGGCGCGCGGTGGCTGGCCTTTACCGACGCAGACACCCGCGTGTCGGCCGCCTGGCTGGTGGACCAGCTTTCCCTGGAGGCGGAAGTCGTGTGCGGCACGGTTGCCGTGTCGGGCTGGGCCGCGCATGGTGTTCACGCGGCATCCGCGCGAAAGCGGTTTGCGCAGCACTACCAGGACCGCGATGGACACCGCCACGTACACGGCGCCAACCTGGGCATCGAGGCAAACGCGTACCGGCGCATCGGCGGCTTCGCCGCGCTGTCGTGCAGTGAAGATCAGGCGCTGGTCGACAAGCTGGAAGAAGGCGGCGCGCGTATCGCCTGGACGAGCCTGCCACGGGTCACGACCAGCGCACGTCCCTATTCGCGCGTGGAGGGCGGCTTCGCCAGCGCGCTGCGGGAAGGGTGGAATCAGCCCCGGAAAACCCGCTGAAGCCGCAGCCCATCGCGGTACTTCTTACCCGGCTTGTAAGAACTGCCGGACGCACGGTGCGTGAAAGCCGAAGCGCCGGGTTCGTGCGTTGTCTTCGCCGGCCGTCCGGCACACCACTTGCTGCGCGAATGGCTGAGCGCGCCCGCGCGGAACCTCTGCGCAGGCGCGGCAGCACACCCACTTTGAGGAGGCTGAACATGAACCGTGACCAACGATATCCGTGGCGTGACGACGAGGATGATTTCAACCGCAATGTCGGCCACGACGCGAGCGCCCCGCAGGCCCGCGACCCCTACCGCCAGGCGCAGCAACGGGGACGGCAGGGCGGGCAAGCGCCGCGTGACCCCGCCTGGGATGCGCGCAGGCAGCAACACGCCGGCAACCAGGAACCCTGGCGTGACCTGGCGCCCTCATTCGGCTACCAGGGCGAAGGCACAAGCCGCGCACCGGGTACGCGCGAAACACGTGACCGCGTGCGCAGCCGCAGCGCCGACCCCGGCCAAAGCAGCTACGGCGGTTTCAGCGGCCAAGACCCGTCCTACCAGCGCGAGCAGGTGTACGGATCGCGCCAGCCGACGTACAGCGGCCCCACTTCTTATGGCGACGACGAAGGCGGTTACTACGGCGACCGTCCGCAATGGGCGGATGAACCCGAGGCGTCTTTTGAAACCGCCGAGCGCGGCGGCTACAACCGCGGGCCGACGGCATGGCGGGATCGCGGCTCCCGGCGCACCGACCCCAAAGGCTATACGCGCACCGACGAACGCGTGCGCGAAAACGTCTGCGAACACCTGGCGCACAGCGGTCTGGATGTGAGCGATGTGTCGGTGGCCGTGGCGGATGGCTGCGTCACGCTGGAAGGCACCGTGCGGGATCGCCGCACCAAGCATCGCATCGAAGATTGCGCGGATGCGTGCGTGGGCGTGCAGGATGTGGATAACCGGATTCGCGTTGCCGGTGCAGCGGAAAAAGGGGCGGCGTCGGCATGACGTCACCCCTGTCGCCGCGCCGTCAGGAAACGAAACGGTAGGCCAGGGCCAGCGTCAATAATATGGCGCTGCCCAGCATCCAGAATGCAACCGCCAGCGCAATGGCTGGCGGTACCCGCAACGGGCGGGGGGCTTTCGGATGCAGGGAAATCGGGATGGCCGGGACACTGATCGGCGGCAGCATCGCGCCGACGCGAACATCCGTCAGCACGCTGTCGTTGGCCGCTTGCGGCGTCGGGGCGGACGCAGCCGCGGTGACTTGCGGCGCAAGGCGGACGGTGATGATGTTGCCGACCGCAGTCGACGGTAGAGGGAGAAGTTCGGGCGAGTTCATGGCAGTCTCGGCGGTTGAGCAATACCACAACGATTAAAGAGTGGAGGGGGAAAGGGAAGGGTCCGTGGTGACGGGCTCGGGCACTACAGCAAGCCGCGTGCCTGAGCGTGCGGTGCCTGCCGGCCGTGGCATGGCGATTGCTGAAAGCCCTGCGCACAGGTCTCAACCAACACAGGGAACAACCATGGGAACACTTAACGATCTCAACGTCGCGATGCTGGCCGTCGACGGATTTGAACAAGTCGAATTAACGGGGCCGCGCCACAGCCTTCAGGCGGAAGGCGCGCGCACCGTGCTGGTGTCGGCGCGCACCGACCCGATTCTGGGGATGCATCACGACAAGCCGGGCGACCGATTTCCGGTTGACCTGACGTTCTTGCAGGCCGCCACCGAACCCGAGGTGTTCGACGCGCTGCTGCTGCCCGGTGGCGTGGTCAACGCCGATGAAATCCGCATGCACCCCAAGGCGCAGGAGTTGGTGCGCGCGATGTTCGACGCCGGCAAGCCCGTGGCGGTGATCTGCCACGGCGCATGGCTGCTGATTTCGTCAGGCGTGGTCAAGGGCCGCAAGATGACCAGTTGGCCGTCCTTGCAGGACGACCTGAAGAATGCCGGCGCCGAGTGGGTGGATCAGGAAGTGGTGGTGGATGGCGTTCTGGTTTCCAGCCGCAAGCCGGACGACATCCCGGCGTTCAACCGCGCCTTCATCGAGGTATTGCAGGCGGCCAAGCGGTAGGGGCAGCACAACAAAAAAAGGGACGCCATTGGCGTCCCTTTCTTCACATCGCAGCGGGCCTCAATAGCGCCAGCGCACGTTCAACGACCCCGCATGTTCGCGGTTGCCGCCGCCGTACTGGCCGCTGTAGTTCAAGCCCAGCGACGCATTGCGCGACACGGCCACTTCCGCGCCCAGCTCCGCCACCGCCGCGTTGCGCGCGATGGGCGCGCCCGCCACGGTGAACGCCTGACCGCCGTCAAACGCCATGGTGGACTGCGGCAACACGTCGCCAAACGCATGGCGCCAGCCCAGCGTGCCGCGCAGGCGGCCTTCGGCGCCGGCCAGCGTGAAGTCCGTTTGCGCGCGTACGCCCAGCGTGCTGCTGGTTTGCTTGTCGCTGCTGCTCTGGCCGGTCAAGGCTGCCGAACCGCCCGTCTCCTGGAAGCTGCGGCTGCGCAGATCGCTCCACGCCACGCCCGCGAAGGGTTCCAGGGTGGTGCGATCGGACAAGGGCATCGCATAGCCCAGTTCGGTAAAGAGCTGGGTGGTGCTGGCGCCGTAGTCGGCGGTGAGCTTTTGCGATGCGCCAGCAACCGTCGCGTAGCGTTCCGTGTTGACGTCGTGCCAGGTGTAGGACGTGCCGACCAGCAGGTTCAGCTTGCCCGCGCCCGCGTCAAACGACTTGCCGCCGTAGATGGACGCGCTGTAGCCGGACACGTCCGCCTTCGAGGCCAGGTCGTCAACGCGGATCTTGCTGTCGGTGTAGCCAACCGCGCCGCCCACGCGCCAGCCGTTGCCCACCGCATGGTCAGCGCCGGCGAAGACGCCGCCGGTGTGCTGACGGACTTGCGCAGTGTTGTCGGTGGCGTTCTGCGTTTGCCAGTTGCCCACGAGCTCCGCCCAGGCGGGCTGCGCGTTGGACGAGGGCAGGGCGGATGCGGACAGCGTGCCGCCGGCTTGCGCCGTCGGTGCGCCAGGGCGCATGCCCGCGTTCAGGTTGGCGCGCAGGTGCGACAGCGGCAGCGTGCGCACGGTGTTGATGGAACCCATCAGGCTGGACGCCACGCTGGCGTGCGCTTCGCCCGACAGGCTGTTGAAGGCGGCAGCGGGTGCGCCTTCCGGCAAGGTCAGGATGTACTCGTGCAGCGCATTGCCCGACGGCAGGCTGTCCAGCGCGTTGGCCACGGCGCGCTGGTTGCCGGTGCGTGCGGCGTCCGCGAACGCGATCGGACGGCTAGGCGTTGCCGGGTCGCCTTGCACTTGCTTGCGGCCGAGTTGCAGCGTGACGTCTTGCGCGCCGTAGCGCAACGCCGGGTCCAGGAACGCGTAGTTGGACGACACGGTGTTGAACTGGCCGTTGATGGAACCCGCCGTCAGGATCGTGTACTGACGCGTGCTTTCAAAGCCGCCTTCCGGCCCGACGTGCACGACGGAACCGGCAAGATTCGCCACGCCGCTCACCACCACGCGCGCGCTGGCGGACGAGGCCGGGTCAGCCGCCACTTGGTAGACCGAACCCGGCATGAACGTCAGGTCGCCCGCGACGTTCAGCGTGCCGTTGACGTTGCCCGGCGCAAGAATCGCACCGCTTTGCAGCGTGGTCGCGCCCACCTGGCCCGCGCCTTGCAGCAGCGCGCCGTTGGCCAGCGTCAGCGTGCCACCGAGCTTGCCGGCTGACGCGATGTTCAAGACGCCCGATTGCACCAGCGCGTTGCCGGTGTAGGCGCTGCCGTCGCCCGACACGGTGAGCATGCCCGCGCCGGTCTTGGTTACGTCACCGCTGCCAGTGATGGCGCCAGCCAGGCCGAACGTCGTGCCGGACGCCACATCGATGCCGCTCGATCGCGTGATCGACACCGCGCGGTTCGTATCGAAGCTGGCCGTCGTGGCCAGCACGCCGCCGCTTAGCGTCAGGCCGCCTGCGGCTGCGCCCAGGTTCGCGTCCTTCGCCACCGACAAGGCGCCCAGGCGCACATCGGTGCCGCCGGTGTAGGTGTTGTCTGCGGTCAGCACCAGCGTGCCGTAATCGGTCTTGGCCAGCTTGCTGGCGCCGGTCAGGCGGGATGCGATGGTGCCGGTCGTGGCGGCGTCCGCACTTGATCCCGCGCCCACGCGGATGATGCTCTCGCCGCCAGACCCTTGCAGCGCGATGTCGTCGCCTTGGATGCGATAGCCGTCAGTGACGATCTGCATGCCGGTGACGCCGATTGCGCCGGCCGAGTTGTCGACCGTGACCGTGCCTGTCGTGCCTTGGAAGATGGCGAACGTGGGGTTGGGCTGGAACACGCCGTTGAGCGTGCCGTCCATGTTGGCCCAGTTGCGGCCATCGGCGCGCCACGTGCCCGAGCCGCCGTCGATAACGCCGTTGTCGTGGCGGGCGGTATTGCTGCCGTCCCAGAAGCTCAGCGTGGCGCCGGACGTTGACGCCAGGTTGACCTGGCCACGCACCGCGGTTTGCAGCGTCAGCGCGCCGGCGGCGACGCCAGCCGGCGTGGCGCCCACGGTCAAGCCGTTGTCCACCAGGTTGCCGCCGTAGTCGAACAGGCGATAAATGCCCGCGCCAAACCCGCCGCTATCGGTCACGTTCAAGGTGCCGGCCAAGGTCAGGTTGCCGCCCACATTAAACAAGGCCGAGGCCGGGGTGGGCGCGCGGCCCAGGAATACGTTGACCTGGGTGGCGCTATCCAGGGTCAAGTCGCCGTCAATGGAAAGCTGGGAGCCTTGCTCGGCGAGCAGCACGCCGCCTGCCAGCGTGGCGTTGCCCGTGATACGGCCACCGTTGAACAGCGTGCCGCCACCGCTGATCGCCGCATTGCCGTCCAGCTCGCCAGTAATGTACAGAAGCCCGCCCGTGATCGAAGCATCGCCGCCCAGCTTGTTCAACACCATCAGCGTGCCGGCTTGCACGTCGGTGCTGCCGGTGAAGGCGCTGCTGTCGGCCGTCAGCGTCAGCGCGCCCGTGCCGGTCTTGGTGAGCTGGCCTGCGCCAGACAGCACGCTGTCGTAAGAGGAACCCGCCGTTTGATCAAAGTGCAACGTCGCGCCCGAGGCAATCATCGTATTGCCGGTGTAGCGTCCTGCGCGAGCCGTAAGGATGCCCGCATCAATGCGCCAGTTCTGACCGCTGATGCCGGTCAACGTCAATTCGCCCGCGCCTTGCTTGACCATCGAACCGTTGCCGGAGATATAGCCGGCGTAGCTGGCATCGGTGGCCTGTTTGAACACGACGGAGCCTTCGTTCGCCAGGTCGCCTCGCACAGAGGCCGCATCGCCCACGAGCGTGCCGGCTAGCACTTGCGTGTTGCCGTAGCTGTTGGCGCCCGTCAGCGTCAAGGTGCCTGCGCCCAGCTTTTGCAGGGTGCCCGTGCCGCCGATGGCGCCTTGCAAGCCCAGTGAGGTGCCTGCCGCCACCGTGATGGCGCCGGCCTGCGTCAGCGTGACGGCGCGCGCGGAATCAAAGCTTGCCGTAGTGGCGAGCGCGCCGCCATTGAACGTCAACCCGCCTGCGGCCGCGCCCAGATTCGCGTCGGACGACACGGACAAGGTGCCCGCGCGAACTTCGGTGCCACCCGTGTACGTGTTGCTGCCTGCCAGCACCAGCGTGCCGTAGTCGGCCTTCACGAGCTTGCTCGCGCCGGTCAGGCTGGAGGCGATGGTGCCGGAGGTGGCCGAGCTGGACGCCACGCCCGAACCCACGCGCAAAATGGTTTCCGCGCCGCCCGCCAATGCAATCGGATCGCCTTCGATGCGGTAACCGCTGATCGCGATCTGCATGCCCGTCACAGCCACGCCGCCGGCCGTCGCATCGACAGATACCGTGCCTGCCGTGCCTTGGAACACCGCGAAAGTCGGGTTGGGTTGGAAGCGGCCGTTGAGGGTGCCGTCTGCGTTGGTCCAGTTCAGCCCATCCGTGCGCCACGTGCCCGCGCCGCCGTCGATGACGCCGTTATCGCGCCGCGCGGTGTTACTCCCGTCCCAGAAGCTCAGTGTGGCGCCCGCGGTGGACATCAGGTTGACCTGGCCGTTGACCGCGGTCTGGATGCGCAAGTCATTGGCGGTGATGCCGGTGGGGGCGGTGCCGATGGCCAGCGTGTTGGTGGTCAGTGCGCCGCCATAGTCGAACAGGCGGTACACGCCCGCGCCGAATGCGCCCTGGTCGGTGATGTTCAGCGTGCCAGCCAAGGCCAGGTTGCCACCCACAGTGAACAGCGCGTTGGCCGGGGCGCGGCCCAGCGCCACGTTGACCTGGCTGGCGCTATCCAGCGTGAGGTCGCCGCCGATCTTCAACGTTTTGCCTTGCGTGCCTTGCAGGATGCCGCCCGTCAACGTGACGTTCTGGCCGATGGTGCCGGCGCCAGACAGGATGACGTTGTTGCCAATGGCGGCGTTGCCGCTCAAGGTGCCGTTCACATGCAGGCGGCCGCTGGTCACATTCGCATCGCCGCCGAGTTTGTTGGTGACGATCAGCGTGCCGCTCGTGACGTTCGTCGTGCCGGTGAACGCGCTGCTGTCCGCGTTCAGGCTCAGCATGCCCGCGCCGGTCTTCTCGAATGTGCCGCTGCCGGACAACTTGCCCGCGTAGTCGGCATCGGTGGCTTGGTTGAAGCGCAGGGTGCCGGCAGCGCCGATGGTGGCGTTGGCCGAGTACCGGGTCACGTCGCTGACGAGCGTGCCTTGCTCGATGTTCCAGTTCAGCGTGTTCAGGCCATTCAGCGTCAATATGCCCGCGCCGCGCTTGGTAATGGCGCCGGTGCCGAGCAGCATGCCGGACACGCTGTCATCCCACGTTTGATCAAAGATGACCGTGCCGGCGTTCTGCAAATCGCCGCGGATGGATGCGCTGTTGCCGATCAGCGTGCCGGCTTGCACACGCGTGCTGCCGTAGGTGTTGGCGCCGGTCAGCTCCAGCGTGCCAGCGCCCTGCTTGATGAGAGCGCCCGAGCCCGATACGGTGCCGGTCAGGCCCAGCTGCGTGCCAGTCGCGACGTTGATGGCGCCGTCTTGCGTCAGCGCGATATTGCGGTTGGTGTTGAAGCTGGCCGTGGTGGCCAGCGTGCCGCCGACCATGGCCACGCCGGTGTTGGCGGCGCCCAGGTTGTTGTCGGCCGAGACCGACAGCGTGCCGAACTGAATGTCGGTGCCGCCGGTGTAGGTGTTGTTGCCGCCCAGCACCAGGGTGCCGTAGTCGGACTTGAACAGCTTGCTTGCACCGGTCAGTGATGCGTTGATGGTGCCGGTGAAGGCGCTGCTGGCCGGGGTGCCGTTGCCGACCCCTATCGTCGTCTGGCTGCCGCCTTGCATCGCGATGGAATCGCCTTCGATGACGTAGCCGTCCGTGCCGATCGTGATGCCTTTGACGCCGATTGCGCCCGCGCTGGCATCCACGGTCACGACGCCCGCCGCTCCCTTGAACGTGGCAAAGGACGGCGTTGTGAACGTGCCGTTCGTCGCGCCATCGGACGTGGTCCAGTTGCTGTTGCTGGCGTTCCAGACGCCCGAACCGCCGTTGACGGCGCCGTTGGTGTGCGAGCCGGCGGTGTCGCCATCCCAGTAGTCAAACACCGTGCCGACGGTGGACACCAGATTGATCTTGCCCCAGAGGAACTGTAGCGTCAGATTGCCCGCGCTGACCCCGGTGGGCATCGACCCGTAGCCCACTGAGCCAATCGCCGTCGTGCCGTAGTTGAACAGGTTGTAGACACCTGTGCCGAGTCCGCCCAGATCCGTCACATTCAGGGTGGCATTGTTGAGGGTCAGGGAGCCGCCCACATCGAACAAGGCGGCAGATGACCCCGCAGCGCCCAATGCCACATTGATCTGGACGTCCGATGCGTTCAGATTGCCACCGATCGTCAATGTCTGGCCTTGCGTCCCTTGCAAGGTGCCGCCCGACACGCCAACGTTTCCACTGATCGTGCCGGAACCCGCTAGCGTGGCGCCGGGAGACACGGTGACGTCGCCGCCTAACTTATTCGAGACGGTCAGTCCGCCGCTGGACACGGTCGTTGAGCCCGTAAAGGCGCTGCTATCGCCAGTCAATGACGCAACGCCAGTACTATTTTTAACGATGGTGCCGGCACCGCTGAAGGCGTTGCTGAGCGTTGCGTTGTTGGAACGGACCAGGGCGACCTGGCCATTGTTCACGATGGCGCCCGAGCCAAGGCTGCCCGTCGTGCCGCCGGTTCCGAGTTGCAGGATGCCGCCCGACACGGTGGTGGTCCCTGCGTAGGTGTTGTCGGCCTGCAGCGCCAGGGTGCCCAATCCGCTCTTGGTCAAGCTGCCCGCACCCGATAGCACGCCACCGAGGATGAGCGCGTTGCTACCGGATACGGTCAGGCCACCGGGGGCCAACACCACCGCATTACTCAGGGTCAGGCTCGACGCGCCCGCTAGCAAGTCGCCGCCGTTGGCGGTCACCGCGCCGGGGCCCAGCGCCGCTGCGTTGTCGACGGTCAGCCGGCCGCCATTGAGCGTGGTGGTGGTGGTGCCTGTCAGGACCGGGCCGGACAGGTTCCACGTGCCGCTGGTGACGATCAGGTTGTTGAAGTTGACGTAGTTGGCGGAGGAAATGCTGCCCGAACCGGCTGTGCCGGAACCGCCACCGATGGCGTTTTGCAGCGTCAGGGTGTTGTTGCCGCCCACGCCGCCATCGACCAGGCCGGCTTTCGCGAACGCCATTGTCGAGTTCTGAACCGGAAGGGCATCCATCATGCCGGCGCCTTGATCCACCCATGAGCCCGTAATCGCGGTGAATTGGTTCGGGCCTTTCCCGGCGCCCAGAGACACGCTGCCCGCGATTGTGCCGGTGTTGGTGAATTCGTTGCCGCCCGCCGATGCTTCGAACGCCACGCGGCCGGCAATGGTGCCGGTGTTCGTCATGCTGACCTGGCCGCCGCCCGAGATCGCCACGACAGGCGCATCGGCGGTCGCCATAGAAATCCCCAGCAGGGGCATCGATGAAATGGTCCCCGAATTGGTGACCGTCGTGGTGCCGAAGGCGCCGTTCTGGATATTCAGCGCCACGCCCTGAACAGTAGGCAGGTTGACGCCCAGCACCCCCACGGTACCTTTGATAACTCCCAGGTTTGTGACGCTCACAATGCTGTTGTTGGCATTCCCGATGGTGACGCCAGAGGCCAACATTGTGCTGGGGTTCCCCGACGGCTGAACCGTGCCGAGGTTAGTAAACCGTGTGTTGTTGCCGCTCAACGTCAAGGCACTTGGATCGCCCAGTATCACGTTGACCTCCGCGCCGGAGGCCACCGTGACATCCATATTGCTGACGAACGAATTGAGGCTGAAGTCGAAGCCCGTGCAGATGACCCTCGCGCCCGTGCTAAATCCCGGGCTGCACGTAGCCTGCGCCGCAGGCAAATAGCCGAATAATCCGCACACCGCCGCCATGGCGACCACCAGGCTGCGCTTGCGCGGCATGCTGCGTGTTTGTGGCCCTGCGATGTGGCCTGCTGCTCCACGGGTAGCGCTCTTGCCCCTGACCCTTGCGGTTTCTGGCGCGGCGACCCAGGCGCCCAGGGACGGATTCCAAATGGAGCAGAAGGTTTTATTCATAGCAGCCTATTAATGGGAGGCGTAGGCTGCTCCTCTTGAGTCAGCCCGGTTGTATCGGATTATTACGCAACATTTTAAATCCTGTAACAAATTTTAGAAATAACTGAAACTGGGTAGTTACATGGGCGCCACACTGGCGTAATGCCGTCACACCGATGTCTTAAATCGGGGTAAGCAGCGGTTCCCCGGCATACAGGCGGCGGGCGTTTTCCAGGAACTTGTCCACCATCAGTTGCATGGCCTCGGGCGACCAGCCGGCCACATGCGGCGTCAGCACCAGGTTGGTCAGATCCGCCAGCCCTGCGGGCAACTGCGGTTCGCCTTCGTAAACATCCAGCGCCGCGCCGGCAATCGTTTGTTCGCGCAGCGCGCGTTCCAGCGCGGCCGTGTCCACCACGCTGCCACGCGCGATGTTGATCAGGTACCCGTTCGCGCCCAGCTGCGCGAGGACATCAGCGTTGATCAGGTGATACGTCGAATCGCCGCCCGGGATGGCGACGAGCAGCACGTCGGCCCATTGCGCCAGTTCATCCAGCGTTGAAAAGTACCGGTGCGTGGCGCCCGCGCGGGGACGGCGGTTGAAGTAACCGATCTCCATCTCGAACGCCAGTGCCCGCGTCGCCACCTTTTCGCCGATGCCCCCCAAGCCCACGATGCCCAGCTTCTTGCCCGACACGTTCGGCGGCAGCGGCACCTGGGTGCGCCAGACGCCTTGACGCGTGAGCTGATCCAGGCGGGGAATGCCGCGGATGACGGCAATCAGCAGCCCCATGGCGTGGTCCGCCACACAGCTGTCATTGGTGCCCGCGCCGTTGGCGACTTGCACGCCGCGCAGCCTGGCATGCGCCAGGTCGATCTTCTCGTAGCCCGCGCCCATCGAATAAATCATTTTCAGGTTGGGCAGCGCGTCGATCTGTTGCGCAGTCAGGCCGATGGCGCCGATCGTCAGAACGACGTCAACGCGTGCGGCGTGCGCGGCCACGGCGTCTGCATACTGTTCCGGCGTGGGCGCGAAGATCACCTCGAAGTGCTGGGCGATCTGGTCCCGGTCGGCCTGCGTGACCGGGTTCATGATGATGAGGAGGGGGGGCGAAGGCTGCATGCGGAGTCGGAGAGGCGAAGTGGGGGGCAAAATTCGGAAGGCGGAATGTTCGGAAGGCGGAAAGCGGAATGGGGAATGCACCCTAGAGTTCGGTGTGCCGCGCCACCAAGCCCACGCGCACATTGCTTAGGTGCCGCTGCATGGCCGCGCGCGCGGCCTCCGGGTTGCGGTCCAGGATGGCTTGCAGAACATCCATGTGCTCATCGCAACAGGGAATCAGCCGTTCGGGCGCGCCGTTCTGATCAAAGCAGCGCGCCTTGATGCGCAGGTCGTGAATAGCCTGCGCCATCAAGCGGTTGCCGCTGGCTGCTGCAATGCTGTCGTGCAGCAGGTTGTCGACGCGGTGATTCTCTTCATGAGTGGAATGCTGGCGGCGTTTGATCTCGCTGACCTGCTCAAGAATCGCGGCGGCCTGCTCGGGCGTCATGCGCGTGGCGGCGGCGGCGGCTGCGTCGCCTTCCAGCAGCAGGCGCATTTGAAAGATCTCAAGATACTGGCGCAGCGTGGGCTCGGGCACGATCAATTGCCCGCGCGCCGTGCGCACCGCGAAGCCGCCGCCAATCAAGCGGCTCATTGCTTCGCGCAGCGGCGTGCGCGAGACGCCCAGCGCACTGGCCAGATTGCGTTCCTGCAAGGGCTGGTTGATGGGCAACTGGCCCAGCTGGATCATGTCGAGCAACGTCGAATAGGCTTCATCGACCAGATCGCGGGACTCATCGGCGGCGCTTGCCGCAACCGGCGCGGCCGCGCGCGCAGGGCGTTCCATGGCTTGAGTAGGGGGCATAGGAATCACGGAAGCAGAAGAGGGAAGATGGGAAAGTTCGGATCGGCGCGCAGCTCGCGTTCGCGAGTGTCCAGCCATTGCGTATCAGAGCGCAAGCGTTCTATGGCGGCGGCCGCATCCATCGCTTCGAATCGCAGCGGCTGGCCCGGCCGCATCTGCGCCAGGCGCGGCAGGTCGGCGCTGATGACGGTGGCAATCTTGGGGTAGCCGCCGGTGGTTTGACGGTCATTCATGGCGATCAGAGGCTGGCCCGCGCCAGGGATCTGGATGCTGCCTGCCGCGATGGGGTCGGTGATGATATCAGCGCCCTGGGCGTGCGCGATGGCGGGACCGTCCAGGCGCAAGCCCATGCGGTCGGACTGCGGCGCCAGCCGATAGGTGGCGCTCAAAAAGCGGCGGATCTCGCTGGCGGAAAAGTGATCTTGCTGCGGCCCAAGGATGACGCCGATGGGGGCATCGCGATAGAACCACGCGGTGTGGCGCAACGGCACCCAGCGCCGCTGGAACGGCGCGCGGGCGCGGCCGATGGGCAGGATGTCATCGCGCTTTAACGCTCGGCCTTCGATCCCGCCCAGGCCAGCGCGCGTGAGCGTGGACGCGCTGCCCAGCACCGGCTCCACCGCGATGCCGCCGCTTGCCGCCAGGTAGCCGCGCATGCCGCGCGCAAGTGGCCCGATGGTCAAGGTGGCGCCGGCCGGCACGCGGTGCGACTGCCACGGCGCGAGCGTGCGCGCAGGCAAGCTGCCCGCCGCCGACACATGCAGCGCGGCGCTGCCCGCAAACGCCAGGGTGCAGTCGGCATCCAGCACGCGCAGCCGGCCGCCCGTCACCGTGAATTCCAGCGCGGCAAGTTCAGCCGGGTTGCCCACCAGCGCATTGGCCAGACGCAGCGCGCCCGGGTCCATCGCGCCCGACGGCGGCACGCCCATGTGTTCATAGCCGGGCCGGCCCAGGTCTTGCACGGTGGTCAGCATGCCCGGCGCAACGATGTGCAGCCGCGCGCTCATGCGTGGCCTCCGGTGCGCGGCTGCGGCCGGTAGCTGGGATCGGCATGCAAGGCGTCGATGCGCGCGAATTCGTCTTCGCTGATCGGCGTGAACACGATTTCGTCGCCCGCCTCGAACAGGAAAGGATGGGCGTGGCGCAGGTCGAAGCTGCGCCATGGCGTGCGCCCGATCAAGTGCCAGCCGCTGGGGCCAGGCACCGAGGCGATGGCGGTTTGCTGGCCGCCAATGTTCACGCTGCCGGCAGGCGTATGTGCGCGCGGCATGGCGCGGCGCGGGGTGTGCAAGACGGGGTCCAGCCCGCCCAGATACGCAAAGCCCGGAAGAAACCCCACCATGAACACGCGGTACACCGGCGCGCTGTGGCGCGCGATGACCTGGGCGGGTTCTAGCTGATGACGTTCCGCCAGCGCGTGCAGGTCTTCGCCATGCCCGCCGCCGTAGCAGACGGGCACGTCCCAGCGGCGCGGCGTGGCGTGGCGGGTAATGGCCGACGTGTCCAGGCAATGCGCAATCACGTCTCGCACCGCCGCAGGGCTGATCGTCAGCGGGTCGAAGCGGATGCTTAGCGAGCGATAGGCCGGCACCACGCCCAGCACGCCGCGCGTCTTGCGCTGATGCGCCCGCAACGCCTGCGCCAGCGCCAGCACGCGCGCATTGGTGTCGGCGTCGATGCGGTTGGCGAATTCGACCAGCAGCGTGCCATCGCCCGCCGCCAGAATGCGCGGCGCGTCGTCGCTGCAAGAGGAAGGCGTGGCGCTCGTCATGCTGCGGCGGAAAATTCCATGGCGTCGGTGGGGTGAAAGCCCCACGTCACGGCTTGGCCCGGTGTGCGCTCGGCCGCGTCGATGCCCAGCGGTGCATACGCCAGGATGACCTTGTCGTAGGCTTCGATGAACACTTTCCAGTGCAGGCCGCAGAAAGTTGCGGCCACGACGCGGCCCGCGTGACGCACGTCCGCGCCGCCCAGCTGGCTGCCCAGGCGCAGGTGCTCGGGCCGCACGCCCAGGGTGGCATCGGTACTGGTGTTGGCCGCCGGCAGAAAATTGCATTCGCCCAAGAACCCCGCCACAAACGCGCTGGCGGGCTGGCGGTACAAGCCTTCCGGCGAACCGGCTTCGACGATGCGGCCTTGCTCCAGAATCACGATGCGGTCAGACAGGTTCATGGCCTCTTCCTGATCGTGCGTCACAAACACCACCGTCAGCCCCAGGTCTTGATGCAAGCGGCGCAGTTGCAGCTGGATGGCCTGGCGCAGGTTCTTGTCCAGCGCGCCCAGCGGCTCGTCCATCAACAGAATGTCGGGGGTGAACACCAGCGCGCGCGCCAACGCCACGCGCTGTTGCTGGCCGCCCGACAGTGCGCCCGGCTTGCGGTCTTGCAGCGGCACAAGGCTCACCAGCTCCAACGCTTCCCCCACGCGGCGGCGGATGTCGTCTTCATTCAAGCGCCGCATGCGCAAGGCGAAGGCCACGTTCTCGAACACGCTCATGTGCGGAAACAGCGCGTAGTTCTGAAACACCATGCCGATGTTGCGGTCCGAGATTGGCGTGTGCGTGACGTCGCGCCCGCCGATCTTCACCACGCCCGCGTCAGGCGTCTCGAAGCCCGCAATGATCTTCAGCAGCGTCGTCTTGCCCGAACCCGACGCGCCCAGCAGCGTGCAGAATTCACCGCGCGCAACCGTCAGGTCAACATCGGGCAGCGCCACGGAATCCCCGTAGCGTTTGTGGATGCCGGTCATGACCAGCTCCTTGCCCTGGCGTTCCGGCGGACGTTGCGGACGGATGTCGTAGGCAGGCGGCATATCAGTGGTGTGCGTATCAGCGGTGTGCATATCAGTCTTCCTTCTTCCTGCGCAGCAGCAGGTTGGCAAGCAGAATCAGCGCCGTTGCCCCAACCAGCAGGCAAGAGGCCGAGATAACCGTGGGGTCGAAGTCGTTGGCCAGGCCTTCGAACATGAGTTTGGGTAGCGTGCGGTTGCGGATGGTCGTCAGGAACAGCGCCATGACGACGTCGTCGAACGAACTCACCAAGGCGAACACCGCGCCGCCGACCAGGCTGGGAATCAGTGCGGGCAACATCACCAGCCGGAACATGCGTGGCCACGACGCGCCCATGCCCAGCGCGGCCAGTTCCAGGTTCGGGTCCAGGCTGCGCAGCGCCGCGCGCATGGTGATGTAGACGTAGGGCGCGGCCAGCACCGTGTGGCCCAGAATGACCGCCATGGAGTTCGCCACCCAGCCGATGGGCGCAAACAGGTAGTACAGCGCCACCGCCGTGACGATGGCCGGCACCGACATCGGAATGATGAAGAAGGCATCCAGCCAGCCCTGGCGGCGCGCGGCCAGCCGGCTGACGCCCAGCGCGGCGGCGGTGCCAAGCACGGTGGCCAGCAGCGTCACCACCATGGCGATCTTGGTGCTGGAGGCCAGCGCCGCCAGCCACTTGCCGTCGGTGAAGAAGTTCTCGTACCAGCGCAGGCCATAGCTGGGCGGCGGAAAGATCGGGAAGTCCGTCGTGCCAAAGCTCATCGGAATCACGACGACGATGGGCAGCAGCAGGAAGATCGCGCAGGCCACGCCCAGCAGCGCCGCCACGCGCCCGCCTGGTGTGCGCCGGTAGCCCGTGTGGTTGCTGCCTTTGCCGGAGCTTGCGCTGATCAGGTTGTTCAGGCCGAAGAGACGGTTGAACAGCCATAGCGACAGCAGCACCGTCACCAGCAGCACGCCGGCCAGCGCCGACGCCAGCCCCCAATTCAGTTCTTCGGTGATGTTGTGCGAGATGAGTTCGGCCGCCATGCGTTGGGCAGGCCCGCCCATCAGCGACGGCGTGATGTAGTAGCCCACCGCGTTCATGAACACGATGATGCCGCCTGCGACCGCGCCGGGGCTTGTCAGCGGCAGGATGACGCGGCTGAAAATGCCCGCGGACCCCGCGCCCAGGCTCTGCGCGGCCTGCACCAGGCTGCCGTCCAGCGAGCGGAACGACGCATACAACGGCAACACCACAAACGGCATGAGCACATGCGTCATGCCGACCATCACACCCGTGAAGTTGTACAGAAACGCCATGGGCTGATCCAGAATGCCCACGGTGGTCAGCAGCGTATTGAGCGGCCCGTTCTTGCCCAGCAGCGCAATCCAGGCCGACGTGCGCACGAGCGCGCTGGACCAGAAGGGCAACAGCACGGCAAAGAACAGCACGCGCGCCACGGTCGGCGACACCGTCGCCATCAGATAGGCCAGCGGATAGCTCAGCACCACGCAAGACACGGTGACGGCCGCGGCAATCGTGAAGGTGTTGCCCAGCACGATGCGGTAGATCGGGGTGTCCAGCAGATGCCGGTGATGCGCCAGCGTCAGGCCGCCGTCCTCGCCCTTGAACCCATTGCTGAGCAGACCCGCAATGGGGCCGGCGAAAAACAGCAACAGGAACAACAGCAGCGGCAATGCGGCAAGCGCCGCCACACGGCCGCGCCGGCGAGCGGCGGCCGGACGAAGTCGGGCGGCGGGCAGGGGTAGGGCGTCGGTGCTCGTAGTCATGGCAGGGGGACGCCGGCGCGCACGCCGGCGTCTGGGTAAGGAGGGTGGCGGATCAGCGGGCGCGGACCTGGTTGTAGCGCTCGGTGATGGCGGGGCCGTTTGCGTCCCAGAATTCCGAGTTCAGGAAGATGCTGTTCTTCAGGCGCTCGGTGGTCGACGGCAGACGTTCCAGCCGCTTGGCGTCAATCAGGGGCAGCGCCGCTTCGGTGGTCGGGCCGTAGGCGATGTACTTGCTGAACTCGGCCTGGTTCTTGGGCTGGATCATGAAGTTCAAGAGCTTGATGGCCGCATCGCGGTTGGGCGAACCCTTGACGATGGCGAAGTAGCCGACTTGCGCAATGCTGTCGCCCCAGCCCATCGCAATCGGCAGGCCCGAGTCGATACCGGCCTGAAAGCGCCCGTTCCAACCCAGCGCCATCACGACTTCGCCGCTGCCCAGCGCGTTGACGGGCTCGGCGCCGCTTTTCCACCAGCGCGCCACATGCGGCTTGATGGCTTCGATCTTCTTGAAGGCGCGGTCCAGGCCTTCTTTGGTGGCCAGCACCTTGTAGACGTCGGCGGGCGCTACGCCATCGGCGATCAGCGCAGCCTCGATGACCGTTGCCGGGTCATCCTGCATGGTGCGCTTGCCGGGGAATTTCTCCACATCCCAGAAGTCGGCAAAGGTGCTGGGTTGCGGCTTGCCGGGGGGGAAGGCCTGTGTGGAAAAGCCGATGTTGGTCGAGAAGATTTCCGACGGCACGCCATAGTCGTTGCGTGCGTTGGCAATGACGTGATCCTGCTTGACCATGTCCGGCGTGATCTTTTCAAACGCGCCCAGCTTGATGCCGCGTGTGAGGCGGGCGCTGTTCTCGGTCACGACGTCCCACGTGACCGACTTGGTGTCGATCATGGCGCGGATCTTCGCCACTTGCGGGTCGGTGTCCTCGTGGATGGTGATGCCGCTTTCCTTCGAGAACGGCTTGAGCCACGCGTCACGGATGGCGCCCTGGTAATTGCCGCCCCAGCTTGCGAAATTGAGTTCGGCGGCTTGCGCCACGCCTGTGGCCATTGCCAACGTGGCGGCGACGGCGCACGTGACATTCTTCCATTTGAGATGCATTGCTTGGACTCCGTTCGAGAAGAAAAACGCGATGGGCAGACCTGCCCCGATCCTGGGCATATCGCCTCAGCAAGTCCTTGGCATGCAAATTGCATGCCAACGGTATGCCAAACATCGACATTCGCTTTTTTTCGGAGTCCCACACATGTACGACGTAGACCTCAATTCCGACCTGGGAGAGAGCTTTGGCCCCTACAAAATCGGCGCAGACGAGGCCATGCTGGACCTCATCACATCGGCCAACGTGGCCTGCGGATTTCACGGTGGCGATGCTTCCGTCATGCACCAAACGGCGGCATCCGCCCTAAAACGGGGCATAGATGTGGGCGCGCATCCGGGCTTTAACGACCTGTGGGGATTTGGCCGGCGCAAGATCACGGGCGATAGCCCGCAAGCGATTGGCGACATGATTGCGTACCAGATCGCCGCGATGCAGGGCATGGCGCGCGCGGCGGGGCATCGCGTGTCGCATGTGAAGCTGCATGGCGCGCTGGCCACGCAGGCCTTCGAAGACCGCGCGCTGTCGGAAGCGTTGACGTGGGCCATGCGCGCGCTGGACCCGGACCTGGTGCTGGTGTGCACGCCGCATAACGAAACCGAGCGCGCGGCGCGGCGGGCGGGCATCCGCGTGGCGTGCGAAGTGTTTGCGGATCGTCTCTATGGCGACAACGGCCTGACGCTGCCGCGCAGCGAACCGGGCGCCGTCATTCACGACCCGGTGGCGGCGGCCGCGCAGGCGCTGCGCATGGTGCGCGAACAGGCGATACGGACGGTGGGCGGCAAGGTGGTGGCGATGCCGGTCCACACGATCTGCGTGCATGGGGACAACCCGCAAGGGGTCGCCATTGCGCAGGCCGTGCGCGATGCGCTGCTGGCCGAAGGCGTGCGCCTGCGGCCGATTTCGCAGCTTGACTTTCAGTAGGACGCGCCGCCACGCAGGGCGCATCGTTAGTCGGGGATTCTTTAGAAAGGCGCGTCTTTCTGCGCCTGCTTGATCAGCGCCTTCAGCACGCTGGCAAAGCGCCGCGCGGTGCTCGATAGCGGGCTGCTGGCCGAATGCAGCAAATGAATCGCATGGCCCAGCGCCGGGTCGGTGGGCAACAGCACGAAGTCTTTGCCGAAGCTTGGGTGATAGCCGAACGACTCGATCAACGCCACGCCCACGCCTTGGCGCACCAGCGCCAGCGCTTCGGGTGTCGAGCGGATTTCAATTTGCGGCTGCACCGGCACCGGGCCGGAATTCAGAAAGCGGCTGGCCAGCCGCCCAAATGGCGTGTCCGCGCCGTAGCCGATCAACAGATGCCCTTGGAGGTCTTCCGCGCGCACGCGGCTGCGCACCGCCAGCGGATGGCCGCGCGGCACCGCACAGCCCAGCCAGCCCTGGCCGATTTCTTCACTGACGATATTGGCGTTGACCGGGGGCGGCATCGAGGCCAAGCCAAAGTCGGCCTGACCCAGCAGCAGGTGCGGCAACAGCGCATCAAAGGCCAGCGGCCGGTAGCGGATGGGCGTGTCGGGGTGGCGTTCACGAAACTTCTGGATGGCGTGCGGAATCAGCCATTCGCTGAAGCTGGGGCTGGACACCAGGCTGACCGTGCCGGCCGACCCTGCGCCCAACGCGCCCGCCAGGGCGTTGAAGCGGTTGACGCGGCCGAAGATTTCTTCGGCCTCGGCGTACAGCCGCCGCGCTTCCGGCGTGGGATGCAGCCGGCCTTTGACGCGTTCAAACAGCTGGTAGCGCAAGCGGTTTTCAGCGGAGGCCAGCACGCGGCTCACGGCGGGCTGCGTCACGGACAGCATGCGGCCGGCTTCGCTTAACGAACCGGTCAACATCACCGCGTGGAAAACCTCGATCTGGCGAAGCGTCAGGGCTCCGGGCGCCGAAGGGAGGGGGCCGGCCATGGGAAGGAACGTCCGCAAAGGAAAAGGGTGGCTGCCATTTTATGGCCTGGCCGGGTCGCGCGGCGTGTCCGCCACGCGCGCGCCATGACGTTTTGCGCGTAGCCCATAACTAAATGCACAGTCCTTGGCAGTTTGTCCGCGTGCGGTGCTGCGGTCAGAACCCTTTGTTTTCAACGGTTTCCAGCGGATTTCCCCCGTCGCTGCACGCGATTTTCTGCGCCACGGGACGGCTTCCCGGCGCGCGCGCCGCGCGGCATGCTGCCAGCAACCTCCCTTTCACCCTCCAGGAACGCCTTATGTCCCGCATCGTCACTGTCGCCGCCGCCCAGTTGGGTCCCATTCAACGTGCCGAGGGGCGCGAGGGGGTGATCGGCCGCATGCTCCGATTGTTGGAGCGCGCGCACCAGCGGGGCGCGCAGGTGGTGGTGTTTCCCGAGCTGGCGCTGACGACGTTTTTCCCGCGCTGGTACTGCGAAGACCTGGACGAGGCCGACGCCTGGTTCGAACCCAGCCTGCCGTCGCCCGCCACGCAGCCGCTGTTTGACGCCATCAAGCGCTTTGGCGTGATGGTGTATCT
Source organism: Achromobacter sp. 01N37 (assembly GCF_056399725.1). NCBI lineage: Bacteria > Pseudomonadati > Pseudomonadota > Betaproteobacteria > Burkholderiales > Alcaligenaceae > Achromobacter > Achromobacter sp. 01N37. Next base: position 113,315 of record NZ_JBFTRX010000007.1, read on the forward strand.
GGGCTACGCCGAGCTGGCGTGGGAACCGGACGAGCAGGGCATTGTGCGCAAGCGCCGCTTCAATACGTCGGTTGTCATCGCGCCCAACGGCGAGATCGTGCTGAAGTACCGCAAGGTCCACCTGCCGGGTCACGCGGAATTTGCCGAGCACCGCCAGGTGCAGCATCTGGAAAAGCGCTATTTCGAAGTGGGCAATCTGGGCTTTCCGGTGGTGCGCGCACCCGTTGCGCCGGGCGTGGACGCCAACCTGGGCATGCTGATCTGCAATGACCGGCGCTGGCCGGAAGCGTGGCGCGTGCTGGGTTTGCAGCAGGTGGAGCTCGTCATGCTGGGCTACAACACGCCCAGCCGCAATCAGGACAACCGCGGCTTTGAAGCGCACCACCTGCGCGTGCTGCACTCGCATCTGTCGATTCAGGCGGGCTGCTACCAGAACGCCACCTTCGCCGCCGCCGTCGCCAAAGCCGGCACCGAAGACGGCCACGAGCTGCTGGGCCATTCCATCATCGTCAATCCGCAAGGCGAAATCATCGCCATGGCCGCCACCTGGGACGACGAACTGATCGTTGCCGACTGCGATCTGGATCTGTGCGAGCTGGGCCGCAACACCGTCTTCAACTTCGCCAAACACCGCCGCCCCGAAGCGTATACCCGCCTGGTCGAACAGACCGGCAGCGTGGCCCCCGCCGTGTGGACGCCGTCGGTCTGACGCGCGCCCCAATCGACTCTTTCCCTGGATTGAACCTGCCTCATGACCGCGACGCTACTGCCTCCGACCATCGAACATGAAATGCTGGGCACGATGCGCGTGCCCGGCTACGCCGACGTCACCGCTGCCGCCGAGCGCCTGGCCCCCCACGTGCGCCGCACGATGCTGCTGCGCTCGCCCGTGCTGGATGAGCGCGCGCAAGCGCCCATCTGGCTGAAGCTGGAAAACCTGCAAGTCACCGGCTCGTTCAAGGCGCGTGGCGCGTTCAACGCGCTGCTGAATATGGATGCCGCGCAACGCGCGCGCGGCGTGGTGGCGTACTCAACCGGCAACCACGGGCAGGCGGTGGCGTGGGCCAGCCGTTGCCTGGGCGTGCCTGCGACCATCGTGATGCCGGTGGATGCGCCAGAGAACAAGGTGGAAAAGGCGCTGCGCCATGGCGCGAAGGTCGTGCGGTATGACCGCCTGCGCGAAAGCCGAGAAGCCATCGGCATGCGGCTGCTGGCCGAAACCGGCGCGACCTTGCTGCCGCCGGGCGATCACCCCGATGTGCTGGCGGCGCAAGGCACGCTGGCGCTGGAAGCCTTGCAAGACCTGCCCGCGGCCGCACGCGAAAACCTGGGCCTCTTCGCCACGCCTTGCGGCGGGGGCGGCATGGCGGCGGGGTGTTCGCTGGTGTTGCGTGAGCTGGCGCCGCAGGCCCGCATGGTCGCGGTGGAACCCCGTGAGTACGACGACACAGTGCGGTCCCTGGCGTCCGGCAAGCGCGAAAGCAATCCGGCTGGCGCCAAGACGATTTGCGATGCGTTGCAAGCCGCGACGCCTGCTGAACTGCCCTATGCGATCAACAGCCGCAGCCTCAGCGCGGCGGTGTCGGTCAGCGATGCCGAAGTTGCCGCCGCGATTCGTTTCGCACTGGATGAATTGCGTCTGGTCGTGGAACCGGGCGGCGCGGTGGCGTTGGCCGCGTTGCTGGCAGGCCATATCTCGGCCGACGGCCGCGACGCCGTCATCGTGCTGTCGGGCGGAAATATCGATTTGCCCTTGTTGCGACAAATCGCGCTGGAGTAATTGTTCGCGCCGGGCTCCCGGTTGACGGGAGCCGCAAGGACTCTTGCCATGCAGTACCGCAGTACCGCAGTACCCGCAGTACCCGCAATACCCGCGCCGGACGCAGAGCTGGCGTGGAAACACCCATAACAGTCCAAGGAAGAAAACCATGTCCACGTACCAAAGCAGCGCCAAGCGCTGGCTCGCCGCGGCGAGCGCCGTGCTGAGCCTGACGGCGGCGTCCGCCGCGCAGGCCGCCTACCCCGAGCATCCCGTCACTATCATCGTGCCGTTCAACACCGGCACCACGCCCGACATCGTGTCGCGCCTGCTGGCCGCCGAAATGGCCAAGCAGACGGGCGGCAACTTCGTGGTGCAGAACCGCACGGGCGCCTCCGGCATCATCGGCACGCAGGCGGTGGCCAACGCCACGCCGGATGGCTACACGATCGGGTTCGCCAACGTGGCCACGCTGGCCATCAACCAGGGCCTGTACGCCAAGCTGCAATACGACGCCGACAAGCAATTGGCGCCCGTGGCGTTGACCGGTTCCGTGCAGAACATCCTGGCCGTGCGCCCCGGTTTGAACGTCAAGAGCGTGGCCGACCTGATCGCGCTGGCCAAGAAGGAGCCGGGCAAGCTGGTGGTGTCGTCAGGCGGCAACGGCACGACGGGGCACCTGAGCGCCGCCATGTTCAGTTCGATGGCGGGCGTGGAATTCATGCACGTGCCGTACAAGGGCGGTGTCGAGGCGGACCTGGCCGTGCTGCGTGGCGAAGCCGATCTGGTGTTCGACAACATCTCGTCCATCGCGTCGTTCGTGGACCAGGGCAAGGTCGTACCGCTGGCCGTGACCGACCTGCAACGAGATCCGTCCATGCCTGCGCTTGCCACGATGGACGAGCAGGGCTTGAAGGGCTACCGCGCGGTGGCGTGGACAGGGTACGTGGCGCCCGCCGGCACCGACCCGAAGGTGCTGGACTACCTGAACGCCGCGATGAACAAGGCGCTGCAATCGCCCGACGTTCAGGAAAAGCTGAAGAGCCTGGCCTATGTGCCGAACATCGGCCCGCGCCAGCAGTTGTTTGACCGCGCGCATGCCGAACGCCCGGTGTGGGCGCAGGTGATCAAGCAAGCCAACGTGAAGATCGACTGACCGCCATGACCCTGACCGCCGTGACCCAGAACGCCGTGATCCAGAACGCCATGATCCAAGAACGCTACGACTTGCTGATCCGTGGAGGCACGGTGATTGATGGCACGGGCGCCGGCCGCGTCCGCGCCGATGTGGCCGTGCGCGCGGGCCGCATCGCGGCCGTTGGCGACTTGCATGGCGCACAGGCCGCGCAAGTGCTGGATGCCGCCGGCCGCATCGTCGCGCCCGGCTTCATCGACACCCACACCCACGACGACCGCTACCTGTCGATCGACCCCGGCATGCCCGCCAAGCTGAGCCAGGGCGTGACGACGGTAGTGACGGGTAACTGCGGCATCAGTCAGGCCCCGTGGCGTTCGGGCTGGCGCAGCGACGTGCCTGCGCCGGTCAACCTGTTGGGCAATGACGTCAGCGATTTCCCCTACGAAACGTTTGGCGCCTACCTGCGCAACCTGGACCGCCACCCACCCGCCGTGAACGCCGCCTGCCTGGTGGGCCATACGTCGCTGCGCGCCGCCGCCATGGACGAGCTGGACCGGCCCGCCACCGCCAGCGAGATCGAACACATGCAGGCCTTGCTGCGCGAGGCCATGCAAAGCGGCGCGATCGGTTTGTCGACCGGCACGGCGTATCCAGCCGCCATGCCCGCCACGCTGGACGAACTGATGGCGGTGGCCAGCGTGCTGCGCGAACACGGCGGCCTGTACGCCAGCCATATCCGCGACGAAGGCGACCGCATCTTCGCGGCGCTGGACGAAGCCTTCGCGGTGGGCGCGGCCGGCGGCGCACCGGTGCTGATCTCGCATCACAAACTGATCGGCCCGCGCAACCACGGCCGCTCGGTGCAGACGCTGGCGCACATCACCGAAGCCAGCCAGCGCCAGGAAGTGGCGCTGGACTGCTACCCCTACGTGGCCGGTTCCACCATTCTGCGCAAAGACCGCCTGGCCGTGTCCAGCCGCGTCATCGTGACGAAGTCGGTGCCGTACCCGCAGTACGCCGGGCGCGATCTGGATGACATCGCCCGGGAGCTGGGCTTGAGCCCGGAAGACGCGGTGGACGCCCTGCAACCGGCAGGCGCCATCTACTTCATCATGGACGAGGCCGACGTTGAACGCATCCTGGCGTACCCCGGCACGATGATCGGCTCGGATGGCATGCCACACGACCCCGCGCCGCACCCGCGCCTGTGGGGCACCTTCCCGCGCGTGCTGGGCCACTACTGCCGCGACGTCGGCCTGTTTTCGCTGGAGCAGGCGGTGCACAAGATGACCGGCAAACCCGCCGCCTACTTCCGCCTGCCCGAACGCGGCCGCATCGCGGTAAACCATGCGGCGGATATCGTCGTGTTCGACGCCGACACCATCGCCGACACGGCGACGTGGGCCGCCCCGACCCGCCAGGCCGAAGGCATCGACTACGTTGTGGTCAACGGCAGCGTGGCGTGGCAGGCGGGCGCAAGCACGGGATCGCGTAGCGGCTTGGTGATCCGGCCGGGGGTGTGAAGATCAAAAGACCCGGGCATCAAACGACCCGAGATCGAAAGACCTCGAATGGGGCCTTTTGCTAAGAGAAGATCTGCCGCAAGCGGGTCAGGATCTCGGTCAGTTGTGCGGGGTCGACAGACCCCGCCAAGGACTGCAACCGTCTTTTGTCCAGGGTGCGTACCTGGTTCAAGACGGCGTAGCCTTTGGCGCCGTCGGCTTGCACCCAGAGCGTTAACCGGTCTTCCTTGCCCTTCGAGGTAATCGGCAAGGTTATGACGGTGTTGTTCGCCGCGATACGGTTCAGGGCGTCAGGCCCCACGATCAATACGGGGCGGCGGTTGCCTTGTTCGCTTCCGATGACGGGATTCAGATCGGCCCAGTAAATCTCACCGCGCCGGGGTTGCGGAAATACAGCCGAGCTCATGGGCGGGGCCTCCTGGATTAGAAGTCGGCGTCCTCGGGGAACACATCGGGAATCAGCGTGGGGGTGACGGCGCCGGCGTCGATCTGCGCCAGCATGGCCGCACCAAAACCGAACGGGTCCGCATTTTCCTCAACGGGCTGCAGGCGCAGCTCTTGGCCCGTCTTCACCACCCGGATGCCATGCGAGAAATCGAGCCCTTCCAGCATGGCTTTGGGCAGCACCACCCCTTGCGAATTCCCAATCTTCCGTAAGGACAGGATCATCGTTTTGTCTTCCACTTTGGGCATAGGTCCTCCGGGATGGCGATACGGCCACAGAAGTTATAACGGTTATAACTACCCGGAAGCGTAAGTCAGGCGCGCCCGAACTGTCAACGGCGGCGCCCGGGCCAATGATCAGCGCCAATGCAGCGCAGCGGCGCGCGCGACGTGATTTCTAGGACACAAGGGTGTCTGGCAATAGAAAAATAAGACCAAATCACCCAGACGGCGTAGCAGCCTTCGCCCCTGCGGCGGCTCCCCGTCGCCGCTTCGACCCTGTATAGTCCTGCGCTTGCACCGCTTGCTATGACTGCGCCTTGTTTCCATCAGCTTGCGCATCGGCTCTGCGCGCCGCCGCAGGCCTGAATCCATTGGACCGGTACCCGCCCTCATGCCGAATTCGTCGCCTCAGCGTTCCCGCCGCTATCCTTTTCCGAAGACGTTGCTTGCCGGATTCATCACGGCAGCCTTGGCCACCTTGGTCATCGCCTTCGTCAACGTGCGCTCCGCCGATACCCGGGTGCAGGCCGTGAAGGCCATGGACCGCACGACGGAAGTCTTGCGGCAGTTGAGCTTGTTCAACTCGGCGCTGAAAGACGCCGAGATCGGGCAGCGGGGGTATCTGCTGACGGGTGACCTGGCCTACTTGCAACCCTATCTGCGTTCGTTGCCGCTGATCGAACAGCGGCTGGGCGTGGTCAAGGAAGCGGCCAGCGAAGATTCGGCGCAGCGCCGCATTGCCAACGATATCGATGGCATCACGCGCCAAAAGCTGGTGGAACTGCGTGACACCATCGAGATGCGCAAGGCCGGTGATGTGGAAGGCGCGATGGCGGTGGTGCGCACCGATGCGGGCAAAGAGGCCATGGACCGGCTGCGTGACCTGGTCGCCGACCTGTACTCGCGACAGATGGGCGAGCTGGCCGAGGGAAAGGAAGCCTGGGCCGCCGCCGCCACGACCTCCACGTATTACTCGTGGGGCGGCTCGATGGTGCTGCTAGTGCTCATCCTGATTTCCGGCGCCATGACCATGCGCGAGTACCGCGTGAAGGCGCGCCAGACGTGGGTGACGACGGGTCTGTCGGGCCTGAGCATGCGTTTGCAGGGCGATCACCGCGTCGATGAAATCGGCAAGCGGTCGCTGGAATATCTGGCCGAATACCTGGACGCGAATGTGGGCGCGGGCTACGTGCTGGACCGCAGCACGGGCGAACTCGAACTCTTTGGCGGCTATGCGCTGCCGCCCGAGCGGCTGGCGCAGAAGATCCAGCCGGCTGAAGGGCTGATCGGGCAGGCCGCCGCCTCGCGCAAGCTGCTGCATGTGCGCGACGTGCCGGCGGGCCACCTTGAGATTGCATCCGCCTCGGGCCGCTCCAATCCGGCCGAGCTGATCCTGGCGCCCGCCATGCAGAATGGCCGCGTGTATGCGGTGCTGGAGCTGGGCTTCAACCACCCGGTGGGCGAGACCGAGCGCGCCCTGCTGGAAGGGGCGTCGGAAATGCTGGCGTCGTCCATCCGCTCGGGCCTGGACCGCACCCGTCTGGAAGCGCTGCTGGAAGAAACGCAGCGCCAGTCCGAAGAGTTGCAGACCCAGCAGGAAGAACTGCGCGTCAGCAACGAAGAGCTGGAGCAACAGAGCCGCATCTTGCAGGAATCGCAGGCGCGCATGGAGCTGCAACAGACCGAACTGGAGCAGACCAACGCCAACCTGGAGCAGCAGGCCGAACAGTTGATGCGCGTGCAAGATGCGCTGTCCGACAAGGCCCGCCAGCTGGCGCAGGCGAGCCAGTACAAGAGCGAGTTCCTGGCCAACATGAGCCACGAACTGCGCACGCCGTTGAATTCCACGCTGATCCTGGCCAAGCTGCTGTCGGACAACAAGCCCGGCAACTTGAGCACCGAGCAGGTCAAGTACGCGCAGACCATCTACGCGGCAGGCACCGACCTGCTGACCTTGATCAACGACATTCTGGATCTGGCCAAGATCGAAGCGGGCCAGGCCACCGTAGAGGTCGAGCAAGTCGCCATCCCCGCGCTGCTGCAACGCTTGTTCGACCCGCTGCGGCCGATTGCGCAAGAGAAGAAGCTGGCGTTCGAACTTGAGGTGGACGCGGATGTGCCCGCGGCCATGTATACCGATCCGCAACGCTTGGGCCAGGTGCTGAAGAATCTGCTGTCGAACGCGTTGAAGTTCACGCAGCAAGGCTCGGTGGCGCTGCGCGTGTCGCGCGCGCCGGGCAACCGGCTGTCGTTCGCCGTGCGGGATACCGGCATCGGCGTGCCGGAAGACCAGCAGGAACTGATTTTTGAAGCCTTCCGCCAGGCCGATGGCAGCACGCACCGCAAGCATGGCGGCACGGGGCTGGGCCTGTCGATCTCGCGCGATCTGGCCGATTTGCTGGGCGGCTCGCTGACGGTGGCCAGCACGCCGGGCCAGGGCAGCGTGTTCACGCTGCAAGTGCCGATTCGCCTGACCGCCGCGCCGCCCACGCCTGCCCAGCGCGCCCGCAGCGCGCCGCCGGCCCCTCAGGCACGCCCGGCAACGTCAGACATGGCCGCACGTATCCTGCAAGATGCAATGCCCGCCGCGCAGTCGCGGTCGGACGAGGCTCCGGCCGACCCCCAGGTGCCAGGCCGCACCATCCTGGTCATCGAAGACGACGAACGCTTTGCCGGCATTCTTTCCGACTTGGCGCGCGAGATGGGCTTTGGTTGCCTGCTTGCGCATACGGCAAGCGACGGCCTGGCGCAGGCGGTGCAGCAAAGCCCCAACGCCATCGTGCTGGACATCAACCTGCCTGACTTCTCCGGGCTAGGCGTGCTGGATCAGCTCAAGCGCAATCCGCAGACCCGCCACATCCCTGTGCATGTGGTGTCGGTGGCTGATTACGCGCAAGAAGCGATGGGCCGTGGCGCCATCGGCTACGCGCTCAAACCCGTCAAGCGCGAAGAGCTGGTTCACGCGTTGCAGCGCTTGGAAGCCAAGTTCACGCAGAACATGCGGCGCGTGCTGGTCGTGGAAGACGACGACCGCCAACGCGAAAGCGTGCGCCAGCTGCTGGCGCGCAATGATGTTGAGATCGTGCCAGCCGCAACCGCCGCCGCCGCCTTGAATCAGTTGCGCGAAACCACCTTTGATTGCGTAGTGATGGACTTGAACCTGCCAGACATGAGCGGGTACGAGCTGTTGCAGCAGATGACCGAGCAGGACAGCGTGTCGTTCCCGCCCGTCATCGTCTATACCGGCCGCGCGCTGTCGCGCGACGAAGAGCAGCACCTGCGCCGCTTCTCGAAGTCGATCATCATCAAGGACGCGCGTTCGCCCGAGCGCCTGCTGGACGAAGTGACGCTGTTCCTGCATCAGGTCGAAGCCGAGCTGCCGCCCGAGCATCGCCAGATGCTGGAGCAGGCGCGCAGCCGCGACGCCGGGCTGGAAGGCCGCACGGTGCTGGTGGTGGAAGACGATGTGCGCAACGTGTTCGCGCTGTCCAGCATCCTGGAGCCGACCGGTTTGCGCGTGGAGATTGCGCGCAATGGCCGTGAAGCGCTGGATGCGCTGGAACGCGCGGGTTCCGATGGCCACGCGTCGATTGACCTGGTGCTGATGGACATCATGATGCCCGAGATGGATGGCTACACCGCCATGCGCGAGATACGCACGCGGCCCGAATGGCGCCGCCTGCCGATCATTGCGCTGACCGCCAAAGCCATGAAAGACGATCAGGAGAAATGCCTGGCCGCGGGCGCCAATGACTACATCGCCAAGCCGCTGGACGTTGAGCGCCTGCTGTCGCTGGTGCGTGTCTGGATGCGCAACTAAGGCGCTGCCTGCGCAACATCGAGTCGAGCACAGCCATGCCCCACAAGACCAAGGCGCATATCGCGGACATCGAGCAGCGGCTGCTGCTTGATGCGATCTATCACCAGTACCACTACGACTTTCGCGCGTATGCGCAGGCGTCGCTCAAGCGCCGCCTGCAAAGCGCGCTGACGCAGTTCAGCTGCAAGACGCTGTCGCAGCTGCAAGACCGCGTGCTGCATGAGCCCGCCGTGTTCACGGGCCTGCTGCAATACCTGACGGTGCAGGTCAGCGACATGTTCCGCGACCCCAGCTACTTTCTGGCGTTGCGCAACGAGGTCGTGCCCATCTTGCGCACCTATCCGTCCATCAAGGTGTGGGTGGCCGGGTGCAGCACCGGTGAAGAGGTCTATTCGCTGGCCATCCTGCTGCACGAGGAAGGCTTGCTGGACCGCACGTTGATCTACGCCACCGACATCAATCCGCACGCCTTGCGCGCGGCCGAGCAGGGCGTTTTTGACCTGGACCGGGTGGCGGCCTTTACCGAGAACCATGTGCGTGCGGGCGGGCGCAGCTCGCTGTCTGACTACTACACCGCCCGCTACGGCCGCGTGGTGTTCGACAAGGCCTTGCGCGAACACATGGTGTTTTCCGATCACAGCCTGGCCACCGACAGCGTGTTCGCGGAAGTGCATCTGATTTCGTGCCGCAACGTGCTGATTTATTTCGAGCGCGATTTGCAGAACCGCGCGCTTGGCCTGTTCCACGACGCGCTGGTGCATCGCGGCTTTCTGGGCCTGGGTTCGAAAGAGTCGTTGCGGTTCTCGGCGCAGGCGGAGCACTTTGACGACTTCGTGCTGGAAGACCGCGTCTATCGCAAGAAGGCCGGCCGATGAACGCGAGCGCGGCGAATGCACCCAACACGCCGGCTGGCGGCCCAGGAGGCCCCTACCAAGCGATCGTCATCGGCGGTTCGTCGGGGGCGATCGACGTGTTGAACGTACTGTTGCCGCGCCTGCCCGTGGGGCTGCGCGCGGCGGTGATCGTGCTGCTGCATTTGCCGCGCGACCGCCGCAGCCTGCTAGTCGATATTTTCCGCACGCGTTGCGCGCTGCCGGTGCAAGAGGCCGAAGACCAGCAGCTGATACAGCGCGGCCATCTGTATTTCGCGCCGCCGGACTACCACTTGTTGATCGATAACGGGCCGCGCCTGGCGCTGTCCGTGGATGCGCCGTTGCATTTTTCGCGGCCTTCGATTGACGTGTTGTTCGAGTCGGCCGCGGACGGCTACGGCGACAAGCTGGTGGGCGTGCTGCTGTCTGGCGCGAATGATGACGGCGCAGCCGGCCTGGCCGCCATCCATGCAGCAGGCGGCTACACCATCGTGCAGGACCCCGCCAGCGCGTCCATGCCCACCATGCCCGAAGCGGCGTTGGCGCGCTTTTCGGGCCAAACCCCGGCCCCCCACGTCCTGACGCCGGATGCCATTGCGGCCCGGTTCATTCAACTGCATGCGCAACGATTGTTGTGATCCCAACCTGTTTTGACGCCATGATCCTGACATCCGCCAAGCCCCTTGAAGACCGCATCAAATGCCTGCTGGTCGACGACGTCCCCGAGAATCTCGTTGCGCTGGAAGCGCTGCTGGGTAGCGATCGGGTCGAGGTGCTGAAAGCGCAGTCCGGCCCGCAAGCGCTGGAACTGTTGCTGACCCATGGTGATGTGGCGCTGGCGCTGCTGGATGTCCAGATGCCGGACATGAATGGCTTCGAACTGGCCGAACTGATCCGGGGCAGCGAACGCACCCGTCACATCCCGCTGATTTTCATTACGGCCGGCACGCGTGAACAGAATTGGCAATTCCGTGGCTACGAGAGTGGCGCGGTGGATTTTCTGTACAAGCCGATCGACCCGCACATGCTGAGCATGAAGGCGAACGTGTTTTTCGAGCTGCATGAACGCAAGCGCGCGCTGGCCCGGCAGCTGGAAGAGCGCACGGAAGCGTTGCGGGTGAACGAGATGTTCATGGCGGTGCTCAGCCACGATCTGCGCACGCCGTTGCAGTCCATCGTGATGGGCGCCGCGCTGTTGCAGCGCCAGAGCGACCCGGCGCGTGTCGCCAGCCTGGCCCAGCGCATGGCGCAAAGCGGCGAACGCATGACGGGCCTGATCGAAGATCTTCTCGACGTGACGCGTATCCGTCAGGCGGGCGGGCTGACGTTGTCGCCGGCTGAAACCAGCATGGAAGGGCTGGTTCAGCGCACGCTGGATGAAGTGCTGGCGGGCGCGCCCGACCGCGTGATCGAACCCATCTACGAAGGGGATCTGATCGGCACGTGGGATGGCAAGCGGCTGAGCCAGGTGCTGGCGAATCTGATGGGCAATGCTTTGCATCACGGAGATGCCGATCTGCCAATTCGCGTGGAAGTAGATGGTACGCAGCCGGGGCAGGTGGGTGTCACGGTCAGCAACGGCGGCACGATTCCGCCGGCCTTGCTGCCCCACCTGTTCAACCCGTTCCGGGGAGGCGAGCGCCGCCCCGATAGCCACAAGGGCCTGGGGCTGGGGCTGTTCATCGCGCAGCAGATCGTGCTGACCCACGGCGGCCGCATCAGCGCGGAATCCAAGGACGGCATCACGCGCTTTCGCGTGGAGCTGCCGCGCCAGGTGCCGGTGCTGGCGCCGCCGCGCGTCTTGTAGCGTTCAGTCGATGCCGGTGGCGCCTGTCCCGTAGTGTTCAGTCGATGCCGGTCGCGCCTGTCCGCGTCACCGGCACGCTGCGGGGCGACGCCGGCTGATCCCGCTTACTGCACCGTCGTTGGCGTGGCGGGCCGTGACACCTGCGTGGGCATGCGCTCGATGCTGAGCGTGCTGGGATCGGTCGTTGAAGGCCGCACCACCACGGTGTTGTTGGCGCCGTGCGAACCCAGGTTGGGCAGATCTGCCGGGCGGGCCGCCAGCGTGGCGAAGGGGCCGCCGCCTGTGGCCGGCACGCCATCCAGCGTGACTGCCGTGGCCCATGCGCCGCTGCGCCGCGACAGCACCTGATAGCGCTGCGGGCCGCCTGCGGTGCGCGCCACGATGTAGAGCGTGCCATCGATGATGTTGAGCGCGGGCGGCGAGGCGGCTTCGGCGTCCAGCCGCGACGGTTTGCCATGTTCAACCAGCCACAGGTGGCCATCCGCGCGTTCCAGCACGGCCAGCACCACGTTGCCCTGCGCATCGGCGTTGATGGCCGGGCGGCCGATGAAGGGCACGCCCAGGTCGGCGGCCTTGCTCCAGTCCATGTCCATATCCGTGGTGTCGCCCGCTTCCACCAGCTGGGTCAGGTGGTTGCTGCCGCGCTGGCGGAAGTAGAGTTCAACGCGATTTTCATGATTGCGAATGGCCGCCAGCCCGCCCGCCGTTTCGGGCGCGGGGACGCGACGCCAGGCATGCCATTCGGGCCGCTGGCCTTTGGCCGCGGGCAACTGGCGGGTGTAGAAGAGTTCGCCTTGGGTGGTGGAGGCAAAGATCACATAGCGCCCGTCGGCGCCGCGCGCCGCAGCCGGCGCGCCGGTGGCCCCTTCCAGCGGCGGCAAGTCTTGCCAGGTGCTCCAGCTGCCATCGATGCCGGACGGCGCAATCCAATGGAGCAGGCCGTCATAGCCTAAGGCCACAGCAGCGGCTTCGCCGCGCGGCGCCACGGCCGGAATCTGCGTCACGCGCAGGCCGCCCAGCGCTTGCCAGCCCTGCCAGGTGCCGTCGTGCCGTTGCTTGTTGGCCCAGACGCCGCCCAGCGGGTCGCGCGCCATCAGCCCGGCCGTGCCATCGGCATGGGTGAACGACACCAGCGGGCCGCTCGTGCGTCCGCCCAGGCTTTGCCAGCGTTGCTGGCCCGAGTCCCAGCGGTTGACGGCGGCATTGGTTTCGCCCGCGGCGAACACGACCAGGCCGCCGCGCCCATCCGGGTACAGCTGCGGGGCGATGTCCTGGCGCGACACGTAGTACGCGCGTTGCACCCAGGCGGCGGCGGGGCCGGCGGGTTCCTTGCAGCCGGTCGGGCCTGCGCAATAGTGGTAGTCGTTCCAGGCGTAGTGCTGGAAGATCACTGACTTGGTCTCAATTTCCGCTTCAGCCAGGTTGGTGGCGCGTTCCTGGCTGGGGTAATCGATGTAGCCGGTTTCGGCGTAGTTGCCGGGCGCGCGCACCATGGCTTCGCGCACCAGCCGCGCGCTGGCGATGTGGTCGGGGTGGCCGTGGCCGGCGCAACGCCAGCACAGCTGCGTATACGGCACGCTGATGGTGTCGTCCAGATGGCGCACCGTGGTCGGCCCGTATTGGCGGATCAATTCCGCCAGCGTGTCGATCAGTTGTTCGCGCGTGTAGACCTCGGGGTTGGGGCCTAGCGTATCCACGCTTTGCCCGGCTTCAGATTCGGTGCGCGACAGCGGCGTCAGGCTGCCCCAGCCCTTGCCCAGCCAGGGGTCTTTCAGGCGCATGTGCCAGAGCTGCACGCGCGGATTGCCCTGCAAGGTGAAGCGCGCAATGTGGCGGCCGTCGGCCATGCCCACGTCCGTTTTCCACAAGTCGGGCTTATGCGCCATATAGGCGTAGGCCGCGCGCACGCCGCGCTCACGGCCCAGCATGTACGTTTCGCCTTCACCGGCATCGCTGGCGGTCATGTAGACCACGCGCACGCATCCGCCCGCCTCGATGTTCGAGGCGATGTCCGGGTTCATGAATAGCAGGTCGTCGTCCAGGTGGGCGACGAAAGCCAGGTCTTTGATGCCGTGGCATTGCGCCAGCGTGGGCGGGGCGGCCAGCGCGGGCGAGCAGACTAGGGCGAAAACTGCACAGAGTAGGGCGCGTCCAAGGGGACGCATCAGGGCCGTCAACAAAGGCATAAGTGAGCGTCGCTTAAAAGGCGCGGCGCGGGAAAATGGAAGTGAAACGAGTATAGCGGCGGGGTGATGCAGCTTGATGAGCCGTGCGGCACAGGATGTTGGATAGGGTGTCCGGGTGCAATCGGTCCGTCACTTATTTTTTGCGGGTGCGCCAGCGCCGGGCGCGTGGCTCAACGCGCGGGGGAGCGCTACCCCCGCTGTCCCCGTCTGATTGCGATGGTGCCGTCAGACCGCGCGCCGCCACTGCCCCGATTCCGGGCACACCACCGCGCGCACGCCGTCCACCCACACCTGTTCGTCAGCCAACTGCTTCGCGGTGGCGGGGTCCACATCAAACGTCACGCCCAGCGCCTGCGCCACGCGGGCGTCTTCAATCGGAAGCTCCCAGGTCAGGAACCACTGCGACAGGTCTTCGTCTTCTGGAAAATCAGACGCCGTGTAGCCACTGGCGCCGCGGCGGATGACGGCGTGGGGCTGGCAGGTATCGAACAGCATGGCCACGCCGCGCGTGAGCGGGATGCGTTGGCCCGTGTGCGGAAAATGCACGTCCAGCCCCTTGTCGTCGGAGACGAACAGGTTGCAGAAGGCGGCGCTGCCGTATTGCTCGCCATCATGGTGATACCGCGCGCCCCGGCACGCCATCAAGGCGATGTCGCTTGCGGCCAGCAGGTCTTGCAGGCCGATCGATTGCGTCCAGGCTTGCATGGCGCGCAGGCAATCGTCGAATGCCGGCCAGCGAAAGCGCGTGCGGGCGAGCGGCATCTGTTCCACGTCGCCGGGTTCCAGCAGGGTTTGCGTGCGCGTCTCGCGTTCCCAATTCGCTACGACGCGGGCAGGGGGCGCGGGCGTGTCGATCACACCGTGCAAGACCGCGCCGCCGACGCTGCGGCTGCGCAGAACGTTGGCGCTCAAGTAGAAAGACGTGGAGGGCTGTGGGCTGAACATGCCGAAAAAATAGGACCAGTCCGAGGTTTCCGCGATTATGGCTTTTTTTTGGTTCGCATCCGATATCAAGCGCCGGGACGCATCGGTACACTCAGAAAAAATTTATCCATGCACTGAATAAACAATGAAAATGAATCTTGCAACGCCGCTCCTGATGATGGCGTTGAGCCTCACGGGCGCGACCGCTCACGCGCAAAGCTACGCACTGACCATGACGGGCCTGGTGACCAGCCCGTCGTGCGGGCTGACGGTTGACGCCATTGCCTTGGGCGACGTGCCGTTGTCGGAATTCACGTCGTCGAATGTGCCGGCCTCGCGGTACAGCAAGTCCTTCGACGTCAGATTGCAGAATTGCGAAGTCAGCTCCTTGTCGGCGGCCTCGTTGAAGTTCTCGGGCACGATCACCGGCAGCACGTCGATTCTGGCGCTGACGAATATGAATGGCGCGGGTGTGGCGGTAGGCATCGGCGTGCAAATCACCACGAACGATTCCCAGCATGGCAGCACCGGCACGCCCGTCAAATTTGATGGCTCTGAGTCGTATGCGTTCCGGCCGTCGTCGGGAAAGAGCAGCTATACCTTCCTGGCGAGCTATATCCGTTCACCGACGGCACCTTCACGCGCGCCCGGCACCGCCAACGCGACCGCAACGGTCACGCTGACGTACTCCTAATCACGCTCTCAAGCCGCGCGGCCTTTGCGCCGCGTGCGCCATTCAGCCAGCTCCGGCTGAAAGTCCCGCCCACGCGCCCCGTCCACGCGACCCGTCCTGGCTGATCCGCATTCGGCTCACGCCCGGCCCAGCTTCGTACTCGTCCGATTGAACGGGGGTACGGCGTCCTGCACACTTTCCCCATCGTATTTGCCCATGCCCGCCAGTGATCCTGCTGCGCGTGTCGAGCGCCGCCGCACGTTTTGCGCGTCTGTTTCGCGGCCTAGGCGCATCCTTCTCTTTTGCTATGAAAATCAACCAGATCATTCGCCGGGAATCCGGCCTGCCCGCAGTATTTACGCGCGGACAATTGGCGGCGATTGCGGTCGGCGCCGTCATTAGTTATGGCGTCGTGTCGGGCAGCGCATTTCCGCTGACGGTGGCCGGCCCCGCCGCGGTGCTGAGCTATGCAGCGGCCGCGCTGATCGCGCTGTTGTTGATGCGCTGCCTGTCAGACATGACGGCCGCCCATCCCACGCCGGGCGGTTTCGCGTCGTATGCCGAAGCGTTTCTGGGCCATCGCACCGGTTTTGTCGTGCGGGCCGCGTATGTCGTTTCCGTTGTGACGATCGTGGGAACCGAAATCGCCATGCTGGAGCGCGTGCTGGCCTGGTGGATGCCGCAGGTTCCACCTTCGCTGGTGGTCATTGCGTTGCTGGCCGGACTGAATCTTCTGCATTTGGCGGGCGCACGTGTGTTTGCCTGGGTCGAGTTCGCATTAAGCGCCGTAAAAGGGCTGGCGTTGCTTGCCCTGATCGTGATTGCGTGCGTCTACGCCTTCAATGCCGCGCCGCCCACGGTTGACGGCGCGCGCACCGCATCGTCCACGATTCTTGCGGGCATGACTGGCCCGCAGGTGTGGCAGGCGTTCACGATTGCAACGATGGGCTTTATCGGCCTTGAAGTGATGTCGATTGCGGGTGCCGAGACCCGTGTTCCGGCCCGTGTTCCGGCCCGGGCGCTGGGCCGCTCGATGCGGATGGCGGCGTGGTGGGTGGTGGTGCTGGTGGTGGCGGGCGTCGCCGCATCGGCATGGTTCCAGTGGCATGAGCCCGTCGCGCCCAACCTCACGCCGTTTGTGCAGTTGCTTGAACTGGCGAAGTTGCCGGGCGCGCAGCTGGCGTTCACTGTGTTGATGGCCGTGACCGTGGTGTCGGTACTGAATTGCCAGATCTATGGCGGTTCGCGCATGGTGTTCAGCATGGCCCGGGCGGGTCAGGCGCCCGCCGTGTTGGGGCGAGCCGGCAAGCTGCGCGCGCCCGTCACGGTCGTGGTGGGGGCGGCCATGCTGGTCTACGCCGCGCACCTGGTTTTTCCAGGCGTGGTGTATGTGGCCGCATCGTCCATGGCGATTACCAGCTTGCTGGCGATATGGATGGTGATCTTTCTGGCCTACATCCGCTTTCAGCGGCTTGGCGGCGAAGCGCGCGGGGCCAAGGGGGCGTGGCGCGGCATCGTGGGCGTTGTCGTGATGATGGCGATTGCGGTTTCAACGCTACAGATCGATGCCTTCGCGCCGGCCCTGTTCTATGGAATCCCGTTGTGGCTGTTGCTGTCATTGGCCGCCTTGTTATTACGCAACAAAACCGGGAATAGTCATCCCGATAATCTCGGCGGCAAACGCAAAAATATGAAAGATTTGGTTGAGATTTAGGACGGGTACGAGTCGGAAACGTTTGGGTCGGCATATTTCGTTCTGGACCGATATTAATCATTTTCCCCGCGGACTATTATCTTTTCACGCTCATAGATAGGGCGACGCAAGGCCAAAAGCCTTTTCGTGAAATTAATACATCGAGTAATTCGAATGAGCAAGTTAGGTATCTGGGTTGATTTTTCGCAGAAGATCGTGTGCACCGAACTGCGTCGGCAAGATCTGATTTCAGGATCGGATTGGGCCTATGACGCCAGCGACTGTGCACAGAAATTTTCGGCGATGTCTTACCAGGGATACCGCCTTTGGGCCGTGCCGTGTCTGCGATTGATGCGTAAGCATCCGGCGTTGACTCGCGTGCTGGCCACAGCCGTCCGGTGGATGGTGGCTGATATTAAATATCAGCGGGGTGTGAATAAAAAACCGCACGTAATGGGTTTGATTATTCGCCGGGGTATTTTCTGGCCCGCTAACTTGTTAATGGGTGGTTTAGTGGTCGTTGCGCGTGCCGACAGGTTCCTGCACGAACGCAACACCACGGGAATCGGCATCGGTGGTTAATCAGCGAATGTGTGTTTCTTTTACGACTCAACTAAAACTGGATTTTTCCAACATCATGACTAAGACTCTTCTCAACACTCTGTTGGCCGCCTCTTTTGTGGTTGCCGCTGGTGCCGCAACGGCTGCCGACACCGGCAACATCTCCTTCCAGGGCGACATCACGCAGTCGGCCTGCTCGATCGGCGGCGGTCAGCAAGGCGCCGACATGCTTGTGAAGATGGGCAGCATCTCGACGAACATGTTCAAGGCTGTGGGCGACAAGGGCCCGCAAACCGACTTCAAGATTTCGCTGCTGGGCTGCGACACCACCGTGTCCACGGCCGCCACGATCTCCTTCCGTCCGGGCGCTGGCAGCGTCATCAGCAGCCGTCTGCTGAGCCTGGAAAACGGCAGCGGCGCCCAAGGCGTCGCCGTCGGCCTGTCCGATGAGAACGGTACCGCCATCGAAGTCGGCGGCACCGGCCGCCAGTACAACCTGGTCTCGGGCACCAACAACTTCAACTTCAAGGCTTACTACGAAGCCACCGCTGCAACGGTGACGGCAGGTAAGGCCAACGCCCAAGCCGTGTTTGAAGTTCAGTACTCCTAAGCATGTGAAAGGGGTCTAGCGCCCCTTCTTGGCGGAACCGGAGGCTCTCTTCGGTTCCGCTCCCACCCGTACTGGGTGGGTGTCGGCCACGCAAAGCGGCGCCAAACACGGCGATCTCCCTATGGCGAGTCCGCTTCGTTTTACGCGAGGCCCGGCACAACTCCCCGAATTCCAATTGCATGCGCGCATCAGCTGTCGCTGAGCGGCAAGCGTGCGCGTCTGTATCGGCATACGACTATGAAATGCAACCTTAAATACTCCTTGGTCGCGGCGGCGCTGTGCCTGATGGCAGGCGCGGCTCAAGCCCAGCAGGCGACGGTGTCCGTCACGGGCAGAATCACCAACACCGCCTGCACCTTGTCCGTCGGCTCGGTGGCCATGGGCGACGTGCCCATCAGCGAGTTCGCGAGCAACGCCGTGCCCTCCGCGGCCTACCAGAAGAATTTCAACGTCACGCTAGGCGGCTGCTTGCTCAGCACCTTGAACGCGGCGTCGCTGAAGTTCAAGGGCACCACCATCAACGATGCCTCTACGCTGGCGCTGGCCTCGGGTACGGGCGCGGCGTCGGGCTTTGGCGTGAGGATGTTCGCAACCGACACCACCCACGGCGCGGCAATGGTCAATTTCAACGAAGCCTCGACCCACAACTTCAACATTTCGTCGGGCAAGAGCACCTACCAATTCACCGCGTACTACTACAAGTACGGCACGACTGCGAAGCCCGGCACCGCCAATGCTTCCGCCACGGTGACGCTCACTTACTCCTGATTTTTCTTCGTCATCCCGGCGCCGTTCGGGATGACGCTTTCCCCTGCACTAATCGTTTGCGCGCCGCAGCGCTTGAACCTGCCGGACATAGCCATGACTCTACTCTTCAAACGCCTCCTTCCCGCGTGCGTCGCCGCTTCCTGCGTGCTTGCCGGCAGCGCCGCTCACGCAGCCATTCAGTTGTCCAGCACTCGCGCGATCATGAACGAGAAAGACCGCAACGTTGCGGTCTTCGCCAAGAATCTGACGGCCACGCCGTTCGTGGTGCAGGCCTGGATCGATGGCGAAAAAGAAGAGATGGAAACGCCGTTTTTCATCACGCCGCCGCTGAGCCGCTTTGACGGGTCTTCCGAGCGCAGCCTGAACATCACGCGCGTGGGCGACGATATGCCCAAGGACCGCGAGTCGTATTACTGGATCAATGTGCTGGAGATTCCGCAAAAGAGCGAGTCGAAGGACAACAGCCTGACGCTGGCGACGCGCACGCGCATCAAACTTTTCTACCGCCCCGCCGCCATCGACAAGATGCCGCGCGGCGCCGAGCAATCGAAGTGGTCGATCGCGCGCGACGGCAAGAGCTGCCGCCTGGCGGTTGACAACACGTCGGCCTACAACATCAACTTTGCTCGCGTCGATGTGCCCGGCGAGCCGGAAGGCCTGGGCAAGACCGTCGTCGCCAAGCCGCTGGCAACCACCTACATCCCGCTGGGCAAGTGCCCGGCAGGCGCCGTGTCCGTGACGCCGCAGGTCGTCAATGATTACGGCGTCATCGAAGCGTGGCCGACGGTCTCCGCAGGCGAGCGCGGCGCAGAGGCCGTGCAAGCAACGGTCGGAGGCCAGAAGTGATACCTAGGCGTATGCCATGCCGTCCCGTTGCACTGGGCATGGGGGCCATCCTGGGCCTTGCGAGTACTCAGCTCATCTGGTCCGCCGAACTGGCGCCGTCGCCGGTTTCGGCCGCAGCGCAGGAGCAAACCCAGGAGCAAACCCAGGCGCCTGCGGCGTTCGACAATAGCTTTTTGCATCGCGGCAGCAGTCAGCCCAGCGTTGACCTGTCGGTGTTCGCGTTTTCGAACCGCGTGCTGCCGGGATTGAAGTCGGTGTCGGTGCGCCTGAACGGCCAGTTCCTGGGCGTGAGAGATGTGGATTTCGTGCAGGTTGAC
Organism: Achromobacter sp. 01N37; assembly: GCF_056399725.1. Taxonomy (NCBI): domain Bacteria; kingdom Pseudomonadati; phylum Pseudomonadota; class Betaproteobacteria; order Burkholderiales; family Alcaligenaceae; genus Achromobacter; species Achromobacter sp. 01N37. Next base: position 133,478 of record NZ_JBFTRX010000007.1, read on the forward strand.
GACAAGGAAGACGCGCAACCGTGTCTGCCCGTGCCGTTCCTGGAAGACATCGGCGTGAACATGCTGGCGTTCCCGAAGTTGGCGCAAGACAAGGACGTGCAATGCACCAAGACGCTGGAGTTCATTGCGTCGTCCTCGGCGGCGTTTGACGCCGACAAGAACGTGCTGACGCTGTCGATTCCGCAAGCCGCGCTGGTGCGCCAGGCGCGTGGCGTCGTGTCCCCTGACTTGTGGGATGTGGGCGAGACCGCGTTCTGGTCGTCCTACCGTTTGTCGTACAACGACATGCGCAGCTCGGGCGGCCGAAGCAATTCCAGCGGCCACTCCAGCTTTCTGAGCCTGCGCAATGGCTTCAATCTGGACGCCTGGCGCCTGCGCGCCAACGGCACGTTCTATGACAACGATGGCAGTTCCAAATGGGACTGGAGCGACTTCTATGCGGAGCGCGATGTGGCTGCCTGGCGCGGCTGGCTGCGCCTGGGCGATAGCTCGACCTCTGGCAACGTCTTCACGTCGACGCGCTTTCGCGGCGTGCAGTTGCGCTCTGATGAAGGCATGCTGCCGGACAGCATGCGCGGCTACGCGCCCATCGTGCGCGGCGTGGCGCCCAGCAATGCCAAGGTGACGGTGCGCCAGAACGGTCATGTGATCTATTCCACCTTCGTGGCGGCCGGTCCGTTTGTGATTGACGACCTGTATTCGACACCGGGCGCGGGCGACCTTGAAGTGGAAATCGAGGAACTGGGCGGCCGCACGACGCGGTTCTTCCAGCCGTTCTCGGCCTTGCCCGCGATGATGCGCGAAGGCATCTGGAACTACAACTTTGCGGTGGGCCAGTACCGGCCCACCTATGGCGACGCCAAGCCGATGCTGGGCCAGGCCACGCTGGCCTATGGCTTGCCCTTCGGCTTCACGGCCTATGGCGGCTGGACCAGCGCGGCTGACGGCTACCACGCAGGCGCGATTGGCCTGGCCCTGAACATGCAATCGCTGGGCGCGGTGTCGGTGGACACCACCAATTCGCGTTCGCGTCAGCGCGACGGCAAGACGCTGGTCGGCACGGCGGCGCGCATCCAATATGCGAAGTCGTTCCCGGGCAGCGGCACGGACTTCACGCTGGCGGGCTACCGCTATAACTCAACCGGCTATCGCAGCCTGGAAGACGCCGTGCGCGACCGCACGGAAGGCGACCTGTTCCAGGGCTATCAGCGCCAGCACGAGTATCAGTTGTCGTTGTCGCAACGCTTGGGCAATGTGGGCTCTTTGTCGTTCAACTACTACGGCATCGGCTATCGGAATGCGCCGCGCAAGGCCGAGTACATGCAGATGGGGTTCTCAAGCGCGATCGGCCGAGTCGGCTATTCGCTGAACCTGGGCAGGAACAAAAGCCCCTGGCAGGACAGCCAGACCACCATCATGTTGACGCTGAGCCTGCCGCTGGGCGGCACGAACACGGGCAGCTATGCCATGAACCACAGCTCGGGCCAGGGCACCAGCCACGACGTCAACCTGAACGGCGCATTGACGGACGATTACGCGGCCACCTATGCCTTGCAAACGGGCGTGACGAGCGGCGGCACCGATAGCGGCGGCCATGCTTATGGGTCGCTGGGTTATGCCTCGTCCATCGGCCAGGCCAACCTGAGCCATGCGTATTCGCGCAACAACTCCAGCACCAACGTCGATTTCAGCGGCGCCTTGGTGGTGGACCGCAAGGGGGTGCTGCTGGGCCAATCGTTGGGCGAAACCGCCGTGGTGGTGGACGTGCCGGGCGCGGCCGGGGTGCAAGTGGACTCCTATCCGGGCGTGCGCACCGACGGCTCGGGCCGTGCCTTGATTCCCTACGCCAGCCCGTACCGTGAAAACCGTATTTCGCTGACACCGAACCATGACGATATGACGGCGACGATTCAAGAGAACGTGCAGACCGTGGTGCCGACACGTGGGGCCATCGTCGTGGCGCATTTCAATACGGAACTGGGGCGCACGCTGCTGGCGACGTTGCGCGGCGCGGACGGGGCGGAAGTGCCGTTCGGCGCGGCGATCTACAACGTTGACGGCGAGCAGCGCGGAGTGGTCGGACCGGTGGGGCGTGCGTGGCTGACCGGCCTGCAAGGTGCGAACCGCTTCATCGTGAAATGGGGCGCCAACCAGGAACGGCAGTGCGCGTTTGACATTGATGTGTCGGGCGAAGAACTGAAGACCGACGAAGTGAAAAAGGAACTGACATGCGCATGATCGGACTGTCGCGCACTATCGTGAAAAGTCGGGGCGGCGTGCGGAGGCCTGTGTTGCCCGCCCGAGCGTTGCCCGCCGTAGCGGCCACCTTCGCCCTGGTGGCTTGTCTGGGCGGCATCACCGGGACCGCCTACGCCGGTCCGCTGGACACGCGCGCCGTGTCGTGCACCGTGAACAGCGGGGGCACGACAAGCAAGGGCAATCAGTATTACGCGTACTCCTCGACGGCCAACGTGTATTCCCTCAGCCCGACACGCACCGTCCAACCCATGCCCGCGCCGGGTACGACCGGCAGCGTGCTGTTTTCGACGGTGGAGCGCGTGCTGCCTCAGTATGAAGGCGCGTCGCAAGGCTATGCGGCGCCGTTGTACAACTGCCCGCCCGGCACCCAGGAATATTTCCGGGGCAACGGCAGCTACGATTCCTATTCCAGAAGCTATGCGACTGGCTTGCAAGGTATCGGATATCGCGTCTATTACTACATCGGCAATGGCGAGGAGTTGGCCGCGCCGCAGACATTTGACAATACCTATGCGACGGGCGCGTTGGTGTTCCCGATGTCGTCAAGCGCACGCGGCACCTACCGCACGCGTATCGATTTCGTGGCGACGGGCGCCACGATCAAGCCGGGCGTCATTGTTGGAAGCAACATCTTTGGCCAGGCCTCGGTGTCTGCCGGCTCAGCGCCGGCGGGCTTGTATCGCGTGGGCATGAGCGGCAATATTACCGTCACCGCCCCGACCTGCCAGATCAAGAATCCGCAAAGCCAGACGATCGCGCTGGGTAACGTTACCGCCACTGCCATGAATAGCGGAGCGGGCGAAAACGCCTTGTATACCAGCGAATTGCAGGTGGATTGCGGCATGAGCAGTCAGGCGTCGCCCACGGTCAAGTTGACGACGAACTATGCGGCCAATGGCTCGCCCGACACGGTCTCGAACCAGGCCCAAAACGGCGCGCAGGGCGTGGGCGTCAGGTTGTGGCTGTGGAACCCGGGTTTGAACAACTTTGAACGGGCGGCGTTCAACAGCACCTTGCCCAATCGCGGTACGCTCATCAGCTCAACGCCAAATTCCACGTGGTCGTACAAACTGGGCGCGTCTTATCTGCGCACAGGGGGCACGGTCACGGCGGGGTCGGTGTTGTCGACGGCGACCATCACTTTTACCTATAGTTAACGCCGCCGCCCGGGCGCTTTGGGCAGAAGATCAACCCCATCTTTCATGGTGCGTTAATGCGAGCCAAGTTCGAATCTGATATCCCTCCCTTGCCCGAAGACCCCGAATTCCGGGAGAAACTGGCGACCATTGTTTCTTCCATCGGCCGGTGCGATCGTGACGCGTTGCTGGAAGGGAAATCCTTCGCAACCGTGATGAGCGATTTTGATTCGATCATGGTGCTTGAGATCCTGCTGGAAATCGAAACGGAATTTCACATCACTACGGACGACATGCTGCCGACCGACGGGGCATACAAGCCGCAGGAAATCACGAACGCGTTTCCGCAAGACCTGGACGGGTTGATGGCCTACATGCGCACGGTCGTCGTTCGGGTTGCCGAGGAAAAAGTGGCGGCAAAGGAAGCGGCACGGCTGGCGGCCTTGGCCGCGACCGACGCGCCCACGCCGCAACCCCCTGAAAAGGCTGATAAAGATGCAACGTAGAAGAGTCTTCATCACGGCGGTTGGCATGGCCACGCCGCTGGGCGACACGGCGGATAAAACGTTCGACGCGCTGATGGCGGGAAAATGCGGCGTGGGTAAGCATCCCGACGCCGCCATCGACAAGCAGGTCGGCTTCATCCGCGAACCGCTGGACGTGGATGCCTCGCCCAGCCAGTTGCGGTCGATGGACCGCGTGGCGCTGGTGGCGCAGTACGCCGCCGATCAGGCGCTGGCCGCCGCCGCGCTCAGCGCCGAACAGAAAAAGCAATGCGGCGTGTTTGTGGGAACGGGGATCGGCGGCGTGTCGTCCTTGTCGGAAGCCATCGAGATCCATCACGGCCTGGCGCCCCGGCGCACGTTTCTGGTGGTGCCGTCGGTGATGCCCAATGCCGCCACCGCGCAAATCGCGCAGACGCTCAAGACCACGACCGAGGCGCAGACCTACGCCACCGCCTGTTCCGCCGGGGCCGTGGCCATCGGGGAAGCTTTTCGCCGCATCCGCGACGGCTATCTGGACGTGGCCATCGCGGGCGGAACCGAATCCATGTTGACGGAAACCATCGTCACGGCCTGGAAGCAGCTGCATGTGCTGAGCGCGGAACTGTCCGAAGACGGCAGCGTCGGGGGCTGCCGGCCGTTCAGCGCGCGCCGCTCGGGCTTCGTGCTCGCCGAAGGCGCGGCCATGCTGGTGCTGGAATCGGAAGCGCATGCGCGCGCGCGCAACGCGGTGGTGATCGCCGAACTGGTGGGCTACGGCGTCAGCAACGACGGCACGCATCCGCTGCGGCCCGACGACGAAGGGCAGGCCCTGGCCATGTCGCGGTGCTTGTCAGACGCCGGCCTGACGCCCGAGGACATCGGGTACATCAACGCGCACGGCACGGGCACCTACGTGGGCGACCGCATCGAAACCTCGGCCATCAAGCGCGTCTTTGGTGAGCGCGCCGGGTTGGTTCCGGTCAGCAGCATCAAGGGGGCGCTGGGGCACACGATCGGCGCGGCGGGCGCCATCGAGGCCGCCGTCACCGCGATGTCGTTGCGCCAGGCCCAGGTGCCGCCGACCTTGTTCTTCGAACCCGGCGATGAGCAGTGCGATCTGGACTATGTGCCAGGCGCGGCACGGCCGCTGCCGGGGCTTCAGGCGGCGCTGAGCAACTCGTTCGGCATGGGTGGCAACAACGCCGTCCTGGCCTTCAAAAAAGCAAGCTGATGCGCCTGCCGGAGCGTCAGTTGCATGGGAAACCGCGCCCGCATCGCGGGATAAGCATGGAGTTTTGATCAGTCCCATGCGTCAGGCGGGCGTCTTCGGTCGAGTCCGATTGCCCCGCCGTCTGAACCTGGATAGCCTCACTGTCAATCCTTAGCCAAAACATAAAGGACACAGATGAGACACCTCCTGCGTATTCCGTTCGTCAAGCACGACCTTCGCCGTCGTCATCGCGTTGCCCTTGCGCGCAAGCCGGGCATTGCGCGCGGCGGCAGGCGTGGCTTCTTCAACGGTTTAAGGTGAGGGACGCCGTGCGAGACGTCATTCGCGTTGTCTTGGCCGACGGGCACCCCATTTGCGTCAAGGGCGTGCAAATCGAGATATCCGTGGCCGATATTGCCCAGGTTGTCGCCTGCGCCTTCAATTCCACCGAGCTGTTCGACATTCTGGACACGCACCACTGTGACGTGCTTGTCAGCGACTACGTCATGTCGGGGGCGGATTTTGGTGATGGTCTGAGCATGTTCGCGCGGATACAGGAGCGCTATCCCCGCCTAAAACTGGTGGTGCTGACGTCGCTTGATAATCGCATCGTGTTGCAGGCGCTGGAAGCGCTGGGGGTGCGCGCCATCGTCAGCAAGGGTGACATGCCCGAGCATTTGCGCCGGGCCTTGTACGCCGCATGGTGTGGCGAGCCGTACCGCTCGCCGCGCATCCAGGCGGCGTTGGAATCGGATACCGCCGCTGAGCATGAAGACCCGCTGACCCGGTGCGAAGTTGAAGTGGTGCGCCTGTTCCTGTCGGGCTTCTCGCTTGGAGAGATCGCCCAGAAATTCCATCGCAGCAAGCAGACGGTCAGCGCGCAAAAGCGGGCGGCCATGCGCAAGCTGGACGTACACAGCGATATGGATCTGGTGCGTTACGGGCTGAGAAGCGGGCTGGCGGCGTGAGGGATCGGCGCCCGTTCTGATCTTGATGTTGCATTTCAACAATTGGGATTGCGCGTCCTCTGGCGCGAGGGTAAGGTCGCAACGTAGGATTTATCCGATGTTGGGCTTACAGGGGTGATCGTTGGGGACTTTCACGGTAGTGGTGGCGATGCTGGTCGCCGTTTTGCTCAGCGGCGTGATCGTCCGGCTGATTCCCCTTGCCATTCCCTTGCCGTTTGTGCAGATCGCGCTGGGCTTTCTGATCGCCGCCGTGTTTCAGCGCGGCGTACTGATCGAACCCGATATCTTCTTCCTGCTGTTCCTGCCGCCCTTGCTGTTCCTGGATGGCTGGCGGGTGTCGAAGCTGGCGGTGATTCGCGAATCGTCCTCGATCTTGCAGCTGGCGTTCGGCCTGGTATTTCTGACGGTGATTGGCGTGGGTTACCTGATCCACTGGATGATTCCCGACGTGCCGCTGCCGGTTGCATTCGCCATTGCCGCCATTGTGTCGCCCACGGACCCCGTGGCGGTCGAGGCGATCTCGCGCCGCGTCCACATTCCCCGCCGCATGATGGCGATTCTGGAAGGCGAGGCGCTGTTCAACGATGCAAGCGGCCTGGTTGCGTTCCGCTTCGCCGTGGCGGCAGCCGCCACCGGCACGTTTTCGCTGTCGGAAGCGGCGCTGTCGTTTCTCTGGGTGTCCATCGCGGGCCTGTCGATTGGCGCGGGGCTGACGTGGCTGATCATGCAGGTGCGCAGGTTCATCACCAAGCGGCTGGGCGAAGAGCCGGGCTCGGAAGTGTTGCTGAGCCTGCTGACGCCGTTCTTCGTGTATTTCGTGGCCGAACACGCCAACGCTTCCGGCATCCTGGCGGCCGTGGCGGCCGGGGTCATGATGAGCTATTCCGAGCTGTCCGGCCGGGCGCTAGCCGCCACGCGCATGGAACGCCGCGCCGTTTGGGACATGGTGCAGTTCACGCTGAACGGCATGATTTTCGTGCTGCTGGGCGAACAGTTCCCGACCATTCTGGCCGGATTGTCGCGTGCCGCGGGCGAGGCGGGCGGGCTGTCCCTGTACTGGTTGCCGGTGTACGGGCTGGCGGTGTGCCTGGGCCTGATCCTGTTCCGCTTGCTGTGGGTGACGGTGTCGCTCAAGCTCAGCGCGATGGCGGCGCGGCGGCGCGGGACTGAACCGCCCGAGGTGGGCATTCGGGTGATTCTTGCGGTGTCCGTGGCGGGCGTTCGTGGCGCGGTTACGCTGGCGGGCGTCATGACGCTGCCGTTCGCGCTGGATAGCGGCGCGCCGTTTCCCGCACGCGATCTGGCGGTGTCACTGGCGGCCATGGTCATTGTGTTTTCATTGCTGCTGGCCAGCCTGACCTTGCCCAGCCTGATGCGCGGCCTGCACTTTCCCGCCAACAGCCGTGTGCAACGCGAAGCGTCTTTGGCGCAGGAAGCCATATTGCAGGCCGCGCTGGACAGCGTGGCCGCGGGCGCCAAGCGCCGGGTTGCGGAACATCCCGACGAGGCCGCTCTGTATCTGGAAGTGGCCGACAGCCTGACCGCCACCTTGCGCCGCCAGGCGGGCGAGGCGCCGGACGGCACCTCCGCCGAACAGGTCGCCAAACAAGCCGCCATTGAACGGCAGTTGCGGCTGGAGGCGATAGCGGCCTCGCGCGATGCCGTCTTCCACCTGGCGCGCACCCACCGTATTTCCGATTCACTGGCGCGCGAGCATGCGCGTTTGCTGGACCTGCACGAAGCGCATTTGCGTTAGAGGGCGTGYGCCCCTGGCCGCGTGTCAGGGTGACGGCGCGTGCGCTACTGAACGCTTTCCACCGGCTCGATGACTTTGAAGGGTGAAGAAAAAGAACATGGCTAGCTTTCCGATGCATTGGCCCGCCGTCATCGCCGCCGTCCTGCTATCAGGCTGCGCTCCACGCAGCGCGCCGTACGTGACGGTGTTCGATTCCTATTTTCCGGCCTGGATACTGTGCGCCGTGATCGGCGTTGTGGGCGCATCGCTGGTGCGGGTGCTGCTGGTGCGTTGGGGTATTGACGACGTGATGCCATTACGCGTGCTGGTGTACCTGAGCCTGGCCGCCGCGCTGATGTTCCTGAGTTCGCTTCTGTTTTTCACCCGCTGACTTTCACCCGTTGACTTTCACCCGCTGACTTTCACCTGCTGACCATGCCGACCTTCAAGTCCTCTTCCAACAAGCGGCGCATCGCGGTGGTGATGGCCGTGCTGATCGTGGTGCTGGCCGTGGCGGCCGGGCTGGCGTATGTGATGCGGATGGAAGCCAAGCCGCTATCCGAAGATGCGGTGCTGACGACCGACGTGGCGCGCGTGGCCGCCGCCGTTCCGGGCCGCGTCGTGGCGCTGAACGTGCGCGAGAACAGCCAGGTCACCCGTGGCCAGGTGCTGTTTGCGATCGACCCGGAGTTCTATCGCTTGCAGGTTGAGCAGGCCGCCGCAGGCTTGCGCATGGCGGAAGCGGCGCTGAGCTCGCGCGGCCGGTCGGTGCAAGCCGAGCAGTCCAACGCCACCATCGCGGCCGAACAGATTGCTCGGGCGCGCGCCAATGCGGCGCTGGCGGCGCAGACGTGGGAACGGCTGAATGCGCTGCTACCCAAGGGCTACGTAACGCGCCAGCAGGTAGACGAAGCGGCCACGCTCAAGCGCAATGCCGAGACCAGCCTGAAGGAAGCGCAGGCGCAGCTGGCGGCCGCGCAGGCGCTGGTCGGCGACGCCGAGGGCGCGCAAGCGCTGGTGGCCGAACGGCGCGCGGCGCTGGCCATTGCCGAACGCCAGCTGCGCGAAACCGAAGTCAAGGCGCCGTTCGATGGCCGGGTCGCCGGCTTGTCGATCACCGAGGGCGATTACATGGTGCCGGCGCAGTCTGCGTTTTCACTGATCGACACGACGCGCTGGTTTGCCACGGCCACGTTTCTGGAAACCGAGTTGCCCGCCATCCAGCCCGGCGATTGCGCCACGGTGTACGTGGCCGCTGACCGGCGGCTGGGCTTGAAGGGCGTGGTGGAATCCACCGGCTGGGGCGTCAGCGCCGAAGACCTGATCAACCTGCCGCGCCGCTTGCCCTATGTGCCCAAGTCCTTGAACTGGGTGCGCGTGGGCCAGCGCTTTCCCGTCCGCGTGAAGCTGGATAACCCGCCCGCCGAACTGATGCGCGTGGGCGCGTCGGCCGTCGTCTTGGTCGATCATGAAAAGCGGTGTTGACGCCGCCTGGCTGAGCCAGCTCGCGCCCTTTCCAGGCCGGGCGGCGATGGCTTGGCGGATTGCGCTGGTCTGCGCGTTGACGGCCATGGTCGCCATGACCTACGGCATTCCCGAGTCGGCCATCAGCTGCTACCTGGTGTTCTTCGTGATGAAGCCGGACGCGGCCGAAAGCTCGGTGCTGGCGGTGGCGCTGTCGGTGCTGGTGATGCTTGTCGTCGGCGTGCTGCTTCTGCTGACCAACCTGACGCTGGCGCAGCCGGCCATGCGCATTGTGGCGCTGGCGGTGTCGTCGCTATTGCTGTTGTTCCTGGCCTCAGCCAGCAAGCTGGGGCCGCTTGGCGGCATCATCGCGCTGGTGCTGGCGTTTGGCTTGACGCTGCTGAGCTACGTGCCGGTTGGCGAAGCGGCCACGCGGGGCATCCTGTATGCGTGGCTGATGGCGACGATGCCGATGGCGCTGGTGCTGATCGTCAGCATCACGATCGGCCGGCGGCCGCTGACGTTGCTGCGCACGACGGTTGGCGACCGGCTGGACGCCGTTGCCACGTATCTGGAAAGCGGCGGACGCGCGGGCCGCGCGCGTCTTCGCGAGATGCTGGGCGAAGGGCAAGAGGAATCCATGAAGCGCTGGGGGCTGCTGCGCGGGCTGGCGCTGGCGCGGCGCGATGAAACGCGTCGTTTGGGAATGGCGTTGCAAGAGTCCTACCGGCTGCTTTTCGCCGCGCTGGCGATGCGTGGCGGCGGGCAGGATGCGCTAGCCGCTCGTGCGCGCGAGGCCGGGCAGGCCCTGGCCGCGGGCCGCGCTGCGCCGGCCGCCGCCGTTCCTCCTACGCATTCCCCGACGCACCCCCCGGTGCACGACTCCACGCAACCCCCCACGCAACCCCCCACGCAACCCCCCACGCACCTTCCCACGCACCCCCCGGTGCCCGACTCCACGCACAGCCCCACGCAACCCGCCGCAGCCCGGCAAGCGTGGCGCGCGCTGTCGGCAATGGGGGGCGACGCCTCCACCATGCCCGCTCCGCAGCCCGCCGAACCGTTCATGGCGCCCGATGCGTTCAGCAATCCGGAACACGTGCGTTACGCCATCAAGACCACGGCCGCCGCGCTGATCTGCTACCTGATCTACTCCGCGCTGGATTGGCAAGACATCCACACCGCGATGATCACGTGCTACGTCGCCGCCTTGGGTTCCGTGGCGGAAACCACGCAAAAGCTGATGCTGCGCATCATCGGCTGCCTGATCGGCGCGGCGATGGGCGTGGGCGCCATTCTGTTTTTGATCCCGCACATGAGCAGCGTGGGCAGCTTGATGGTGCTGGTATTCGCCGGCGCGTTCGTGGCGGCTTGGGTGGCGGTGGGCTCGGAGCGCGTGTCGTATGCGGGCGTGCAGATTGCGCTGGCATTCATGATGACGGTGTTGCAGGGCTTCGGCCCCAGCATCGATATGTCTGTCGCCATGGACCGCGTGATCGGCATCTTGCTGGGCAACGTGGTGCTGTACCTGGTGTTCACGCAGTTGTGGCCCGTTAGCGTCGGCCACCGGGTGCGCGAAGATCTTGGGCGTGCGCTGGAGGGCTTGGCGAAGTTGGCGCGGCTGGGCGAGGGCGGGCGCGACCGGGCAGTGGCGCAGGCCAGCGCCGTGGCCGGGCAACTGGCGGGCATCCGGCGCGCGCTGGGGCTGGCCACGCTGGAACCCCGAACGCTGCGGCTGGATAGCGCCCGCTTGCGGGAATTGATCGCGGTCACGCAGTCGGTGCAGGCGCTGTGCATGCGCTTGCTGATCGACGCGCCTGAGCCGGACGAGGCGCTTGCCGCACGCCTGGAGGCTATGGCGCACGCGGTGCGCAATGATGAGCCAGGAAGCGTCAAGCAGGTGAACCAACTGATGGAAGGGCAATAGGATGGAAGGACGGATAGCCTCGGCGGGGCGTGCGGCGGCGATGGGGCTGGGCGCCATCGCGTGCCTGATGGCGCTGACTGCATGCGTGGCCACCGGCAACCAAGGCGCGCCCGAGTCGGCGCAACGGCAGTGGCAGTCATCCGATGCGCCCGCCGAATGGCGCGCGCTTGCCGTGTCGGGCGCGCCTGCCGCCAATCTGCCCGGCCAGCCGCCGCCATTGGACCCCAGCCGCGAATACGATCTGCCCGCTCTCATCGACCTGGCCCAACGCAACAGCCCCGACACCCGGCTCGCATGGAGCCAGGCGCGTCAGGCCGCATCCACCGTGGGCATCGCCGACGCCACGTTCCTGCCGATGCTGTCGGCGCACGTGGTGGGCGGCTACATCTCTACGCGCAATCAACTGCCTGAAATCCTGGGGCAGCGTCCGCACGTGGATACGAGTTCCAGCGGCGTGGTGCCGCTGGCGACCTTGCAGTGGCTGCTGTTCGATTTCGGCCAGCGCAGCGCCTTGCGCGACAGCGCGCGCAGCCTGTCGCTGGGCGCCAATTTTCTCTACAACGGTGCGCACCAGAAGCTGATCTACAGCGTGATGAGCACCTATTACGAACATGACGCGGCGCGCCAGCGCAGTGAGATCGCCAAGGCGTCGTTGGGCAATAGCGAAGCGGTGCTGGCGGCGGTGGACGCGCGGCGGCGCAACGGCATGGCCACCACCATCGAGCTGGCGCAGGTGCGGCAACTGGTGGCGCAGGCGCGCTTGCGCGTCGTCACGACGCAAGGCGCCGAACGCAACACATACCAGGCGCTGGCCGCGGCAGTGGGTATAGACCCCACCGTCACGCTGCGCATCGCGCCCCTGACACGGCGGCCGCTGCCGCCTGCGACCGATGTCGCCAGCCAGGAGATCCTGCATCAAGCGCTGGCCGACCGGCCGGACGTGATGGCGAGCGTGGCGGCGCTGAAAGCGGCGGAGCATTCCGTGGACGCCGCGCGCGCGGACTTTCTGCCCAAGGTGTATTTGGCGGGCTTTGCCGCAGCCGGTAACCGCAACCTGGATGTGGGCAACCTGCCCATTCTTGCGGGCCAGTCGAACGCCAACGGGGTGATTGTCGGGATCAGCGTGCCGATCTTTGATGGCGGCCTGCGCAGCTCGCGTTTGCAGGACGCACGCGAACGCGTGCAGGCCTCGCAAGCCGCGCTGTCCAAGTTGCGGATGGAAGCGATGCGCCAGATTGTGGTGGCATCCACCACGCTGGAATCCGCGTTGCAGGCTAACGAAGCCGCGACAAGCCTGGAGGAAGCCGCCACGCTGACCTACGACGCCGCGTTGGATGCATACCGGCATGGCGTAGGCACCGTTACCGCCGCCACCGAAGCCGCCAATGGTTTGCTGGCCGCGCGCAGTGCGCGGGCCGATGCGTATTCCGCCGCCTTGACCGGCGCGGCCACACTGGCTTTTTCGCTGGGGCGCATCAACGCCGACAGCGCGCAATAAGTCTTCAGACACGAATCCAACCCGGGAGTCACCTTCATGTTCGATGTGGATGCCACGTCCATCAACCGGCTAAGCGCCGTCAACTGCGGCTGCCACAACCCGGCCGCCGCCCGCATCAACGCGTTGTACGCCGTGCATGAAGCGGCCTCGGCGAATCTTGGCGGCGCCGCGGCGCCAGCTGCCACAGCACCGGCTGTCGCAGCATCGGCTGCCGCAGCATCGACAGCCGCCACCGCCCCGCACAGCACCGTCGCACCGCATCCCGCCGCCCATCCGCCCATCGCCTTTGTGAACGTGCGCATCTTCGATGGCGTCTCGGACGCACTCCTGACCGGCATGCGCGTGGTAGTGGAAGGGCGCCAGATCAAGGCGGTGGAGCCGCAATCGCTGCCGCTGCCGGAAGGCTGCCAGGTGATCGACGGCAAGGGTGGTGTGCTGATGCCCGGCCTGATCGACGCGCACTGGCATTCGATTTTGGCGCGCCCCAGCATCCTGATGGCCATGACCGCCGACTTCAACTACGTGCATACGATGGCCGTGGTAGAGGCGGGCGCCACGTTGATGCGCGGCTTCACCACGGTGCGCGACATGGGTGGCCCGGCCTTTGGCCTGAAGCGCGCCATCGACGAAGGCCTGACGCCAGGGCCGCGTATTTACCCGTCGGGCGCCTTCCTGAGCCAGACCTCGGGCCACGGTGATTTCCGGCTGTTGTCCGATCTGCCGCGCTCGCCGGAGGGCGGGCTGAGCTATGTGGAAAAAGTGGGCGTCACCGCGATCTGCGACGGGGCGGATCAGGTGCTGCTGCGCGCGCGCGAACAGTTGATGCGCGGCGCGTCGCAGCTGAAGTACATGGCGGGCGGCGGCGTGATGTCTTCCTACGATGGCCTGGACGTGACCGAGGGCTCGCTGGAAGAACTGAAGGCGGCCGTGACCGCGGCGGAAAACTGGGGGACCTACGTGACCGTGCACGCCTACACTTCGCGCGCGGTCGGCATGGCGCTGGATGCGGGCGTGCGTTGTATCGAGCACGGCCAGTTGATTGACGAAGACACCGCGCGCCGTATTGCGGACATGGGGGTCTGGTGGAGCTTGCAGCCCTTTCTGGATGACGAAGACGCCGTGCCTACGCAGTCACCGTCGTCGCGCCAGAAGCAGCTGGCCRTGGTCGCCGGCACCGACCGCGCCTACGAGATGGCGCACCGCCTGGGCATCAAGACCGCGTGGGGCACGGACACGCTGTTCGACGCGCGGCTCGCCACGCGCCAAGGCGCGCAGTTGGCGAAGATGAGCCGCTGGTACGGTGCGGCCGAGGTGCTGCGCATGGCAACCAGCGTGAATGGTGAACTGTGCGCCATGGCCGGCCCGCGCAATCCGTATCCCGGCAAGCTGGGCGTGGTGCAAGCCGGCGCCATGGCCGACCTGCTGCTGGTGGATGGCAACCCGCTTGAAAACCTGCAACTGATCGCGCAACCCGAGCAAAGCCTGAGCGTGATCATGAAAGACGGCAAGGTCTGCAAACCCGCGCAGGGGTAAGCGCCGCCGCTGCCCCCTTTTCACTTTCGTACTAATCCGATCTGTCCGGGTGCCGTAGCGGGACAAGTACGAGATGAATTGCGGGGCACGGATACTACATTGGCTGCATTTGGACCTGACAAAGCCCAGGAGGCTGGATGCGCCATGCAGATATCTCTCATCATTGCCGATGATCATCCCGCCCTGATCACCGGCGTCAAGCACGAACTGGCGGACTTTCACACCATCTCCATCGTGGGCACGGCCAGCAATTCGACGGAAACGTTCGAGTTGCTGGCGAAATCGCACTGCGACGTGCTCGTGACCGACTACGTGATGCCCGGCGGCGAGTTCGGCGATGGCATGACCATGCTGTCGTTTCTGCGCCGCCGTTATCCCGACCTGAAGATCATTGTGTTCACGACGATCGACAACCGCGCCATGGTGGCCGAGATGGTGAAGATCGGCGCGCATGCGGTGTTGAGCAAGGTGGATGTGATCGGGCATCTGATCTCGGCCATCCATGCGGTGTATGCCGGCGCCACTTACTTTTCGCCGAAGTTCCGGTCATCCTCCGCTGTTGGCCGCGTGGCGCAGATCGACCCCGCGCAAAAGCTCACGCGGCGCGAGACCGAAGTGGTGCGCCTGTATGTGTCGGGCGTCTCCATCAACGAGATCGCCAGCCAGTTCAATCGCAGCAAGCAAACCATCAGTTCGCAGAAGACCAGCGCCATGCGCAAGCTGGGCATTGAGCGCGATGTCGAGCTGTTTCGCTTTGCCTACGAAACCGGGCTGTTGACCGAAGGCGGTACACCGAGCGAGCACGACACGATGGACGCGATGCTGGCCGAGCACGAGTAGCGCGCGCGGAGCCGTTTTGGTACTAGTCAGATTGTTCGTGCAGGGGCGTCAGACCATACTGAGTCCACTATGCGAGTCGTCAATATGGTTCATCACATCTCCCCTCAACGGCCGGGCAGCGCCCGCGGATTGGCCGCCATCAAAATGGGTTGCGCCCCGCGCAGCGCCACGGCGTTGAATGCGTTGCTCGACGGCGGCATATTGCACACGTTGCGCAGCGCCTGCGGCCTGGATGCTCTGGCCATCGCGCTGCGCGAACAGGCGGCGGATCTGGTCGTATGTGAAGTCACCGGCGTCGCTTGTGAAGGGCTGCTGGTGCCGGGGCGCCTGCAAGGCGAAGTCCAGGCTGGCCGCCTGCCGCGCATGCCCGCCGTGCTGTGGATCAGCGATCTGCCGCGATGTGTGCTGGACGCGTATGCCAGCGGACTGCGCGCGGCGGGCGCCGTGATCCACATCGTGCGTAGCGCGGCGTTCATTCCGGCCGCGCTTGCCCGTTTTTCGCAGTGGCAAGAGCCGGTCAAGCCCGACGCGCCCGCGCCGCGCTTTACCGATGAAGATGTGATTTTGGCGCTGGGCGCCAAGGACGGCATCCGCGTGGTGTTGCAGCCGCAAGTCGACCTGGCCACAGGAAGAGTTCTTGGCGCCGAGGCGCTGACCCGGTGGCGTCATCCGCAGGCAGGCGATGTGCCGCCAGCGGAGTTCGTGCGGGCGATCAGCCGGCTGTCGATGGACCCGATGCTGTTCCACTTCGTGACGGAACGCGTGCTGGACGTGCAGGCGCAATTGGCGGGCCAGGGCGTGTCGCAGCGCATATCCGTGAATGCTTCGGTGTCGACGTTGTCGGCGCCGGGCGTTGCGCTCAGTCTGGAAACACGCACCTTGCGCCGGGGAATTTCGCCGGAACTGATCACCGTCGAGATCACCGAAGATGAAACCATCCAGGACAAGACGGCCCTGGAGGCCGGACTGCGGCGGCTGCGCGCGTGCGGCTTCGGCGTCAGCATGGATGACTTCGGCACGGGCGCTTCCACGCTGGAACGCCTGACGCGCCTGCCGTTCAGTGAACTCAAGATTGACCAGTCGTTTGTGCAACGGTTGGAGTCCGGCCAGGCCTCGCATGCCGTCGTGAGCGCCGCGTTGTGGCTCGGACGCGCGCTGGGACTGGCGGTGGTTGCCGAAGGTATCGAAACGCAGGAGCAGGCGCGCCAGCTGCACGCGCTGGGCTGCCGCATCGGTCAGGGGTATGGGCTGGGGCGGCCGATGGAGGTGGACGCTTTCATTGAACACGTTCTGCCGGCGTCTTCATGCATGCGCCTGCCGGCGAGGCGCAAACAGGCGGTGGCGTGAGGGATGCCAGGCGTCGTCGCGGCGTGGCCTATGGGAATACTCTCGCTGTGCGTGTTTTGTCTGCGCACCTATGTCGCCGCCCAGTTCATGGAGCGGGGGGTGGCCATAGCCGCTGACTGGCAGGCGGCCGTGGCGTTATTCACGCACGATTTTCCCTTGCCGCTGATTACGCCGGTGTGGTCGGCTGGCCTGTTTGTGGCGGCCGACATTGTCTGTGCAGTGCTGTTGATTCTGGGCGCATTCATGAGCAGCGCGTGCGCGGGCTTGCTGATGATCAATGCCGCGTCGTTGTTCTTTGAACCCTTGCTGTGGGATCTGACGCGGCCTGCTCCCTTGCTGTTCCGGCTGTATTCGTCGGCGGCCCTGCTCATGCTGCTTGCGTGCGGGCCGGGACATCTGTCCTTTGACGCGTTGCGCAAGGCGGGAAGACGGCCATGAGCCGCGCGGCGGTATGGCGTATCAAGCCTGCTGCGGCTCGCTGTCGCCCGCATCCGATGTCACGGTGATGCCGGTTTCAAAGGCGAAGCGGAACAGGTCAGCTTCGCGTTCAATTCCCAGCTTGCGCATGGCGCTGGCTTTCTGAGAACTGATGGTCTGCTTGGATCGGCTCAGGTGCGAGGCGATTTCGTTGACCGACATGCCCGTCACGTACAGGCGGACGACTTCGAGTTCGCGCTTGGTCAGGTCGGGGCCGGCGGTGCGCGGTTTGGTCGGCGCGGCCGACGCGCCGATGCCCTCGGAAGGAAAGTAGCGCGCGCCCGCGTAGACCGCATGAATGGCGGAGACGAGCTGGCTCGTCTCATGCGCCTTGCTCAGTACCGACTGCACGCCCAGCTTGGATAGCTCTTGCACGATGGCCGGGTTGTCCAGCGTCGTGAAGACCACGATTTTCACATCGGGAAAATGGCGCCGCAGGTACGAGATGAACATGATGCCGTCGCCGTACGCGCCGCCTGGCATGGCGTAGTCGGTCACCAGCACATCGCAGGTCGCGCTGTTGAGCAATTCGACCAGTTGGCCGGAGTCGCGCGCCACACCCTGAATGGCGATGGACGGTATGCAATCCAGTTCGTGCTTGATGCCCGCAAGCAGGGCGGGATGGTCATCGGCGAGCAAGACATGAATTTTCATGGCGCGGCGTGTGGCCTGGCAAGGGCCGAATGAGCTGGGGATAACCCAAGAAATGTAGCGTAATCCGCCGGAATCGGCTGGATTTTTTGCAGGCTATTTCGGCCTGTCGTTCCGGTACGAATCTGGCGCCAAGCCGTGTCGGACCCGTACGGAACTTGCCCGCAACGCCGCGTTATTGGGACGCGGCATCACATAATCTTTGACTTTACATAGGACGGGACCCGACAGGGCCTGTGGCGCAAGCGTGTCCTCCGACAGCAACCTTAAAACCTTGATGAACCTTCGCCGGTATCAGCGACGTTTGCTGTTCGGTGGAGGCCTGGCAAGCACGTTGATTGCATTGATGATTCTTGGCATGGGCGTACGCACGGGCATCAATGCGCATGTTGAGGCGCAACGCCGCGCGTTCGCGCTGGGCCACGCCATGGTGATGGAGCATGGGCACCGGGCGCTGATCGACCCGGCCAGGATCACGGGCATGCAGGGCATTGCGATGATCGTCGATGAAAACGGCGAGGTCACCGAATGGGTCGGCGACTGCTGCGATGGCGGGCAGGCGCCCACGCGTGAAACGCTGCGGCGTGTGGCTGCCGTCGGTATCGAGCACCAGCAGGACTGGCATGACGAAGGGCTGTTTATCTTGTCGCAAGGGCTGGACGACAAGCACGTGCTGGTGTTCGCCTATGCCGGCAGCAGCATTGCAGCCGCCGCCAGCGAAGATGTATTCGTGGATGTGATGCTGACCTTGCCGACGCTGGGCATGATGTGGCTGCTATTGATTTCGTTGAAGCTGCGAGTGTTTCGTCCGCTGCTGGAATGGTCCCGGCGCGTGTACGAAGGGGAAAAACTCAGCCGCACGCTGATCGATACCGCGCCGGTCGGGCTGGGGCTGATCTCGTTGGATACCGGCAAGGCGCTGCTGTGCAGCCCGGCCATGGCGGAGATCGCCGCGCGTATCGCGCCGGGCGAGGACGCGCTGCCCGATGCGTGCATTCAATTGCACCAGGCGCATGTGGCGCGCGGTGACGTGAGCTGGCGGCAAGGAACGTTCAACGAAGACCTTCAATTCCAGACGCAGGACCGTATCGGCCTGGACTTGTCGGTCAGCATGGTGCGGGCGCGTTATCAGGGAAAGAACGTGCTGGTCACGGCGTTCACGGACGTCACGGCGAAAAGCCGGGTTGAGCAGCAGCTGCGCAAGGCGCGGCAGGCGTCGGATCGGGCCAATGCGGCGAAGTCCGCTTTTCTGGCGGCGATGAGCCATGAAATCCGCACCCCGCTGAACGCCATTCTGGGCAATCTGGAACTGCTGTCGCATTCGGCGCTGGATGCCCCGCAGCGCGACCGGCTGCGCACGATACGGTCGGCGTCTGACGGCTTGTTGGCCATCGTCAGCGATGTGCTGGATTTCTCGAAGATCGAGGCGGGGGAGCTGCGGCTGGAGTCGATTGAATTCGACGTGCTGGAAGTGGCCGCGCAGGCGTTGCGGATGTTCACGCCCACCGCGCGCGGCAAGGGGCTGATCTTGACGGGCCAACTGGGCGACACCGTGACTTTGCCCATGCGGGGAGACCCGACGCGGCTGGGGCAGATCATCAACAACCTGCTGTCCAATGCGGTCAAGTTCACGGAGCAGGGGGGCGTGGCGCTGTCCTTGACCATCGACGAGGCGCAGGCGTCGCTCGTCATGACCGTGGAGGATACGGGCATCGGCATGTCGGCCGAGCAGTTGTCCCGATTGTTCCGCGCGTTCAGCCAGGCCGATCCGACGATCAACCGCCGCTTCGGCGGCACCGGCCTGGGCCTGGCGCTGTGTTCCAGGTTGGCGCAGGCCATGGGCGGCGCCTTGTCGGTGCAAAGCGAAGCGGGGCGAGGCAGCCGGTTTACGTTGCGCTTGCCGTTGGGCGACTGCGAACAGGCCCGGCAGATGCCGCGCTTTGCGGGCGAGCGCATTGCGCTGCTGGCCGCGTGCGCATCGGCGCGAGCTTATGTGGGCCGCAGCCTTCAGGCATGGGGCCTGTGCGTCGAGACCTATGCGCATCCGGCGGCGCTGACACCGGATGGCTTGGGCGAATTCGCGGCGGTGGTGCTGTGGGGCGAGCGGAATGCGTGGCAGGTCGACGACGAGAATCGGCTGGTCGAGGAAGCGCCGTGGGTGATTGATTGCGGTGAAGGCGGGCCGACGGACCCCGTGGCGATGGGCCGCGTGCTGAGCGTGTCGATGGTCGGCTTGACGGGGCTGGCAAGCAGCTTGGGCCATGCCTTGCACGGCACGCCGCTCAGCGCGCCGGATGTGCGGCGGCCGGTGCTTGCGCGGCGGCTGAACGTGCTGGTCGCCGAGGACAATCCGGTGAACCAGCGCTTGTTCGAGGAGCAGCTGCGCGTGTTGGGCTGCGAGCCGACGGCAGTCGAAAATGGCGTGCAGGCGCTGGCATGCCTGGAACAGGCGCCGTTTGATGTGTTGCTGACCGATCTGGCCATGCCAGAGATGGACGGCTATGCGTTGGCCCAGGCCGCGCGTGCGCGCTGGCCGGCCATGCCGGTCGTGGCGGCCAGTGCCCACATGACGCCGCTTGAGCGGGTGCGTTGCCAGCAGGCGGGCGTGGCGCTGGTGCTGGGCAAGCCCTTGCCGCTGGGCGAGCTGGCGCAAGCGCTGTCCGACGTCACCGGCGTGCGGACGTGGCGTCTGGAGGTGGACAAGCCGCGCAGCTTCCTGGGCGGCCGCGCCATGAGTGAGGACTTGAAGCGCACGTTCCGGCTGGCCTGTGAATCGGCGCTAGCGGAAATCGGCCAGGGCAGGCAGGCGGGGAATATCCCGCAACTGTTGGCGGAGCTGCACAAGCTGCGCGGCATGCTGGATGTCTTCGGCGAACCCGGGTTGAGCCGGCTGACGGCGGATGCCGAAACCTGTCTGAAGACGGGCCGTGGGCTGGATAGGGCAGAGGGACTGCTGGACGCGCTTGCGGCCGGGCTGGCGCGCGCCTCTTCCCCATAGGGGGGTGTCACGTCATAATCGGCGCTACGCCCATCATGGCGTCAGCGCCCTCCCGGCATCCCCGACTCATGACGACTCCCGAGCAAAGCAGTGTTTTGGCCCGTTTGCGCCGCTATCAGCACTTGCTGGTCATGGGGGGCGGGGCGGTCATCACGATAGTGGTGCTCGTGGCCGGCCTGATGGATGTGGCGGCCTCGGTCAATGCCTATCTGGCGCGCATGAAGGAAGAAGTGTCGATCGACATGCGCCGATCCATGGATTTCACGACGCGCGCCGTCGGCACGTTGCGCAACAACGTCCAAAACATGGAGGAGGCCTGGAGCACCGCGGACGCCGACAAGCAGGATCGCGAGGCGCCCTTCGGACCCGATGGGCTGCTGCGCGTGCAGCCGGATGCGGATGGGCCGCCGTTGCTGGTGTTGCGCAGCGATGCATCCGCCAGCGCCACTGATGCGTGGCGCTACGTGCGGCTGGCGCGCAGAATGGCCGCAACCACCGCAAGAATCGCCGCGCGTAACGCGGGCGATCTGACCGTCTACTTGTTCAGCCCCGATCGTCAAACGCTGGTCCTGTCCGTCCTGCCGTGGGGCGGCAGCGCGTGGCAGGACAAGGTAGCGGCCGAGCGGCCCGCCCTCTTTGCGGCGCTGACGTCTGCTGACGGCGCAGGCATTGCACCGCCCGAAGGCGGTTGGCGCGACCCCGCCACCGGCACCCCCCGGTTCCGTTGGCTGACGCCCTACGAGAGTCCGCTGACCGGCAAGCAAGCCGTGCGCATCGCGACGGAATTGCGCAGTGCGGCCGGTACGCCGTTTGGCACCCTGGTGTACGAAATGCCGCTGAGCGCGCTGGCCGAACACTTGCCCGAGACCAGTTTTGCAGGCGCGTGCCTGGTGCTGGCGCCGGACGGCTCCTTGGTCGTCGCGTGCCCCGATGCGGCGTCCGCCGCGTTGCTGCCCTTGGCGCGCCAGGCGCAGGCCGCGGGGCTGGACAAGCCGTCGCGCAACGTGTTTCTGGAAGGGCACGTGTTATCCGGCTGGCCCTTGTTGCCGACCGGGTGGACGTTGGTGCACGCGCAGTCATGGCGCGACATTGTGACGGGGGTGCGTACGCAGATCATCCTGGCTGCGCTGACGTCGGCCGTCATCATCGCGCTGACGTGGGCGCTGTTGCTGTTGGTGAAGTGGCGCGTGTTCGTGCCGGCAGTGCGGCAGTCGCAACGCGTGTTCGATAGCGAGCAATTGAGCCGGACGCTGGTGGAAACCGCGCCCGTCGGGCTGGGCCTGATCACGGCGAATACGGGGCAGCCGCTGCTGCGCAGCCCGTCGATGATTGCGACGAACAGCCGTGTGGTGGTGGACGGACCGGGCCTTTCCTACGCCTTGTCGCGGCACTTTCTGCAGCAGGAAAAACTGGCCCCGCCGCAATCGGGCGGCGCGGCGGTTTTCGAAGATGACCTGACGTTTTCCACGCGCGACGGGCAGCGGCTGGATTTGTCGGTGAGCATGGTCCGTGCGCGCTATCAGGACGAAGACGTGCTGGTGACGGCGTTTACCGACGTGACGGCCGACAAGCAGCTGGAGCAAGAGCTGCGCAACGCCCGGCAGGCGGCGGACTCCGCCAATGCCGCCAAGTCCGCCTTCCTGGCCGCCATGAGCCACGAGATCCGCACGCCGCTCAACGCGGTGCTCGGCAACCTGGAATTGCTGGCCTACTCGCCCCTGGACGAATTGCAGCGCGACCGCTTGAACACCATCCGCAATGCGTCTGATGGCCTGTTGGCGGTGGTTAGCGACGTGCTGGACTTTTCAAAGATCGAGGCCGGTGAACTTCAGCTGGAAGACCAGGAGTTCGATGTGCTGGAGCTGGCTTCGCAGACCTTGATGATGTTTGCCCCCGTGGCGCGCGCCAAGAAGCTGGCGCTGGCGGGTGAGCTGGGCGATACCCTGACCTGGCCCCTGCGAGGAGACCCCGCGCGGCTGGGGCAGGTGATGAACAACCTGTTGTCCAACGCGATCAAGTTCACCGAGACGGGGCAGGTGACGCTGCGCTTGTCGCGCGATGAGGCGGCGTCACAGGTGCTGATCGAGGTCGAGGATACGGGTATCGGCATCAGCGCGGATCAATTGCCGGCCCTGTTCCAGGATTTCACACAGGCGGATGCGACGATCACCCGGCGCTTCGGGGGCACCGGTTTGGGCCTGGCGTTGTGCCAGCGGCTGGCCCAGGCCATGGGCGGCACACTGACGGTGCAAAGCCAACCCGGCGTGGGCAGCCGTTTCACGTTGCGCTTGCCGCTGCACGCTGACGCATCCACGGCCAGCGAGCGTCCGCGCTTCGATGGTGAACCCGTGCTGCTAGTGGCGGCAATACAAGCCGAGCGCACGCGGCTGGGCAGCATCTTGCAAGCGTGGGGCGTGGGCGTGACGAGCTACGCGCATCCGGCCTTGATTGCGCAAGAATCAGTCGAAGACGCCAGCGCGCTCGTGTTCTGGGGCGATCGCAAGACCTGGCATCCCAGCGACGAGAATCGCTTGGTGGAGGACGCGTCATGGGTCGTCGATTGCAGCGAAGACGGGCCGGCCCAGCCGGTGGCCTCCGGACGCGTGATCAGCGCGTCGGTGTACGGCCTGCACGGGCTGGCGAGCGGTTTGCAATATGCCTTGCAAGGCCGCGCCTTGGCCGCGCAGGCGGTGGACGGCATGGTGCTGGGCAAACGTCTGCGTGTGCTGGTGGCCGAAGACAACGTCGTGAACCGCAAGCTGTTTGAAGAGCAGCTGGCCCTGTTGGGCTGCGACGCTACCGCCGTGCCCGATGCCGAGCAGGCCTTGGCGTGCCTGGAGCAGGACACGTTCGATGTGTTGCTGACAGACTTGGCCATGCCGGGGCAAGACGGCTTTGCGCTGGCGCGGCAGGTGCGTCAGCGCTGGCCCGCGATGCCGGTGATGGCCGCTACCGCCAATGTGACGCCGCAAGAGCGCGAAGCGGGCGAGCGCGCCGGCATGGCGCGGGTGCTGGGCAAGCCGCTGTCGCTGGCCGACCTGGGCTTGGCGTTGTCAGAGGTCGCGGGTCTGCCGCCATTGCGCCGCGACGCGTTGGCCGGCAGTGGCCTGTTGGGCGGCCGCCCCGTGGCGGACGCCACCTGGCAGGTGTTCGTGCAGTCTTGCCGCGATGCGGTGCAGGCCTTGCAGGACGGGCTGCGCGCGGAAGATGGCCCCCGATTGCTGGCGGAACTGCACTCTCTGGGCGGCGCGTGCGCGGTGTTCGGCTTGAACGACATCGCAGCACGTGGCGCGGCGCTCGCGCAGTCGATTTCCGCGCAGGGCGTGCGCGCGTGCGAAGCCGAAATCCATGCGTTGGGCGATGCGCTGCTGGCGGTGGTGTTGCAAGAGCCGCTGCATTTGATCAACGTGGCCGACCAGATCATCGCTCGGTTGGAAACCCCTGATGGCAGCGTCAATGCGGCAAGCGTCGCCGAGCTGGCCAAGACTTTGCGCGCAGGCCTGCACGACCGCGGCGGCAGCCGTGCTGGGTGAGCGTCATGCGCTGGCGCTCAGTGCTTTGAACACGTCCCGCACGCACGCTTCCATTTGCTGGGCAGGGCTGCTGACAGGGAAATGGTCTGAGCTGACCGCGTAGCTATGAAATTCGATTTTTTCGGAAAACGGAATCTCGCGTAAGTCAGGCAGGCTCAACGCGCGTGACACCACGGGATTCACGATCGACACCCCCAGGCCCTTGCCCACCATGGTGCAGATGGTGGTGGCGTAGGGCGTTTCGATGGATAGGATTCTGGCGTCGTCGGAAAAATGCCGGTCAATGGCGGCGCGGTTGAAGCTGCCGGAGGGCAAGCAGATGAAGTTCTCGCCAGTGAAGTCGGCGGGGCTCAACCGCTTCTTGCGCGCCAGCCGGTGCGTGCGCGTCACGATACCCACGCCGTACGCGGTATTGATCCGGTCGTATTGCAAGCCTGGCACGTCGGTCTGGATGGAACAGAATCCGATGTCGCAAAACCCCGTGGCCATCCATTTGGCAACGACGTCGGAGCCGCCTGTGTTGACCACGACGGAGACGTCGGGGAACGTGTCGCGAAACAAGCGGATGGCGTCGGGCAGGACGCATTGCGTGATGGACCCGACCGCTCCCACCCGCAGCAGGCCGGTGCCACGCCGGCGGATCGAGTTGGCGCTGTCATTCAGCGATTCCAGGCCGATGAAGGCGCGTTCCACGTCGGTGTAGAACGCATCGGCTTCGGGCGTGGGGATCAGCCGCGTGCCGACGCGTTTGAACAGCACAAAGCCCAGCGTCGCCTCAAGCAGCGCGATCCAGCGGCTGATGTTGGGCTGTGACGTATGCATCAGCCCGGCCGCCGTGGTCATGGACCGCGTCATCATGACGGCGCGGAACGCTTCAATCTGCTTGAAATTCATGGGCGGATGCTCGCAAATATGCTGAGATCAAATCATATCAATTCTGTATTCGAAGCTATGAAAATCTGATTTGACGCATGAATTGGCGCGGGCGGAGACTACGGTTTTACATGCTCAGACCGACGCGAAAATGGAATCCAAAGTCAGCAGCCGCTTGAAGCAACCGCTCGCCCCGGAAGTGCTTCAGTACATTTTTCTTCCGCGCTTGAATCGCGAGTTCTTCGCCAATTTCGAGATGCTGAACCAGATCAATCTTGCGCATCTGGTGATGCTGCACGAGCAAGGCATTCTGGATCACGACGCGTCGGTTGAGCTGGCCCGCGCCCTGCTCAAGATGCAGGCGGATGGGCCGGACGGCATCGAGCTGGACCCGGCGCGCGAAGAAGCCTACTTCAACTACGAAGCGCACCTGATCAAGCTGGTGGGGCAAGCGCTGGGCGGACGGTTGCACACGGCGCGCAGCCGCAACGATATCGGCGCCACCATCGACCGCATCCGTGCGCGGGATTTTGCGACGCGGATCGCGACGGCGCTGATCGGCGTGGCCGATGCGGCATTGGCGCGGGCCGAGCAATATGCCGACTGCGTGATGCCCGGCTACACCCATATGCAGGCGGCGCAGCCGATCACGTATGGCTACTACCTGTCGGCGCTTGTCGATGCCTGGTCACGGGATGTCGCGCGCTTGCTGCACGCTTTGGACACCGCAGATGCCTCGCCGTTGGGCGCGTGTGCGCTGGCGGGCACGTCGTTCCCGATCAACCGCGACGCGACCAGCGCGATGCTGGGCTTTACGCAGCCCTTGGCCAATGCGCTGGACGGCGTGGCGTCACGCGATTTCGCATTGGAACTAAGCGCCGCGCTGTCGATCATGATGATCACCAGCAGCCGTATGGTGCAGGACTTTTATATCTGGTCCACGCCCGAGTTCGGGTACCTGAGCTTTCCCGACAGCATCGCCAGCACCTCCAGCATCATGCCGCAGAAGAAAAACCCGGCGGTGCTGGAGTACCTGCGCGGCAAGACGGGCCATGTGATTGGTTTGACCACCGCGGCGTTCTCGACGGTGAAGTCCACGCACTTCACGCACTCGGGCGACAGCAGCCGGGAGAGCACGCGCACGTGCTGGGAGGCCTGCGACGAAGCCTTGAAAGCCCTGGCGCTGATTCAGTTGCTGGTGGAAAAGGTGGAGCCGAACCGCACGCGCATGGCGGCCCGTGCGGCTGACGATTTTTCTACGGTGACGGACCTGGCCGACCTGCTGGTGCGCAAGGCCGACGCGTCGTTTCGCGATGCGCATCACATCATCGGCGCCGTGGTGCGGCAGGCTCTGGAGGCCGGCATCCCGGCCAAGCACATCACGCCTGCAATGATCAATACCGCTGCGGCTGAACAACTGGGCCGCCCGGTTGCGCTGCACGAAGACGATATCGCCGCGTGCCTGGACCCCGTGCGAAATGTGGCCGCGCGGGAATCGCTGGGCGGGCCGGCGCCGGGCCGGGTGCGCGCGCACATCGCCGAGCAAAAGGGTTTGCTGGATCAGTATCGCGGCATCATCGGCGCGGGGGTTCAGCGTGTGGCCAACGCGCAAGCCTTGCTGCAGCGGCGCGTGGGTAAGCTTGTGTCATCCAAGCCAGCGGAGCGTTCCGTTCAGGAAGCCTGACTGGCCCATCATCAAGGGGAAATCAATGCTCAAGACCGTCGCGGCGTTTGCCGCAGCCATGGGGATCAGCCTGGGCGCGCATGCCCAGACGTATCCCGTCAAACCGATAACGCTCGTTGTGCCCTTCGCGCCGGGCGGGACGGTGAACCTGATGGGGCGCTTGCTGGCCAACCGGATGTCGGAATCGCTGGGCCAGCCGGTCATTGTGGAAAACAAGCCGGGCGGCGGCGGCAGCATCGGCGCGAACTTCGTCGCCAAAGCGCCGGCCGACGGGTACACGCTGTTGTTGGCGACGATGGGGCAGCAATCCATTCAGCCGCTGTTGACTAAGAACCTGCCTTACGACGCCAACAAGGACTTTGCGCCGGTGGCGTTGTTTTCCACCGTGCCTAATGTGCTGGCCGTGTCGGCCGACACGCCGGCAAAGACCGTGGCCGAGCTGGTCGAGTATGCCAAGCAGCACCCCGGCAAGCTGAACATGGCGTCGGCCGGCATGGGGTCCGTCAATCATCTGACGGGCGAATTGTTCATGTACCGCTCGGGCGCGAAGTTCGAGCACGTGCCGTATCGCGGCGCGGGGCCGGCCACGGCAGACTTGCTGTCGGGGCAGGTGCAGGTGCTGTTCGCGAATCTGCCGAACGTGTTGCCTTACATCAAGCCCGGCAAGGTCCGCGTGTTGGCGGTGGCGAGTGAACACCGCAGCGCCGCCATTCCAGATGTGCCGACCTTGGCGGAAGCGGGGGTGAAGGATGCGGTGGTGGAGTCGTGGTACGGCGTCATGGCGCCCGCCGGCACGCCCGACGACGTGGTGCGCAAGTTGCAGGAAACGGTGATTGCACTGGCCAAAGACCCGTCGATGGTCGCGCACCTGGCCGAACAGGGCGCCGTGCCGTTTGCCGGCACCCGGCAAGACCTGGCCAAGTTGTCTGATGAAGAAACGGTGCGCTGGAAACAGATCATCGACGGCGCGAACGTGCAAACGAACTGAACTGCCCCGGGGGCGGGGGCGGGCACGCTTGGCTGCCTGTCATCCGCCCCGATTCTCGTACGCGCCTTCCTTGCCGTCTGCATCCCCCATCGCCGCGCGCATGCGTTCGGCCAAATGTTGCTTCAGGCTGTCCAGCGCGCCGGGCGTCCAACCCGGCGCGCCCGTCACAGCCAGCCACGCGTCCACATAGTGTTGCGGCGCGTAGACGTGGCCATAACCAATGGGCGTCTCGGTGCTGACGGACATATCCAGCGCCAGCTGCAACATCGTCACGACCGGCACCCAGCGCAGCTCGGGCGACACATCCGGCCCATAAGGCGGGTCCATCCAGGCGGGGCGGCGGTACAGGTCGCGATAGTCGAAGAAGGTCACGGCGTCGCTGGCATATTGCAGGAATACGATGCGCATCGGCCCCCAGGGCGCATCAGCAGGCACGGGCGACCCGTGTTGATTCATGAAGCGCACGAAGCTGCCGTCGCGCAGTTCAGGCCGCCAGGCCGGGGAGTCCGGGTTGCGGGCGTCGGTAATCGCGCGCCAGATGCGGCTTTCAAAGGGTGGGCCGCTCCAGAGCGCGCCGTGGATGGGGTCGCCGATCATTTCAAAGAGCTCCGCCGAGCGCGCGGAATTCATTGCGCCCAGGCTCAAGCCATGCAGATACAGCTTGGGCCGCTGGTCGTGGGGCAGGGTCGTCCAATACCCGTACACCGCACTGAACAGCGCACGCGCGGCTTCCGATCCGTATTCGGGTTGGGCCAGCAAGGACAGCGGGCTGGAGAGGTATGAGTACTGCAAGGCCACGCTTGCGACATCGCCATGCAGCAGATATTCCACGGAATCCATGGCGGCCGGATCGATCCAGCCCGTGCCGGTGGGGGTGACGACCAGCAGCGTGGACCGCTTGAACGCGCCGACGCGTTTCATCTCTTCAAGCGCCAGAGCCGCCCGCGCCTGCGGCGTATCGGCGCCGCGCAGGCCCACGTACACGCGGATGGGTTCTTGCGCGTCGCGGCCGGTCTGCGCGCGAATCTCGCTGGCGTTGGGGCCGGACGCAATGAATTCCCGGCCGGCGCGCCCCAATTCATTCCAGGCAATCAACGAACCGGGTCCGCCTGTCTTGGCGCCGTCCGACGGCTGGGGGCGTTCCGGCTCCAGCAGCGCGTCGTATTCGCGAAACGACGCGTCCAGCACATGCAGCGCCGCGCGGAAAAACACATTGTTGGCCAGCGACCAGAAGATCAGGACGGCGATGGCCGCGCCCGTCACATTGGCGACCCGCCGCGGCACAACGCGGCGTACGTGTCTGGCCAGAAAGCGCGCCAGCAATTTGAATAGCCGGCCCAGCGCCAGCAGCGCGGTAAACGTGATCAATGCTGTCGCGCAAACCTTGAAGGGATGAGCGCTGGTCACGGGCTCCATCTGCATCAGCGCGCGTATGGTGTTTTGCCAATCGGCCGCGCGCCACAGGAACAGCGCCAGCACCGACAGGCACACCACGGTGATGACGGCGTTGACGATGCGCGCCGCGCGGGCGCGGGGCTCGGGCAGTTCCAGATAGGCCCATAGCCAGTGCCACAGCACGCCCAGCCCATAGCCGGCGGCAAGACACGCGCCGGCCAGCACGCCCTGCGTGAGATAGGTGCGCGGCACGAGCGTGGGCGTGAGCGACGCGGCGAAGAACAAGGTGCCCAGCAGCAGGCCGACGCCGGATAGCGATTCCAGGTGCGACCGGAAAAAGGCGGGAAGGCGATGCGGATGCTGCGTCAATGGGGCGTCCTGATCCGTGGGTTCCGAGGGGGATTCTCGCATGGGCGCCCCGGATTTTCATCAGGTGGACGGCGGATTGCCCCCTTGCACCTGCTTGCGTCAAAAAGAATAAAGTGCGAAACGGGTCCCGTGGCGCGGTCGTTGCGGGACGACATCAATAACAGGAGACGGGAATGGATACGGTAAGCAAGCAGGGCGGCAGCGTGCGTGAACAGGTCAGCGCAACCGAATGGCAGGTGCGCACGGATTTGGCGGCCTTGTACCGGCTGGTGGCGCTGTTCGGATGGGACGATTTGATCTTCACGCACATCACCGCCAAAGTGCCGGGCACCGAACATTTCCTGATCAACCCGTACGGCATGATGTTCGACGAGATCACGGCGTCCAGCCTGGTCAAGATCGACCTGCACGGCAACAAGGTGATGGAGTCGGAATACAACATCAACCCGGCCGGCTTCACCATTCACAGCTGTATCCACGCAGCCCGCAAGGACGCGATGTGCGTGCTGCACACGCATTCCATCAATGGCGTGGCGGTGTCGGCGCAGAAGGCGGGCTTGTTGCCCTTGTCGCAGTTCGCGTTCATTGCGCTGCGTTCGCTCAGCTATCACGACTACGAAGGCCTGGCGCTGAACCCGGAAGAGCAACCGCGTCTGGTCCATGACCTGGGTGCGAACAACTACATGATCCTGCGCAACCATGGTTTGCTGACGGTGGGCCAGACGATGGCCGAGGCCTTCCAGGCCATGCACCGCCTGGAAGCCGCCTGCATGGCGCAGGTGCGCGCGCAGGCGGGTGGCGGTGAGCTGATCTTCATTCCGCCGGAAGTGCTGGCGCGCGCCGCCGTGGAATCCCCGGCCGACCGGGCCTATAAAGCGTCGCTGGCCTGGCCGGGCTTGCTGCGCCGGCTGGACCGCCGCAATCCGGGCTACGCCGACTAAGGGCGTAGGTGGGCGGGGGGGCGTAGCGGGTGGCCGTTATGGCTGCGATAACGCATTGCGGTTGCGGCTTTCCGGTTAAGGCTTTCCCGGTTGCGGCTTCCAGGTTGCGGCTTTCCCCGTTCCGGCTTTTTCCAGTTACGGCTTTTCCAGTTACGGCTTCGCTTTGGGCGTCACGTCCAGGAATTCGCTGCAATCCGGCACCGGCTTGGCGGGCTCGTAGAGTCCGCCATCGGGGTTCCAACGGTACGTTGCCGTGTAGCTGCATTCCGTATCGGCTGCGGGCGCGGCTTGTGCCGCGGTCAGCGCCGGCCGCTTCGTGGAATCCGCGTAGCGGCTCGCGCCAGCGGGCGCGCGCGTGGCCTGCGTCGTCACCTGCAAGTCCGGATACTCCTTGCCCGTTGCGCCCGCCGTGCCAGGCAGAGCGGCAAGCTCCGCCTGGTAGCGGTACGCATCCATGCACTGGCCCGCACGCTTTTTCTCGTCGGCTTGGTTAAAGCAGGCGCGGATCGACGCGCTGGCCGACTTCGGCATGATGAACACCAAGTTTGAACTTGTGGACTCGCCCAGATCCACTTCGAACAGATACAGGTCTTCGCGCGTGAAACTGCCGCCCGAGAACGGCGTTTCCAGGTTGTAGTCCGGCTGCGACGGGCCGATGACGCCGACAATTGCCCGCTCTTCGCTCAGCCGGATCAGATGGGGCCAGACGGTGAAGCTCTTGAAGTTGGGAATGTCGGGCAAGTCCCAGACTTTGCGGTCGGTGCGCAGCGTGCGGCTCGTGGCGTACGGGCCGTTCGTTTCCATCGTGCCCTCGGTGTTGATCCCCACACACCAATCCGTTTGCGCGTTGCAATACAACTTGTTGTCCGCGTTGAGCTTCAGCGGTTCCACCGTGGGTTGCGCCAGGGCCGCTGCCGGTAACGCGGCCGCGATCAGCAAAGCAAACACTTTATTCATAGTGGTTCCCGTGATTGCGGAGCAGGTATGCGCGCATTATTGCGTGAATCGAAGTTACGCCTTTACAAAATGGTGAGGGTTTCGGACAAGGCGTTGCAGGCTGCCGGCCAAACGAGAAATGAAGTCAGACTTCACTTGCAGTCTGACTGCAACCTGAATGATATTGTTGGTGTTTCGAGCTAGGCAGCGCGCGTTTCGCGCCTGGCCAAATCCACCCGTCATAAGGAGCTTTGATGAAGTTGATTCCGACCCTGCTGTTGGGCGCCAGCACGCTGATGCTGACCCTGCCTGCCGCCGCCGCCCCGGTGACGTATGACCTGGACCCGTCCCACACCTATCCCAGTTTCGAAGCCGATCACTTCGGCGGCCTGTCCACCTGGCGCGGCAAATTCAACAAGTCCCAAGGCGTGGTCGTCTTGGACCGCGAAGCGCGTACCGGCACCGTGGACGTCACGGTGGATATCAATTCCGTGGACTTCGGCCACGACGAAATGAACCAGCACGCCGTCGCGCCCGACATCTTCGACGCCGCCAAATACCCCACCGCCACCTTCAAGGGCACCTTCACCAAGTTCGACGGCGACCGCCCCGAAGAAGCCACCGGCGATCTGACCCTGCGCGGCGTCACGCGCAAGGTGACGATGGATATCGACGACTTCAAATGCATCCAGCACCCCATGGAAAAGCGCGAGGTGTGCGGGGCGGACGTATCCACGAAGTTCAGCCGCAAGGATTTCGGCCTGAACTTTGGTTTGGACATGGGCTTCAAGCCAGAGGTGGAATTGAAGATCCAGGTGGAGGCAGGAAGGCGTCCGTAAGGCTAGGCTGTCTGTATGAAAGTACGAAATATCGTACAAAAATTAGGTATAACTAAATTTTGTCTGTTTTATCGTACTTTTCGAAGCGGCTTTGATGTACGGTATATCCACCATGGTGGGATTCAGTTCGAGGAATGTCGACGATGCCGTACTTTCCAACCGCAGTGCTTCCTGCGCAGTTCGGAGCCAGTTTTAAGCGCGAACGAAAGCAGCGCCAGCTCAGTCAGGCAGAGCTCGCCCAGCGAGCCGGCCTGACACGCCAATTGATCGTGCAAATCGAGAAAGGTGAAAACGTGGGCCTGCATTCGATCATGCGAGCCCTGGCCGTGCTCAACATGGGTCTTCGGATTGATACCGCAAGCATCAACTATGACGATGTGGAGCGCATGAGCGATGAGTAACGCGAAGATAAAGCAGCTGGAAATCAGCACGCCGCAAGGCGAGTCGGGGTTACTGGAAAAGGAATCCCGTTTTGTCTTCAACTACACGCGGCCGGAACAAAACCGGGAGATCTCGCTCATCATGCCGCACCGCGCCGAGAGTTACGCCGACACCGTCTTGCCACCGATTTTTGCCATGAATCGGCCAGAGGGCTATCTGTATGAAAAGCTCTGGGAACGCTTTGGCAAAGACGTGCAACTGGACGACATGCGTTTGCTTGCCTTGACCGGCAGTAACCAGATCGGACGCCTGCGCTATCGAGAACCTGGCGCGGATGCCATGCGGGTTCAGCCCACGATGGGACTCTCGGCGTTGCTGGCCAGCGGGGCAAGCGTTGAAATTTTCGATTACCTGGTCAGCACCTACCTTACGTCCGGAATTTCGGGGTTTCAACCGAAAGTCATGATGCCGGATGCGGACACCGCCAATGCGAAACCCGTCGTCGATAAATCCACCACCTTCACGTCGGACCTGATTGTGAAAGCGGCGGGCGAAGACTATCCCTTTCTGGCGCAGAACGAATTCCTATGCATGAGCGCGGCAAAAAAAGCCGGCCTGCGCGTGCCGGACTTCTGGCTGTCGGACGATGGCTCTCTCTTTGTGATGCGGCGCTTTGATCTGGAAGGCCCGGAACAACTTGGGTTTGAAGACATGGCCGTGTTGTTGCGCAAGACCGCAAAAGAGAAGTACCTGAGCTCATACGAGACCGTCGCAGAAATGATCGGCCTGTTGTGCGGCGCCAATCGAATGGAAAGCCTGGCGCGATATTTTGAGTACGTGACGCTGTCGGTCATGGTGCGCAACGGGGATGCGCATCTGAAAAATTTTGGATTGCTCTACCGCCACCCGGGTGCCGAGCCCGCGGCGTTGGCGCCGCTGTATGACGTGGTCACGACCAGCGTGTACGAAATTGAGGACCCGCAGTCTGGCCGCACGCTGTCTGACCGCACCCTTGCGCTGAAGATGAACAAGAAAAAGGAATATCCGACGCGTAAGGGCTTGCTGCAATTCGGCCGTACGGCTTGCGCCGTGCCGCGGCCCGAAGCGGTTATCGAACGGATAGCGGCAGCCATGGACGAAGTCCTGCGGGACGAAGCGCACCGTGTCGACGCAGAATTTCTAGCCAAGATGAAGCGCGAATGGGACAACGGTTGCGCGTCGCTGCGGGCGCCCATGGTGTTCGTGGCAAAGCCGGACGCGTAGTGCACCCAGCGCACCCCAGCGCACCCGCCCCGCTCAGTCTGGAATTTCCGGCTCGACCAGCTTCGCCAGCTGCATCAGTGATTCCTGCCAGCCCAGATAGCACATCTCGGTGGGAATCGCGGCCGGGATGCCTTCCTGCACCACGGTGAGTTCCGTGCCGCACATCACTTTGCGCAAGGTCACCGTGGTGATCATTTCGCCAGGCAGATTGGGGTCGTCGAAGCGGTCGGAGTAGCGCAGCTTCTCGGACGGCGACAGTTCCAGGTATTCACCGCCAAAGTGGTGGCTGTGGCCGGAACCAAAATTCTTGAACGACATTTTGTAGGTGCCCCCGACTTTGGCGTCCAGGTGGTGGACCTGGCACGTGAAGCCATACGGGGGCAGCCATTTGGCCAGCGCGTCGCCGTCGATGAATGCGCGATAGATGCGATCGGGCGAGGCGCGCAGAACGCGGTGGAGCGTTACGGTTCCGGTAGTCATGGTGTGTCCGCCTTGAATGAGTGGGTCGTATTGCTACGACGTTCAGCGGACACCCAAATCGACATCACCGGGATCGGTAATAACCCTTAGGTGCGCAAGCGGTCGATGTAGGCCGCCAAGGCTTCGGCATGGTCCTGTCCGGCTCGCAGGCCTACGTGGCCGTCCGCCCGGATGACCAGCAGCACGATGCCGCGCACGCCCAGCGTGTCGGCAACGTCAACTGTCAGGTACGCATCCGCGCCCGCCACGCCGGCATTCGCACTCAGCGCGACGACTTGTTCGATGATGGGGCCGCCCGACAGCGCTTCCATCTCGCGGCGCACGCGCGCCAGCTCGTCTGCGTTTGTGTGGGCGCAGCCGATCAACACGGCGGTATGGCCCACGCGATAGGCGCAAGCATGCAAGCGCCCTGTACTTCCGTCCGCAAAAGCAAGTGAGATCTGGTCGGGCAGACGCTGGCCCGGCCAAAGCGCGGCTTGCGGTTCGCCCATGACGATGGGAGAACCAGCGTAGTCGATATCCAGTTCGGCCTCCGCCACCGCTTCATGGTGCCGGGTGTCGGGGTCGGCAAACGCCGCTTGGATCGCCATGTCCCGCTCATGGCGGGCGCGCTGCCCTTTGACCGACTGCGCGCTTTCGGCCGCATCGCCCGAGGCCATCACCTGGTCGGCCACGGGCCGGCGTTCGGCGTGATAACTATCCAGCAACGTCTCGGCGCAGTGGCCCTGGCAGACCAGCGCAAGCTTCCATCCCAGGTTGTAGGCATCTTGCAGCCCCGTATTCATGCCGTGCCCTTGCGCCGGGCTGCACGTGTGCGCGGCGTCGCCGGCAAGCAGCACGCGGCCAGACCGGAAGTGCTGCGCAACCTTGGCATGGCAATCGAATCGTGTGGGATGCGAGACGTCGTCAAAGCGCGCATCGGGCAGATAGCGTTGCAACGTGACCAGCGCGTCGGCCACCAGATCGGAATCCGCCGAGGCAGGGCGCAGGTACACGCGCCATCGGCGGCCGGGCAGCGCCGTCAGAATGACCGGCGTCGGGTCCAGATAGGCATAGTTCGCTTCGTAAGACATCGGCCACGCGGCAATGGACGCGTCGAATACGGCCCAGGGCTGATGAATGTCGTGGCCGTCTTGTTCAATGCCCATCAGCGTGCGCACGGTGCTGCGGTGCCCATCGCATCCCACCACCCATTGCGCGTGAACCTGCGAGCGCTCGCCGTGGTGTTCGACGGTGGCAATCACGCCATCGGATTGCACCCGCAAATCCACCAGCGTGGTGGCGCGCGTGACGGCCCCGCCAAGGGCGACAAGATGATCGTGAAGAATGGATTCAGTCACTTCTTCAGAAATGCCGATATTGAAGGGATACCGGCTGCCGCACAGTGACAGGTCAATGTCGCCCAACACGGCCCCGTCGGCATGGATATGGGCGTGGCGCTGCTTGACGCCTGCCTGCAAGAGGGGTTCAGCGATACCCAGTGCGTCCAGGATTTCGAGTGATCGAGGATGCACGACGGTGGCGCGGTCCCAGTCCATGGGTTGTTCGTGCGCGTCGATCAGCAGGCATTCGACGCCGCGCCGGGCGAGCTCCGCGGCGGTCAGCAAACCGGCGGGGCCGGCGCCTACGATCAGAACGGGGGTGGCGATCATCTTGGAACTCCCTGGGCGGGGGCAGCGATGGAAGAGCGTAGGCGGGTGGTGCGTCATGCGGCGTCGCGTCTGGCGATTAGAGCGAAGCAAGTGCGCACCGTCAACGCCGTGCGCACCCGTCGGATGGCCGAGGAAAAAGCGAACCGGTGCGCGTGCACCAGGCGCTGAGTGCCAATGAAAAGGGCCGCGAATCTGTGATTCGCGGCCCTTCTTTACGTGTGCGGCGTCAGCCGCCGACGCGCTCAGGCATCAATACGCGCCCATGTAGTCGCGCTTGCCGACTTCAATGCCGTTGTGGCGCAGGATCGCGTAGGCGGTCGTGACGTGGAAGAAGAATTGCGGCAGACCATAGTGCAGCAGGTAGGCGCTGCCCGACAGCTTCTTTTCCTTCGGCGTGCCGGGGCGCAGCACGATTTCCAGCGAGGCGCTTTGCTCGAACTGTTCCGGCTTGAACGAGCCCACGTGCGCCAGCGTCTTGGCGATCAGCGCTTGCAGCTCGGCAAACGTGGGTTCGCCATCCGGCCACGACGGCACGTCGGCGCCAGCCAGACGGGACGCAATGCCCTTGGCGAAGTCGGTGGCGATCTGCACTTGGCGCGACAGCGGGAACATGTCCGGGTACAGGCGGGCGCCCAGATAGGCGGACGCGTCGATGTTTTTCTCGGTGGCGTGAGCCTCGGCCTTTTTCAGCACGTCCGACAGTGCGGACAGCATTTGTTTGATGACGGGGACGGAGGCGTCGTAAAGGGGGGCGGTCATGAGGTGTCTCGCTGAAATGTTGAAGGCGGGCGCGGGCAGGGCCTGCGCGGCTGAGGGCAAGACTACCAGCAATCGATGATGGGGTTTCTTGTACTTTTAATGTTTCCAAAAACTGGGGAAACCTAGGGTTTACACGAGTTATACGGCCAAATTCTCCCAGGCTATAACGCTGTATGTATTTTTTTTGTATTTATGAAGATGAAAATTGCACTGATAGGTTGTGGAGAAGTCGGCGATTGCTACGCGCGTGAGTGGGTGGCGGGCGGGCATGTCATTGTGGGTATCGGCGAATTGCGCCAGGACGCCGAGATGCAGGCGCGCGCCGCCTCGCATGGCAGCGTGCTGCACGCCGAAGCCGGCCCGTGGCTGGCCGAGGCGGACATTGTCGTGTCAGCCGTGTTCGGCCACGCCGCGCTTGAAGTCGCCAAACAGGCGCTGCCGCACCTGCGCAAAGACGCCGCCTATGCGGATTTCACGACCGCCAGTTCGGGTGACATGCGCGCGGCGGCCGAGGTCGCTGCGCAGTTGGGCGTGCCCTTTACCGACGTCGCGATCATGGGCGCCATCGCCTTGCTGGGCGCGCGCACGCCGCTCTTGTGTGCCGGCACAGGCGCCCCTGCGGTGGCCGCGTTCACGGCCGGTTGCGGCGCGCCTGCGCAAGCCATCGATGGCGAGGCGGGCGACGCCGTGCGCCTGAAACTGCTGCGCAGCATTCTGACCAAGGGCATGGAAAGCCTGGCCGTCGAATGCCTGGTCGCCGCTGAAAGCATGGGCTTGCGCGCATCGCTGTATGAAGTGTTGTCCGATATGGACCGCACGCCGCTGACGACGTTCGTTGATTCCTTCGTCCGCTCGCACGTGCTGCACGCGCCGCGCCGCTTGGCCGAAGTGCGCGAAGCGCGCGAACAACTGGTGGAAGCCGGCTTGCAGCCGCTGGTGCTGGACGGCGTTGAGCGCTTGTTCGCGCGCACCACGCAAGGCATTGAAGCGGCCCGCGCAGCAGGTTCGTTCAACGTACCGGATTCGGTTGCCGACCGGCTGGCGTGGTTGACGCCGCTGGCGCGTCAATCCTGATCGATCAGATAGACAGGGCCGGCCCCGCAGAGGGCTGCCCGATTTCAAAACACAAGCGAGGAAGACAATGACATCCCTGAAAACACTGCTGACGGCCACGCTGCTCGTCGCCTCGGCCGCGGCAAGCGCGGCCGACATGGGCTCGGCCCCGATCACCCTGATCTCGCCCTTTCCGCCGGGCGGCGGCACCGACACGCTGACACGCATGATCGGTTCGGCCATCGCGCAGGACACGGGCTGGAACATCGTCGTGGAAAACAAGCCAGGCGCAGGCGGCAACCTGGCGCTGGACGCCACGGCGCGCGCCAAGCCGGACGGCCACACGTTGGTGATGGCGCAGACGGACAACATCGTGCTGAACCCGTGGCTGTACAACAAGCTCAGCTACGACACCTTCAAGGACTTCAAGCCGGTGGGTCTGGTGGCCTCGTCACCCAGCGTGTTCGTGGTGGTGCCGGAGTCGCCGTACAAGACGCTGGATGACGTGGTCAAGGCAGCCAAGGCGCGCCCGGGCCAGGTCTCGCTGGGCATTCCCGGCATTGGCGGCAGCGGCGATTTGATTGGCCATCTGTGGCGCAAGGCGGCCGGCATGGAACTGATGCACGTTCCGTACCGCGGCTGGTCGCAAGCGTTCCCCGATCTGGCCAGCGGCCGCATTGATCTTTACACCGGTTCCGTCGCATCGCTGTTGCCGCAGATTCGCGGCGGCAAAGTGCGCGCGCTGGCGGTAGTGGCCGACGCGCGTTCGCCCGCCTTGCCCGACGTGCCGACCTTTGCGGAAAGCGGATTCAAGACCATCAACCAAACCATCTGGTGGGGGCTGATGGCGCCGGGCAAGACGCCGGACGATGTGGTCGCCACGCTGAACCAGGCGCTGAACAAGTCGCAAGCGAAGCCGGATGTGGTGAAGAAGCTGGAAGACTCGGGCTATAGCGTCATGACGGGCACGCCTGCCGACCTGGGCAAGCGCCATCGCGCCGACCACGACGTCTTCGGCAAGGTCGTGCAGGAAGCCGGCATCCCCAAACAATGATCTTGCAAGATCCCCTGAACGCCATCGGAGCCACCCATGATCGGTTTTGAAATCCACCCGCGCAAGCGCGCGGTCAGCAGCGACTTCGTCGAGAAATTCCGCCGCATTCCTGTTGCCAATATCAGCGACTGCATGTCGCGCATGACGGCGGGGGGCGCCCGCCTGCGGCCCATGCACGACGGCCATCCGCTGGCGGGCCCCGCGCTGACGGTGCGCACGCGTCCCGGCGACAACCTGCTGGTGCACAAGGCGCTGGAACTGGCTCAGCCGGGTGATGTGGTGGTGGTGGATGCCGGTGGCGACCTCACCAACGCCATCATCGGTGAAATCATGACGACCTATGCGCAAACGCGCGGCCTGGCCGGCATCGTGATCAACGGCGCGATCCGCGATTGCGGCACGATCCGCCGCAGCGCCTTTCCCGTGTATGCGGCGGGCGTGACGCACCGCGGGCCGTACAAGGATGGCCCCGGCGAAATCAACGCCGTCATCTCGCTGGACGGCATGACGATTGAACCGGGCGACTTGATTCTGGGCGATGAAGACGGCTTGTTGTCGTTGCCGTACGACCAAGTCGAAGCGCTGTACGAAGCCGCATCCGCCAAGCACGCAGTGGAAGAACAGATGCTGGCGCAGATCGCCGCCGGCACGCTGGACACGTCGTGGATCGACGCGCGGATGAAGGCGCAGGGCTGGAAGCCTTAAGGGCCTGGCGATAGACATCGCTGAACGGCTGAAGGGCTGAACGGCTGAACGTCTGAACCGCTGAACCGCTGAACCGCTGAACCGCAGAACCGCGGAATTTCGGAACCGTTGAAGGGCTGAAGGGCCGCCGCTTGCGTGCGCCCTTTAGCCCATTTTGTTTCCTTCAGCCCTTATCGTTTTTCGCACGGCCCAAAATGCGATCCATGATTGCGCCGCCATACGCCCACGACAGCACCGCCAGTACCAGCATCGCCACCGTGAAATATGCGCGCGCCGACAGCGGCACCGGATTCATTTCGGCGATGGTGCGAAACGGCTCATAGTCCGTGAAGTCGCTGACCGCCAGGCAACTGAACAGCAGCGTCAACAGCGGCCCAGCGAAGCGCGGGCGTTCGCCACGAGTGGGCGAATAGGGCTGGGTCTGCCATCGAACCAGTTCCACCACCCGCACCATCAGCGCAATCAGCGGAATGACGACGGCAAGCAGCAGGACGAAAAGGGCGACGAGGATCTGGGGCGAATACATGGGAACGAATCAAAAAGGGCGCTGAAATCAGCCGCCGTGTCACGCGGCAGGCGTCGGCGCAGGCGGCTTGCGCTGGCTGCGAAAAAGCAGGTGCGTGGTGGTCAGGTGAAAGCGCATGGCGATGTCGGCGCACGCCGGATCGCGCGCGCGCAACGCGGCGATGATCTGGCGGTGATGCTCCACGCTGCGCAACATGTCGTCATGCGTGTAGAAATAGAACGAGCCGATGATGATCGGCATGTCCAGCAGATTCTCAACCATCGTGCGCACGCGCGCCGATTGCGCCGCATCCAGCAAGGCGTGATGGAAAAGATTATTGCAATGCTGCACGCGGGCGACCTTGTCAGTGTCGTCGGAAAGAATCGCGTCCAGCATGCGCTGGTTGATCTGTTCCAGATGGTCGATCTGTTCGGGCGTGGCGCGCTCGGCGGCGCTGCGGGCGGCATAGGGTTCAAGCAGCAGACGCAGCTCGAACGCTTCGTTGATGTCACGATCCACCCAGCCCAACACTTCCGCGCCGCGCCGCCCTTCACGCTTGACCAGCCCATCGGCAATCAARCGTTCAATGGCGCTGCGCACCGGCGTCCGGCTAACCGAAAGCTCCGCCGCAATATGCTCTTCACGCAAGCGCTCGCCAGGCAGGAACACGCCGGACATCAGCCGTCGGCGGAGTTCCCCGTAGACAAGGTCGCGGGCGCTGGTCATGGTGGCGAAGCTTTCCTGGAGGGCGCGAAGAGTTCCAGACTATACCCGAAGCAGCGCCCAAGTCTGCTCACGTTCTAGGCCTTGAGAAGACCCGATTAGCGTGGCTCTGGATTTCGGCGCATAGGGTCATGACGTCATCAAACCCGGCCGCATTCTCCGCGAGCAATCCGGCGTTGGTCATCCGTTCAAAGTCGTCGCGCAGGGTTACGAGCGCTGCCCCTTCAGGGATCAGCGTCAGGCCGCCGCCCACGGCGTCGTGATAATTGATTGGGATGCCAGCGGCGTCTTTCTCGGCATAGAACCGGGATTTGTGCGTGGCGACCAAAGCCGCTACGGCGTGGTCATCAAAGACGGCCTGATGCGGATGGCGGTAAATCTCTGCCAGGTCGTACCAGTGGCGGGCGAATCGTTCGCCGCGCAAGCGGGCTTGCAGACAGTACACATGCGCAGCCGTGGCCTTTTCCCAGAAGGTTCGGCTCAGGCTCATGACCAAAGGCGCTGCGGCCGGGAAACTGAATTGGCGGCTCAAGGCGTCAACGCTGGCCAGGTCGCAAGACACCGGCATCACCGCGTGCGGTTCCCCCGTTGCGCGTGCGCCGAATTCGAATAGAACGGCAGGCTGCACGTAAGCGCTATCGCTTGCATCCAAAGCGCTCGGATAGCGCAGCAGTACTTTGTCTTCGCCCTTGCCTGCACTGGCAACCGGTTTGATTTCTGCCGTCAGCTGCTGCGCCGTCAACGCGCTTTGAAGGGTGGGGATGAATTCGGTTTCGATCCTTGGAAAGCGAGGTGCCGCCCTTGAAGGTAAGGCTTGGCCCAAGGCGCGAACCATAAATGGTTTGAAGACCCCAAACGACCCAGACGTCCTTCTCAAGCAAGTCCGGTAAGCGCCCTGATTGGTCGCTTCCGTATTGCAGGGCTTCGCGCCGATCACCAGAAGGCTGCTGAAGAAAGCTAGGCAGCACAGCCCATCTCAAGGCCCACGGCCTTGGACATCCATGCAGGAAAACGCCGGCGGGCGCCCACAAGCGCCGCCCAGGCTGAGGGGGAAAGTGTTTGGTGCAGGGTACGCAGGGCATTTGGAGCGGCAATAGGCCCCAGCCATTCAATGGCGCGAGCCGCCGCCGCCGCCTCTTCTTTGCGAAGGAAAAAACTGGCGGGCGGCACGTGTTCCACCTGCACGTTGTTCTTGCCGAAGGAAAGCACCCGGCGAGGCCCCGAAGACAGATAGACCTTGCGGATAGGCATCTGTGTGGTGAGCCCAAGGCGATTGGCCTCGGTCGCGCCATGGGGCACAAACGCTTCGCCCGTCTGCGCTTCAAGCGCGTGCAGCACTTTTTCGGGGGAGGGCGCACGTTTGCCATACGAGCCCGCGACTGGCGCGGCGTACACGCCACGGCCTACTCGCAGCAATTCTCCTGCCTTGCTCAAGCGGGAAAAAGCTTGGTCCACGGCCGCGCGAGATCCCAGATGCAGGAATTCACGAGGCGATACGGTGCCGCCCTCGGGGAGGGACAGGGCAACGTCGAGGATGGTTTTGGGCAGGGATTTCATTGAGAGGATTTGTGCGATGGTGCGCAAGTATGTCAGATTATAGAAAAATATCTGACATTTTCAAGTCGGGAAACGTCGCACAAGTGGGTGTATCGTGAAAAATCAGGGGCGGTTCACCCGTGCAGCCGCACGTTTCTTGGCGATACGCCGAACAGGCGTTTGAAGACCGTGGCGAAGTTCGCGGCGGCGGGTTGTGGTTTACGCGCCGCCGCTTGCGAACGTGATCGTGATGCCTACACCACGCCCATCCAGGCCTGGCCCCCATTCGATGCGCGCATTGTGGCTGGCGGCAATTTGCGCCACCAACGACAGGCCGATGCCGCTGCCGCGTTCCGCCGTGCCGGGCTTGCGGTAGAAGCGGTCGAACACGCGTTCGCGTTCGGCGGGTGCGATACCCGGCCCGTTGTCTTGCACCGTCAACCAGGCGCCGCCGTTGTCCAACGGCCCGCACGCGACCGACACGCGGCCGCCGTCTGGCGTGTAGCGCAACGCGTTGTCCAGCAGATTGCGCACCAGCACGCCCAGCGCGTCGACGCCGCCGCGCACTTCTGCCGCTTGCGTGTCCAGGCTGATGCGCTGGTGTTTGCGATGCGCCAACCCTTCGTTGTCGCGCACAATCATTTCCGCCAGGCGGTCCAGCGCAACGGGTTCGGCAGCGCCTTCGACCTGGGCTTCCATGCGCGCCTGATCCAGCAGCTGTTCGGCCAGACGGGTGGTGCGGGTAGCGACGTCGCGCAGTTTCAACACGGCCTGTTCGCGTGCTGCTGCGGTATCGCTGCGCGCCGCCAGCTCGGCATAGGCGCTTAATGCGGCAAGCGGTGTTCGAAGCTCGTGCGCGGCATCGGCCAGAAAGCGCCG
The DNA here is from genome assembly GCF_056399725.1 of Achromobacter sp. 01N37. Classification (NCBI taxonomy): domain Bacteria; kingdom Pseudomonadati; phylum Pseudomonadota; class Betaproteobacteria; order Burkholderiales; family Alcaligenaceae; genus Achromobacter; species Achromobacter sp. 01N37. The sequence goes on from NZ_JBFTRX010000007.1 coordinate 176,554, forward strand.
CTCGCGTTCCAACGACGCCGACAAGCGCCCCAGCAGATCATTGATGGATGCGATGAAGGGCTGCAATTCCCCGGGCATGCCCTGCGTGGGCAGTGGCGTCAGGTCCATGCCCGTGCGGCTGAGTATTGCCTCGCGCGCGCGGTCCACGGGGCGGAAGGCGCGACGTATCACGAGCCACGTCAGCCCGGTCAGCACCACAAACAGCACGCTCAGGAAAGCCAGGCCGCTACCCATGCGTGTGGCGGTGTCACGCCGCAATTTCGCGGCTGACTTGGCGAACTGCACCTGCACGCGGCCATCGGCGTCTGACACCGCATAGGCGCGCCACGGTGCGCCGGCCAGCGTGACGTCGTGAAAGCCATCGCGAAAGTCGGGCACCAGCGGCTCGTCGGGCGCCCAGGGGGATTGCACGAGCCGCCGCTTGTCATCCAGGGACCACACCTGGAAGCTGAGGGACTCGCCATCAAAAGGCGTCGACACCGGCAGTTCAAAGCGGTCTTCGCCAGAACGCCCGGTCTGCATCAGGCTGGTGGGCAGCGACATCAACGCCTTCTGCGCGCCGTCGCGCAGGTTCTGGTCCGACATGCCGGTCTCGGCGCGCGTCTGCTCAAGGTAGATCAGCGTAAAGACCGTGGCCCATGTGGCCAGCATGGCCAGCAGCAAGGTGATGGCGACGCGCCGGCGCAGGGTGGTCATGGTGCGCTGTCCGGCACGATGCGGTAACCCAGGCCGTGCTGCGTTTCGATCAGCCCGTCGCCCAGCTTGCGGCGCAATTGATGGACGTAGACCGCAACGGTATTGCTTTCGATGGTGCCGCTGCTGCCATACACGGCCACTTCCAGCTGATCGCGGCTGACGGTGTGGCCCATGCGCTGCATCAGCGCCAGCAGCGTGTGATATTCGTGTGCGCTCAACGAGACTTCGTCACCGCCTTGCGTCACGATGCGGCGCGCGGGTTCCAGCACCACATCGCGGCAGCGTAGCGCGGACACCACGCTGTTGCTGCTGCGCCGAAGCACGGCGCGCAGGCGCGCCAGCAGTTCATCCAGCTGAAACGGTTTCACCAGATAGTCATCGGCGCCTGCGTCCAGGCCCTGGATGCGTTCGCTTAAGCGGTCGCGCGCCGTGATGATCAGCACGGGCGTGGTATCGAAACGGGCGCGCAAGGTCTTGAGCAAGGTCAGGCCGCTGCCCTCGGGCAGCCCCAGGTCCAGCAGCACGGCGTGGTAGCCGTGGTCCACCAGCGCCAGGTGCGCCTGGGGCATGTCGCGCGCCCAGTCCACGTCGGCGCCATCTTGAATCAGGCCCGCGCGCAAGGCGTCGCCCAGCATGGGGTCATCTTCTACAAGCAGGATACGCAAACACACTCCAACGCCGTCTCCGGCGCGTGGCGGCGGAGTCTTAAAGAATTATTAAAAGTTGCTCGGGACAATGCTGCCCATTCCCGGGGGCGGTCGCCCCACGGCCAGTGAATAGAACGGAAGGAAGTCCGGATGCGGATGGGTATAGTAGCAAGCGGCCTCGCGGCAGGCGTGGCAATCAGCGGCGCAGGCGCCGCGCACGCGCAAAGCACAAACTTCATCGGATTAGGGGTCGGAGTGGTCCCGGTTTATGAAGGGTCGAGCGAGTACCGGGCCTTGCCCGTGCCGCTCATCAATTACCACTCGGGCAATTTCTTCATCACGCCGCGCATGGGTTTGCCGGCGATGGGCTTGAAGACGTCGCTGGCGTCCGACCTGGACGCAGGCGTCTTCGTGGGCATGAGCCTGGGCCGCAAGGCCGACGACGCCGACCTTACCAAGGGGTTGGACGACATCAAGTTCCATGGCGCCTACGGCGCCTATGTGGAATGGCGGCCGGGCCGGTATTCGCTGGGCGCGGGCTACAAGCAGGCGGCACGCAGCGGCTACGGCGGCAACATCGAATTGCGTGCGTCCTACGCCGCGCTGATGACCGAGAAGCACACGGTGCAGGTCGGCGTGCGCACGGAATGGGCCAACCAGGACGCCATGCAGACCTGGTACGGCGTGACGTCGTCGCAGGCGGCGCGCAGCAAGGCGGGGCTGTCCACCTACAGCCCGTCCTCGGGCTTCAAGTCGGCTGCGCTGTTCACAACGTGGTCGTATCGCATCAACCCCAGCTGGAGCACTGTGTCGTCCATTGGTGTGTCGACCTTGTTGGGTGACGCGCGCGACAGCCCGCTGACTGAACGCAAGACGAACGTGTTTGGTTCGGTGGGCGTGGCGTACCGCTTTTAAGATCCGGCGTACAGGCGAATGTCGGGAAGCCGGCGGGGCGGAAGGCATAGGCAAGGGTCAGGGCGCAGGCAAGGGCATAGGCACAGGCCAGGCCAGGGCCGTTGGCAAACACGGGCAGGCGGATACAATTTCCGCCTGTCATCCGTCAACACGTCTTGAGCCTTAGCCCCCATGTCCGACTTCCCGCCTGAACCCCAAGCCGTCCACAGCCCCAACACGCGCCACGCGATCTTTCTCGTCGCCACGCTCAACCCGGGCGCCGACGCGGCCGCCACGGTGCGCGCGTGGTGTGAAGACGTCGCCACGCTGACCCGCACGGTCAGCACGCGTTCGCCGTCGGAAAACCTGTCCTGTATTTGCGCATTCGGCTCCCAGGCATGGGACACGCTGTTCGGGCAGCCGCGCCCGGCCGGGCTGCATCCGTTCCGGGTGTTCGGCGAAGGCACGCGCCAGGCGGTGTCCACCCCGGGCGACATCTTGCTGCACATCCGCGCCGAATCCATGGACATGTGCTTTGAACTGGCCACCTTGCTGATGAATGGCCTGGGCGATGCGGTGACTGTCGTCGACGAGACGCATGGCTTTCGCTACTTTGACCGCCGCGCCATCATCGGTTTTGTGGATGGCACCGAGAACCCCGAAGGGCGCGAGGCCGTCCACTTCACGATGATCGGCGATGAAGACCCCGGCTTTACCGGCGGCAGCTACGTGCTGGTGCAGAAGTACTTGCACGACATGGCGGGCTGGAATTCGCTTAGCGTCGAAAGCCAGGAAGGCATCATCGGCCGCCACAAGCTGTCGAACGTGGAACTGGACGACGACATCAAACCCGCGTCGTCGCACAGCGCGCTGACCACGCTGGAAGAGAACGGCGAAGAAGTGAAGATCCTGCGCGACAACATGCCCTTTGGCCGCGCGGGCATGGGCGAATTCGGCACGTACTTCATCGGCTACGCGCGCAACCCCGCCCCGATCGAACAGATGCTTGAAAACATGTTCGTAGGCCGCCCCGCCGGCAACTACGACCGCTTGCTGGACTACAGCCGCGCGGTGACGGGCAGCCTGTTTTTTGTGCCGTCGGCGGATCTGCTGGAAGAACTGGCGGGGCGCGAGGTAGGGCAAAGCCAGTTGACGGCGGCTACCGAGCAAGCGGCTCAGTAAGTGAGGACGGCTTGAAATTTCATCGGCTTGCATTCGCCGCGCAAATGGGCGGCGATTCGTCTGATATTGGCTTTTGGCTACCCCGGTATGTGCTTGAATACGGAGGTTGTGCCAAGCGGGGAATTTAATCAGGATGTCTTGCCGCCCAACTTCTACGCCCTGTGCGGAGGCCCGTATTCATACGCAGCCTCCACACAGGTAGATCAGACGGCCTAGAGGCTAGCCTTTGCGACTGGAGCTGCTCCTAGTCAGCTAGCATGCGGGAAAGTGTACCCCCGCTGCGGGGCTGGTGTACAGCGCGTGGTCCATCCGGAAAGACGATGCATACGATAAAGCAGTCTCTTGAAGCTCTGTTCGACGCCATGCACCATGGCAAACGGGATTTTTCGGATTTCGCCAGTTGTCAGGTTGAGCCGAACTATGTTCGGCATGAGTTTCGCAAGCAGGGCAAAACGAGGGTAGTCCTGAATCCCAACGAGAAATTGCGCGCGTATCACGAGTTTTTGCGTCTTTTTCTGTTCGACTTTCTTCCTGTCAGGCGCGACGTTGTCTTCTCTTATCGTAAAGGTGTCAGCGCCTACGATGCCGTCATTAAGCATGCTGGAAGCAAGCACTTTTTCGTCTGCGATATCGCGGATTTCTTTCCCAGCATCAGTCGAGATCGGATTCGAAGGACGATCGTCGCAGGCGGGCATTCAACTCCGATTTTGGACATTGATCAATGGGTTGATCGAGTCCTCGATCTTGTAAGCGTTGAAGATGCGCTGCCACTAGGGTTCTCCACTTCACCCTCCATTAGCAATTCAGCGCTATTGCCTTTGGATGATGCCATCCAGCGGCATTGTGTCGCCCATGATCTTATCTACACGCGCTATTCAGACGATATCGTGGTGTCGGCGGTAGACGCGGAGCGGTTACGTGGCGTGGAAGGTGTGCTTGCGACCTGTTTCGCCGAGCACATGGAAGGGGATATGGCGCTGAATCCTGCCAAATCCAAGCTACTGCATACCGGAGGAAAGATCCGAATATTGGGCATGGTGCTGCTGCCGAACGGAACTGTTTCCGTCGACGCCAGCGTCAAATCCGAGATCGAAGTGCTCATCCATTTCTACATTCGAGACAGAGGTAAGTTTGCGGATAGAGTCGAAGGCGATGCGCAAAAGGCAGAGGCCCGGCTGGCGGGATTGCTGAATTATGTGAACACCGTGGACCGAGCTTACCTGCAAAAGCTGCGCAAGAAATTTGGCGCAGCCGTCGTCGATTTGTTTCTACACCGATCCTTTGGCTGAGTCATGCAGTTCGTCGTGGAGATGGTGGAAGTTCGCCCAATTAAAGCGCTTCGATTTGAGATCGACCTTGAACGCAATCAACTGTTGTGCATCGTCGGGAAAAGCGGTTCGGGAAAAACCACCTTAGTCAAATCGATCCTCAATTTCACGCTGTCGGACACGCTCGCCAGGACGGCCCCTGAAGGCATCGTGCAACGCGATAGTAGGGTGCTCTATCGCTTTGGTGAACAGGAGTTTCTGTTTACCTACGATGAAAGCCTGCGCATGTTGAACACCAGGGTACCCGTGCCGGCTGCGCTGAAGGCCCAGGTTTTAGTAGAGTTGCCAATGCCCTACGGGCACCGCTTCAATTTCTTTCGCACACTCAGTGAGTCGGACCATGAGATCCGAAGAGCGATAATTTTGGGAGACTATCGAGTCCCCGTGGAACTTATCGCATTTCTGACGAGGATCTACGGCGAACGGCGCTTTGATGCGTTCGTTGAAATCGAATTGCGGGGCGGGTCCTGCTGTTGTGTGCTCTTGCCCGATGGGCGCTATTTGCGGGAGGACTATTTCAGTTCCGGGGAGTACTCCCTGATCAGCCTTTTTCGCAAGGTAAGGAAGGGCGCGCGGCTTCTTGTAGTGGATGAGATCGACATTTCCCTGGATGCCCGGGCGCAGGCGAGACTTGCCGCAGAGCTTCGAGAGCTGTGCGCACAGCACGGTGTGAATATTGTGGTCACCAGCCATTCGCTTGCGATGATGCAAACGCTGGGAAGCGATGAGTTGCTGTATATGGATCGGGCGGCCCACGAGGTTACTTTTTCGAAGACGTCTTTCAGCTATGTGAAGAGCCTGATGTTCGGCTTCTCGGGACGTGATCGATACATCCTGACGGAAGACCCTGTCTTGAAAGCGTTCCTGGAATATCTGATTCGCAGGTATTGTCCGCCTTCGTTTTATAGCTATCACCTGATCGATGTCGGTGGTGCTTATCAGGTCGTGGACCTCATGATCCGAAACGAGCAAGAGGAATTTCTTGGGCCGTCACAGGATGTGATTTCCATTCTGGACGGAGACCAGCAATCAACCAAGTTCTCTCAATCGAAAAATGTGTACTGCATCCCCTTGGAGAGCGTGGAGAAGGCGCTTTGGACAGAGCATGAGAGATTCGCTTGCCTGCCAAGTGTCGCGGTGAAAATGCAAGGGCCAAAAGCGCTGTACAAATATGTCATTCGCGAAAAGATCCTTTCGTCTGAGGAAATATTCGCATTGCTGTGTGACCGTCATGATGCAGCCATGCTCGACTTTTCAAAGACATTGCAGGCGTTCCTGTGCCGGCCGGAGGGGTGATCCAAGAAGGGTTCGGCTTCCCGCAAGGGAGTGTCCTTAGCGGTGGGGAGGAAGGGCCGGGGGCCATTTGACAAAGCCCTCCACCTCCCCATCGAGACTCTGTATTGCGGCGCGCGCTGAAAGCGTTGATCTTCCTGGCAGTGGCGTTCAACGCCGGCAATACGCTGACGCTGCCGTTGCCAGCGCTGTTCGACTTCTGAACGTCTACAGTTCTTCGATGCGCGCAGTGGGCGCGAACGGCGTGCCCAGGTTCAAGGTGGCGTACACGCGGTCCAGGATGCGCTGGCGCCGCGTGGGCTTGCCCAGCCGCCAGCGGGTGTCCAGGAACAGCAAGGGCAGGGCGAAGACGAGCCACACGATCAGCATGCCGCCGCCAATGACGGTGGCCAGTTCGGGCAGTTCCGCCAGCGTCTGCGGCGTGCCTGTGGTGTAGACGATGCCCACGAAGATCAGCCACGTAATCAGCAGCAGCCAGCCGATCAGTTTCAGCATCGGCGTGCGCTGGCCCGGCCCCACGCCCACCGGTCCGATGTCGGTATGCAGGAATCGGAAGACACGGTGGCTGACATAGACCCGGTCGTCTTCCAGATTGCGCATCGCATAGACGAGCCGGTGCGGATCGTCGCTGGCAAGCGGCGCGTCGTGTGCGGCGATCTCGACCTGGTCGCCTTCGGCCAGAAAAGGCAACGCATTGCCAAAGTTCTCGCCCGCGTACATCACATAGGGCTGATGCCCGATCAGAAAACGGTAGATGCCGTAGCTGGGCCGTTTGTTGGCGCCGACGTGCGCCTCGTGCGTCAAGGCATGCAGCGTGCCGCTGATGCGTTGGATGGACGGCAGGTCAGCGGACATGGCTTCCTGGCGAATAGGTCTGCGCGCATTGACGGTATTGCGCTTCGCTTTGCAAAATGGCGCGGCGATGGCGCAGGGCGCTCCACAGGCCATAGGCGCTCAGGCCGGACAACAGCAGCGCGACCAGCGCCACCGCCAGCGCCAGCGTCATCAGCAAGGTGCGTGGAAACGAAGACACGCCCAGCAGCCACGCGCTTGCCAGCGCAACCGCGGTGACAATCGCCCCGATACCGATCTGACGGCCGCCACGGCGCCACTCGTCGCGGTAATACCGCGGCGGCACGCCAGGGCCTTGCGGCGTGATCAGCCAGCTGAAATGGCGCTTGCCATGTTCATCCTGAATGACGCCGACAAACGCCGGCCGGCCTGTTTCGTGCACCCGGCGCAGCGTATGGACCACGGGCGCTTCCTGGATGACGCCAAACACGGGCACACCGTTCACGCGCAAGTGAACATTGCCGCGAATGGCGGGCACCGCCACGCGCAGTTTGTCGATGGGGCCTTCGATGATGTCAGCGGATGCGCGCAAAGGGGCGGCCTGTCTGTAGGAAAAGAGCTTGAGTGTAATGCGTGCGGCGCCAAAATCAGGTCACCTGAACTAGTGTAAAAACAGGGTTTCCGATTGCGCCGAACCGGCTTTGTCTTCGATGACCGACACGCTGATCTCTTATCGAATCGATGCGCCCGCCCCGGGTGTGATGCGCGTGCACCTGCGGCAACGGCCCATGATCGCGCTGCTGGTCATCGTCTGTGTGACGCTGATGGGCATACCGGCGGGTTTTGCCGCTGACCTGTTGGCGGGCAGCCATCCCTTTGCCAATCTGAATGGCAAGCCCGCCCTGGCGCAAGCCATTGCGATGCTGGGCCTGGCCATGCTGAGCATTGCGGGGCCTGCGGGCCTGTGGTTGTGGCCGGTGCGTGAATCGTTGTTGCTGTCGCGGCCGGACCAACGCGGCTGGCGGATCACCCGAAATGTCTTTGGCCTGCGCCGGCGCGTTGCCGATACGTTTTCGCTGGAAGGCGTGCGCGGCTTGTTCTTGCGGCGGGGCAAGGCTGGCGAGCAGGTTCATCTTGAGCCGGTGCTGGTGGATCAGCACGGCGAGCCGCACCCGCTTAGCTTTCAATCGGGGCTGCTCAAGCCCGGGTCGAAGCGGGCCGATGATTATCTTGCCGCGCTGTCGGACTATTTCGGCAAGCCCTGGCCGGAGGCGGTCGCGGACCCGGCGGCGTGGCAACAGCTGATGCAAAAGCAGAAGCCGCGCGGAAAATCCCCCGGAATGGTTGCCGGAAAATCCCGCACGCAGACCACGAAGCACCAGGCGTTGCCGCCATCGGCCGAATCCGCATTGGCGTCCGAGCCGCCGCCGATCTCGATGCCGCTGCGTGTCACGCTGGGTCTGGTCGGCGTGTTCTTCGGCCTGGTGGCGGTCAACAACGTGCTTGCGGTGTTAAGCGGCTTGTTCAGCGGGCGCCTGGTCACCAGTGGCAGCCGCTTTTCGCATAGTACGAACGTCGCGCGCGTGGCGGTAGAACCCGTCTGGTATTCCGTCAACGTGGCCATCGAAATCTTCGGCGTGCTGTTGTTGGCGTCCATCGCCTACGGGTGTTTGCGCGTGGCGCTGCGTGCGCCTGCGGATCGGGCCAGTCAAGGGCCGCTAGACAGGTGATCCGCTCGGCGCGCGCCTTCTTTGCACACCCCTTCTTTGCACCCCCCCTTCTTTGCACACCTCCATTACGTGCGTGCGGCCTGCAACAGGCTGGCCACGCGCTCACGCAATGCCGGCACGGACACCGGCTTGTGCAGCAGCGGAATGCCGCGCGCGGCGGCTTCGGCAAGGCGCGCCGGGTCGGTGTCGCCGCTGACCAGCAGCGCAGGCAGCTCCGGGTCGTTGTATTCCTCGCGCAGCCGCTCGATGACGTGGATACCGGTTTCGTGGTCGCGCAAGCGGTAGTCGCTGACGATCAGCGCCGGGCGTTCGGCCAGCGGCAGCACGCTATCGAACAAGGCGTTGCCGCTGGTGGCGGCAATGACGCGGCAGCCCCAGCTTTCGAACAACATCGTCAGGCCGGCAAGGTTCTGCGCATCGTCGTCCACCAGCAGCGCCAGTTGGCCGTGCAGGCTGGCGCCGTCGCCTTCCACGTGCGGGTGGGCGGGCAATGTGGCCGCGTCCGGCACGCCGGCCTGATCGGCGTTGGCAAGCGGCACAGTCACCGTGAACACGGTGCCCCGGCCGTCTTCAGAGCGCATCGCCAGCGCATGGCCCAGCAGCCGCGCGGTGCGGCGCACGATGGCCAGCCCCAGCCCCAGGCCCTTGCTGCGGTCGCGCTCGGGGTTACCCAGCTGATGGAATTCCCAGAACACGCGTTCACGTTCCGCGTTGGGGATGCCTTTGCCGTTGTCCCACACCTCCAGCCGCAACTGGCCGGCGGCCCGGCGGCAGCCGACCAGCACGCGGCTGCCGGACGCATGCGTGATGGCGTTGCTGATCAGGTTGCGCAGCACGCGTTCCAGCAGCACCGGGTCTGACCACACATAGGCCGCGCTGCCGCGCACGCGCAGCGACATGCCTTTTTCGCGGGCTTGCGGCGCATATTCCGCGCGCAGCTGATCCAGCAGCGGGATCAACGGAAATGCTTCCCGGCGCGCTTCAATCACCCCTGCGTCCAGCCGCGACAGGTTCAACAGCGCGTCAAACAGATGGCCCATCGCGGAAATTGCGCTGGCGATGTTGTCCACCAGATAGCGGCCGTGGCGCGACAGCGGCTCGCTCGTCAGCAGGCCCAGAAACAGATTGACGGCGTGCACGGGTTGGCGCAGATCGTGGCTGGCGGCGGCCAGGAAACGGGATTTTTCCAGGTCGCTGCGTTCGGCCGCGGTCTTTTCTTGCCGCACCTGATCCAGCAGCGCCAGGTTTTCGTAGCCCAGCCGCAACGCGTCCAGGTGCGTGCGATTCATGCGATGGATGAAGGCCAGCGTGGCGACCAGATACGCCAGCCCGCTCGTCACCAACGCCAGGTGGATGGCCGACGGCTGCACCGCCAGCGCAATGAACATGGGCGCAAAGGCGGGGATCTCGAATGCGTACATGACCGGCAGCAGCATGTAGTTCGAATAGATGGCGCCCGTGCCCAGGCCAAACAACAGCACGATGAAGAACAGCTGATATTCCAGCGGGACGAAGAAGGTCCAGTACGCAAACGGCAGGCCCCAGAGGATGCCCGAGCACAGGTTGCCGATCAGCATGCGCCGCACCCAGCGCGCCGCGGCCGTGGGGTCGGTGCGGTGGCGGTCGTAGGCGATCACAGCCGCCGTGCGCAGGATGCCGACGGCCAGCGTGGCAGCGATCCACCACAGCACTTCGTGCAAGGGCAATACGTCGTGCAGCGCATAGGCCGAAAAGCAGGCGGTGATCAGCGAGCCCGCCAGCGCAAAGGGAAAGCTTCGGCGCAGCGCATCAATCTGCACCTGCAAGATGCGGGCGCCGTAGGTTGAGGCGGGCGGGGGCGCGGAAGAAGACGAGCCGAGGTCGGTCTGCACAGGTCTATGGGGCTCCGTTCAGGCCGATTGCGCTGCGGCGGGACGCAGTTGCAATACGGCGGTCAGTACCGTCCGGCCCGGCGCCGACACGATGTCCAGCGTGCCGTGTACGCGAGCGATGCGGGCGTGCATGCTGCGCATGCCCACGCTGACGCCCGCCTGCCGCACCGCCGCCACATCGAAGCCCGCGCCATCGTCTTCAATGCGCAGTTCCAGGCGGTCGGGTTCGGGTTGATGCAGGTGCAGCGCCACGCGGCGGGCGCGGCTGTGCTTGACGACGTTGGTCAGCGCTTCTTCCACCAGGCGCGTCAACGCCAGGCATTGCAGCGGATTCGGGGGCGTGCGCCATTGCGGCGGGAATTGCCAGCGGGAATCCAGGTCGAGCTCGTCGAACAGCTGCACGAAGCGGTGGCGCAGGGGCGCGGCCCATTCCTGCGGCGTCGCCGGCACCTTGACGCCTGCGCTGGAACCGCTGTCGATGGTCTGGCGCAAGTCATCGCGCAGCAGCTTCAACATGGACAGGAATTGTTGGCCTTGCAACGGCCGGTCGGCCTGTTCCACCATGGCCATCATGCGCACCAGCGAGCCGCCCAGCCCGTCATGCAGATCGTGCGCAATTTGCAGCCGTTCGTGCAGGCGCGTGTTGGCCATGGCCAGCGTGTGTTCGCGTTCCAGCGTGGTGGCCAGTTCATGGCGCGCCTGGAAGATGGCGTCGGCCAGCTCCTGGTTGAAGCGTTCGATTTGCCGCACGTTGCGCGCGTGACGCAAGCCCAGGATGGCCGACATGCACAGCGTGACCACGACGCTGGAGTAGGGCGTGGAGGACTGGCTCGGAGCGGTCAGGTTCAGCATCTGCAGCAGATCGTGCAGGCAGAGCACAAAAAACACCAGCAAGCAGGCGGCCAGCATGATGTGTTCGGGGCGGCGCGTCCGCCACGCATGCACGGGAAATTGCAGGCAGTTGATCAGGAAGATGGCGGCGGGCACCAGCACGCCTACGCTTAGCGCGGTGGGCAGCGCGTCGTCGGGCGTGACCACCATCATGACCAGCAGCGCTGCGGTCAACACCCACAGCGCCCGTTCGATGCGCGGCAACCGTTGTTCGCCAAAGCGCCAGGTGAACAGGCAGAAACACGGCACGTACATCACCAGCGCCATGATGTTGGCGCGCGCCAGCGACAGCGTGTCCGGAAAGGGCCAGGGGCTGGTCAACAGCACATTGCAGATGAACAGCACCCAGAACAGTGACATCAGCGCGTACCAGCCATACGTCGTCTGTTCGCGCCGGACCACCCAGATGCAGAAGAACAACCCGCCCAACACGCTCGAAACAATCACGTTCAGGATGAACAGCGAACGGTTGCGCCACCACAAATCTTCCTGAATGGCCTGCATGGCGCGTGCATCGCCCAGATACACCGGGCCCAGCCCGGGCGTCTGCTGCGCAAGGCCCGTCACGCGCACCCACAACGTGTTCACGCCGTCGCGCACGATGCTGTCTGGCAGGCGCCAGTAACGCGGCATGTTCCAGCTGCGCGTCAGCGGTTCCACCAGCTGAGGGTCGCTCCAGATCAAGTCATCGTTCACGAAGACTTCACCCGCCATCACAACCGATTTCAGCGTCAGGCCGACGGGGCCGGGGCGGCCGCCCGCGCAGGCCTGTTGCCAGTCGATGCGATACCAGACCGATCCGCTATAGCCAGGCCAGCGCAGGTTCCAGTCGTCCGGTAGCGTGACCGGCACCCAGTCGGCGGAAGGCGGCCGGCCGCCATCGGGGGTGGGCTTTGCAGCCGAGACCGACAGCACCTGAACGGTGCATGCGGCGGAAGTGGGATCAAGTGTGGGCGCTGAGGCGGGGCTTGAAGCGGAAGCAAAGGCCGGTGCGACGCACAACACCAGCCAGCAGGCCAGCCACCATTTCAGTCCAGCAAACCACGCAGTAGCGCATCGTCCAGCAAACCGCGTTGTTGCGCATCGTCCAGCCCACCACGCCGTTGCGCTTAGTCCAGCAAGCCACGCGTACGCGCGGCGTGGATCGCTCGCGTGCGCGAGGAGACAGCCAGTTTGCGGTAGATGTGCTTGATGTGGCATTCGACGGTGTAGCGCGACAGGAACAGCTGTTCGGCGATTTCGCGGTTGGCCAGACCTTCAGCCACCAGACGAAGAATCTGGCTTTCGCGGGGGCTAAGTATCTCACCGCTTGCCGTGCCAGTCTGCTCCGTGGGCCGGGGCCGCAACTCGTCGATGATGCGGCGGGCCACGAAGGGGTCGATAGGGGCACCGCCGCGCAGCACGCTGCGCAGCGACAGCGAGACCTCCATGTCGTCGCGTTCCTTCAACACATACCCCGTGGCGCCGGCCCGCAGCGCGGCCAGGATGGCGTCTTCGGTGCACCAGGCGGAAATGACCAGGATGGCCAAGCCGGGGTCGGCGGCGTGCATGTCGGCGATGAGTTCGATGCCGCTGCCGTCGGGCAGCCCCAGGTCCACCAGCGCCAAGGCGACCGGCTGGCTGGCCAGGCAGGCGCGCGCTTCGGCCAGCGAACCCGCGAAGATCAAGGCGTCAGCCTGATAGCCCAGCTGCAGCAGCAGCCCTTCTAGCCGGCGGCAGACCAGCGGTTCGTCCTCCACCAGCAGCACCGGAGCGGGCAGCGTCAATTCGGAGGCAAGGGGAGAGGCGGACATAGGAGATAAGGCGGAAAGAGGGCCAGGATTGACCGATTCTAATTGTGCCGTCGGCGCGCGCGCCCGGATATCCCTTGAACTGGGTATTTGACGCCCGGAATTGGTGTTTACCCCTAAAGTCCGCGCCGCGTATGCCGTAAGTCCATCGTGGCCGCCGGTTTTCTGGGCGGACCAGATACCCGCGCCGTTCGGCGTGGGCGGGGGCTGTACGAAAGCAGGTTAAGAAGGCAGGCATGAAAATTACGTCGTTGCGCAACCGAATTCTATTGATCTCGTGCTTTACCGTGGTGGGCGCGCTGGTTCTTTCGGGGATAACCACCTACCAGATCGTGCGCAGCAATATGATGGCGACGATTTCCGGCAACCTGGACGCCATCGCCGCCGGCAATGCCAGCGCGATCGAACGCTGGTCGGCGGACAAGGCCCAAGCGGTCTCCGCCACCGCCGCCGCCATTGAAAAGGGCGACCCCCGCGGCTTCACCAAGCTGATGGGCGAAACCAACGGCTTCCCGATTTCCACCGTCGGCTGGTCCGACAAGACGTTTTTCTCGACCACGCAGGTCGCAGCCGACTATGACCCCACGGCCCGCCCCTGGTACAAGAGCGCCGTGGCGGCAGGCAAGCTCACCGTCACCAAGCCCTATGGCGATTCCGCCTCGGGCAAGCTCTACGTGGCCTTCACCGCGCCGATGATTCGTGGCGGCCAGACGACCGGTGTGCTGAGCGGCGCCGTGCCGCTGGACGGCATCCAGAGCATCATCCGCGCCATTCGTCCCACGCCGTCCAGCCTGGCGTTTGTGGTGGCGACCGACGGGCAGGTCATTTCGCATGTGAACGACAAGCTGGCGTTGAAGCCGTCCACCGACGTGGCCCCGGAGCTCACGCCCGCCGCGCTTGCCGCCATGGCGCATGACGGCGCGGAACCGATCACGGTGGCGCTGGATGGCGTGCCGAAACTGATCAAGGCGCGCCAGATTCCCGGCACCGACTGGTCGCTCGTGATTGCGCTGGACCGCGCCGAAGCCACGGCCGGCCTCACGCAAGTGCTGAACGCCACGCTGATTTCGCTGGTGGTGCTGACGCTGGCCGCTGTGGCGATCTCCAGCGTGGCGACGTCTCGCGCGTTCAAGCGCCTGTCGGCCGTGCGCGACGCCATGGACACCATCGGCTCGGGTGACGGCGACATGACGCACCGGCTGGAGGTGGTGGGCCATGACGAAGTGGCGCAGATCTCGGCGTCGTTCAACGCGTTTGTCGACAAAATCAGCCATGTGATGTTGGAAGTGCGGTCGGGCGTGCACTCGATGTCGGCCGCTACCAGCGAAATCGACATGGGCAACCGCGACTTGTCGCAGCGTACCGAAACGTCGGCAGGCTCCTTGCAGGAAACGTCATCTGCGTTGACGCAGCTGACCTCCAGCGTGCGCCAGACCGAAGAAGCCGCCGAACACGCCACGCGTCTGGCCACCGAAGCCAGCTCGGCTGCTGAACGCGGCGGCAAGGTGGTGACGGATGCCGTGACGACGATGAGCGCCATTTCGCAGTCGTCGCAACGCATCACCGAAATCATCAGCGTGATCGACAGCATCGCCTTCCAGACCAACATCCTGGCGCTGAACGCCGCGGTGGAAGCCGCGCGCGCGGGTGAGCAGGGCCGCGGCTTTGCGGTGGTGGCGGGCGAGGTGCGCACGCTGGCCCAACGCAGCGCGGCGTCCGCGCAGGAAATCCGCACGCTGATCCAGGCGTCGGTCGAGAACGTCAAGAGCGGTACCGAACGCGTGCAGGCTGCGGGTTCGACCATGGGCGAGATCGTGGACGGCATCGCCCGCGTGCAGCGCCTGGTCACCGAAATCCACGGCGCGATGACGGAGCAAAGCGTGGGCATCAGCCAGATCGACCGCAGCGTGGCTGACATGGACCAGGCCACGCAGCAGAACGCGGCGCTGGTGGAGGAATCTGCCGCGGCGTCCGCCATGCTGAGCGACCAGGCACGTGTGCTGGCCGACACGGTGGGCCTGTTCAAGCTGCGTGGCGACACGCACGCGGCAGGCCAGAAAATGCTGGCCCTGCCGCAGACCGCCTCGGCGTACTGACTGGCGCGGCCATCGCGTCATCCGGGCGGCAGTTGCCTGCCAGCCCGGAAGGCAGCAGAATCTGCGAAGCCCATGGACTGAACAGAGGATGAATGATGGCCGACCCCGCCGCTCGCGCGCCTGAAGACACGCTGATCCCGACCGCCCACGGCCGGGTCCACGCCCGGCGCTGGCCGGGTTCGCCGCAAGGCGAGGGCGCCCCGATCATCCTGCTGCATGACTCGCTGGGCAGTGTGGACTTGTGGCGCGACTTTCCCGCCAAGCTGGCGCAGGCCACCGGCCGCACCGTCATCGCCTATGACCGGCTGGGCTTCGGCCAATCTGACCCGAACCCCCACCGCCTGCTACCGGACTTTGTCGCCAGCGAAGCGCAAGACGCCTTCGCCGCACTTGTCGACCATTTCAAGCTGACCCGCTTTATCGTGTTTGGCCATAGCGTGGGCGGCGGCATGTCGGTATCCATTGCGGCGGCGTATCCCGGCCGCTGCATCGGCGTCATTACGGAATCTGCCCAGGAATTCGTCGAAGACCGCACGCTGCAAGGCATCCGCGTGGCCGGCGAGCAGTTCCGCGACCCCGCCCAGCTAGATCGCTTGAAGCGTTACCACGGCGAGAAAGCGCAGTGGGTGCTGGACGCCTGGGTGCAGACCTGGCTGTCGGCGGAATTCGCCAGCTGGAATCTGGACACGACCTTGCCGCGCCTGACCGTGCCGCTGTTGGCCATCCATGGCGAAAACGATGAGTACGGGTCCATGCGCCATCCCGAAAAGCTGGTGGCGCTGGCGGGCGGCCCGTCGGCGATGTTGCCGTTGCCCGGATGCGGCCACGTGCCGCATCGCGAGCGCGAGGACGTTGTGCTGGAGGCGGTGGGCGCGTTTTTGGATCAGCGCGGCGTTTGATCGGATCGGCGTAACCCGCTCGCCCCTTAACTTTTCGGCTTTCGTGCCGTTAAACCGGGCACTGCATCAAGCGCCAGGATTCCATCGCCGCCATGACTACCATCAGCTCACTGGGAGGCGTGCAGAGCGTCACCCCGCTCAGTACGGACACCCTCATTTCGCGCGCAGCCTCCCCTCAGGTGCCGAGCATCGCGCCCGCATCTACCTCGGTGTTGCTGGGCCAGAGCCCGTCGGGCGCCAGCGCGTCGACGTATACGGAGACGGGGGCGGTCAACGACGCCGTCTCGGTGGTGATGGCCAGGAATGTGGCGTCGCGCGGCGCCGGCAACCCATTCTCGGGTGTGGGCGTGGCGCTGCTGAGCCGGTTTCGCACTGAAGGCGGCAACTATTCTCAATGGGCGCCGGCGCGCCAGGACGTGCAGGCGCAAGGCGTATCGGGCACGGCTTCGGCGGCGTCGTTGCAGGCAACCAATACGGTGTCGCTTCAAATGACCACGGCCAGCGGCGCCAAGGTCGATATCACGCTCAAGAGCGGCGCCGAAGGCATGGCGGTGCAGATCGACGTGACCGAAGGCGCGCTGACTGAAGATGAGCGCAATGCGATCGCGAATTTGTCTGGCGCGTTCCAGGACGCGCTGGACGGCTTGGCTCAGGTGCCTCCCCGTCTGGCGCTGGCGGGTCTGGCGGACATGGATACGTCCTTGCTGTCGTCGGTCAATCTGCGCGCGACCACGCAAGCCAACGGCTTGGCGGTGCAGACCATTGAATTTCTGGCTGACAGCACGCAACGGTCGCTGATGGTGTCGGGGCCAGACGGAGACATCAAGGTCAGCGCAGACCTGACCAAGGCCGCCACCTTCGGCACGGCGGAACAACAGGCGGCGGCGGTCAACAAATATCTGCAGCAATTCGACGCCGCCCGCAGCCGTGGCGACGGCGACGCCGCGTTGATGTCGTTGTTCAAGGACGCGTTTGCCACCGTGCACAGCAGAGGCGCGGCGCAGGCGCAGCGTTCGCAACCGGAGGGCACCGTCGTTCGCGTGCCGTCGTCGGATGCGCATCGCAGCCTGTTGTCCGGGCTGGCGGACTTTTCGGCGTCCATCAAGCAGGTCACGCAAGCGATCAATCCGGGGCGCCGCGAAGAGGTCGACGGATTCTCGTTTCAGGTATCGCAGAATAGCCGTGTCGCGGGCCAGGCCCGTTGGAATCAGGTCGTGTCGCAGGATCAGCAGTCATCGCTGAAGGCCAGTTTCCATCGATCATTGACACCCGATGTGAAGTTGGCGCTAACGACGGACAAGTCGTCACAGAACTATCTTTACTATCAGATTGATGACACTACCCGCAGTCAGACGGACCTTCGCTTTGAGCGTGGCGTGTTGGCGTCGGCAACGTTGAGCCAGACGCGCAACCTGTCCATGCAAGTGTCGAAGTATGTGCAAGGCGAGCTGGTGGACCACACCGTTAACCCAACGGTGGATTCGTTCACGCGTGATTTGTTGCCGCTGTTCAAAGCGGCGAATCTGGACGAACCTGACAAGAACAGCCGCGACCCGCGCGACCAGGTCGATGCCCTGATGCGCCGCCGGTACCTGGACCTAGCGGAGGCGGTGGCGGCGCTGAGGCAGGGGTAAGGCCGGCAACCGGCCATAAAGCGGCCCCTGGCGCGTCCATTATCATGGCTCCATGAGCCAGCGAAAGAACTCCGCCAAACTGCGCGCCGACGCTTGTATTCGCGTCCGGGGCGCGCGTGAACACAACCTGAAGAACGTCGATGTGGATATCCCGAGAGACGCGCTCGTCGTGTTCTCTGGGGTATCCGGGTCGGGCAAATCGTCGTTGGCGTTCGGCACGCTGTACGCCGAAGCGCAGCGGCGCTACCTGGAGTCCCTGTCCCCGTATGCTCGCCGCCTGATCGATCAGGTGGGTGTGCCAGACGTTGACGCCATCGAGGGCTTGCCGCCCGCCGTGGCCTTGCAGCAGCAGCGCGGCACGCCGAATGTGCGGTCGACGGTGGGCAGCATCACGACGCTGTCCAGCATGTTGCGCATGCTGTATTCCCGCGCCGGCACCTACCCGGCGCGTCAGCCCATGCTGTACGCGGAAGACTTCTCGCCCAACACGCCGCAGGGCGCCTGCCCGAATTGCCACGGCTTGGGCCATGTGTATGACGTGACCGAGCAATCCATGGTGCCCGACCCGTCGCTGACCATCCGCGAGCGCGCCATTGCGTCCTGGCCGCCCGCCTGGCACGGACAGAACCTGCGCGACATCCTGGTCACGCTGGGCTACGACGTGGACAAACCGTGGCGCGACCTGCCCAAGAAAGACCGCGACTGGATTCTGTACACCGACGAGCAGCCGACGGCGCCTGTCTATGCCGGCTTCACGCCCGCCGAGACCCGCGCGGCCGTGCGCGCCAAGCAGGAACCCAGCTACATGGGCACCTACACCGGTGCGCGCCGGTATGTGATGCACACCTTCGCGACGACGCAAAGCGCCATGATGAAAAAGCGCGTGGCGCGTTTTCTGACCGGCACGCCTTGCCCCGTGTGTGGCGGGCGGCGCTTGAAACGCGAGGCCTTGTCGGTGACCTTCGCGGGCATGGACATCGGCACGCTGACGCAACTGCCGCTTACCCGCATCGCAGAGGCCCTGACGCCGGCCGCCCAAGGCAGCGTCGATCAGCCGGATATGTCGCCAGAAAAGCGCATCGCCGCGCAACGGCTGTCGCAAGATCTGGTTGAGCGCATCGGCACCTTGCAGGCGCTGGGTCTGGGCTATCTGGCGATGGACAGGTCCACGCCCACCTTGTCGCCGGGCGAACTGCAACGCTTGCGGCTGGCTACGCAGATCCGCTCGAATCTGTTTGGCGTGGTGTATGTGCTGGATGAGCCCTCGGCCGGCTTGCATCCTGCCGATGGGCAGGCCTTGCATCGCGCGCTGGATCAATTGAAGGCCGCGGGCAATACGCTCTTTGTCGTCGAGCACGACCTGGAGACGCTGCGCCGCGCGGACTGGCTGGTGGACGTGGGCCCCGGCGCGGGCCAGCACGGCGGCCAAGTGCTGTACAGCGGCCCGCCTGATGGCCTGCGCAAGGTGGGCGCGTCGCTCACGGCGCGCTATTTGTTTGGCGCGCCGGCTCCTGTGCGCAAGACGCCGCGCGAACCCGCAGGATGGTTGTCGTTGCGTGGCATTCATCGCAACAACCTGCATGGCATCGACGCGCGTTTTCCGTTGGGCGCCTTCACGGCGGTGACGGGGGTGTCGGGCTCGGGCAAATCCAGCTTGGTCAGCCAGGCGC
Source organism: Achromobacter sp. 01N37 (assembly GCF_056399725.1). Taxonomy (NCBI): domain Bacteria; kingdom Pseudomonadati; phylum Pseudomonadota; class Betaproteobacteria; order Burkholderiales; family Alcaligenaceae; genus Achromobacter; species Achromobacter sp. 01N37. The sequence continues at coordinate 195,967 of NZ_JBFTRX010000007.1, forward strand.
TGGTGGAACTGGTGGGTGAACATCTGGGCCACGAACCGGTGGCCGAAGACGCCGAAGGCGACGTGCCGCAACCGGGCAGCGTGGCGCGCACGACGGGCCGGATCGACGCGGGCGTTGACGCGATCAAGCGGCTGGTGAACGTGGATCAGAAACCCATCGGCCGCACGCCGCGTTCGAATCTGGCGACCTACACGGGCCTGTTCGACCACGTCCGCAAACTGTTCGCCGAGACGAAGAAAGCCAAGTCGCGCCGCTACAGCGCCGGCCGCTTCTCGTTCAACGTGACGCAAGGCCGCTGCGAAACCTGCGAGGGCGAAGGCTTCGTCCACGTCGAACTGCTGTTCATGCCGAGTGTCTACGCGCCATGCCCGACGTGCCATGGCAGCCGCTACAACGCCAAGACGCTTGAGATCGAATGGAACGGCCGCAACATCGCGCAAGTGCTGGCGATGACCGTCGACGAGGCGCTGGCCTTCTTCAAAGAAGAACCCGTGGTGCACCGTCCGCTGACGCTGCTGCACGAGATCGGCCTGGGCTATTTGCGCCTGGGTCAGCCCGCTACCGAATTGTCTGGCGGCGAAGCGCAGCGCATCAAGCTGGCGACCGAGCTGCAACGCAGTCAGCGTGGCAACACGCTGTACGTCCTGGACGAACCCACCACCGGCCTGCACGCGGCGGATGTGGATAAGCTGATGGCGCAACTGCACGGCCTGGTCGACGCCGGCAACACCGTCGTCGTCGTCGAACACGACCTGCGCGTGGTCGCCGGCAGCGACTGGATGATCGACGTGGGCCCCGGCGCAGGCGAAGAGGGCGGACACATCGTCGCCGAAGGACCCCCCGAGTCCGTCAGCCGTCAAGGCAAGGGCGTGACGGCGCCGTTTTTGAAGCGGATGCTGGGGGGCGGTTGACGCGTTTTTCTTTAGCCGTATCCTTGCCAACATGACCATCACCTACCGCCCCGCCATTCCCGAAGACGCCGCCGATTGCATCGCGCTGCGCACCCGAACCCGCGAGAACGCCGTCACCGAAGCGCAGCTCGCCGACGCCGGCATCACTTGCGAAACGTGGAGTGCGGGGATTGAAGCGGGCTTGTATCCCGGCTTTGTCGCGCTGGACGGCATCAGGCTTGCCGGCTATTGCTTCGGGCATCGCGACACCGGGGAAATCGTTGTGCTGGCGCTGTTGCCGGAATACGAAGGGCGCGGGGTGGGGAAGACCGTCTTGCACATGACCCGCGACGCGCTGCGTCAGCTGGGTTTCAAGCGATTGTTCCTGGGGTGCGCCACGGACCCTGCCGTGCGGTCTTACGGTTTCTATCGCCACTTGGGATGGCGCTCGACGGGCACGTTCGACGCTGCGGGCGACGAGGTGCTGGAGTACGTGTTCTGAAGGCCGGACGAGCTGGAAGCGCGAATTCCCTATATCTTGGACTCGCCGCACGCCCGGAACCCTTCGCTACATTTCCTGCTCCAGCGTCTTCTGCATCCGCTCCATGCTTTCCTGATTGACCTGGATCACGCCGGTTCCCGGCTGATCGATGTCGACGATAAACGTCAGCACCAACGCGATCAGCGCGGCAAACAGACCGGTTGAAATCAAGCGCCTGCGCCCATGCAAGCCCGTGCCGTAGGCAATGAACGCCACGGCTCCCCCGCTGACGATGAACAGCAAATAGAACACCGGCTCGGGCACGTGGTTTTCAAGCGCCACGCGGCGCTTCTCGTTGATCTGCGCCATCTCGTTGATGGCCTGAATGAACATGATGGTCGACACGGCGGGCGGGTTGTCGGCGGTGGCGGCGGCCAGGGCGCGAATCTGGCGTTCGATGCGGCGTGACGTGGCGCTGGCGGCGTCAAAGCGCGGAGCGTCGTTTTCCGCGTCATGCAGCTCCAGCGCCGCCTTCGTGTATTCCAGCAGCAGCTTCGGCACCTGCGCCCGTGCGGACGGCGCAATCAGCTGCGAACGCCAGTACGCGTTGCCCACGGCGTTGGCTTCTTCCAGCACCAGGTTCTTGCGCGCCTCGAAGCGCGTGACCGACATCGCAAAGGTAAAGCCCAGCAGCAAAGCCAGCAGGCCGAGCAGGGCGGTTTGCAGGGCGGTGATGTGCGTGCGGTGCGTTTCATCGCCGGGCTTGCGCTGGTGCAGGCCCAGCCGGAAGCAGAGCTCGATGATGCCCAGGAAAACGATGACGCCGATGAAGAAGAGATAAGACTCGTCGAAGTTCCTGAGCATGGCGCTCCCCGTCGCGAAGAGGCCAGCGTATGCGGATTTGCGGGCGGGTGGCAAGCTGCCGGATGCCCTGATTCTGTCAGCGAAACGCCAAGTACTTGCGGTAAGGTGTCGGTTCCTCTCTAAAGACCCCGCACGGAGCAGAACTTGAAAACCCGCAAACTCGGCCGTACCGACCTGGATGTCAGCCTGATTGGATTGGGCACCATGACCTGGGGCGAACAAAATACCGAGGCCGACGCTCATCAACAACTGGACTACGCGCTGTCGCGCGGCGTCAACCTGGTCGACGTGGCCGAAATGTACCCGGTGCCGCCCAAGCCCGAAACCCAGGGCCTGACCGAAACCTATATCGGCACGTGGCTCGCGAAGCGCAAGCGCCGCCAGGACATCGTGCTGGCCAGCAAGGTGGCCGGCCCGGTGCGCGACCCCAAACGCCCCGGCCACATCCGCGATGGCAAGACCTTCCTGGACCGCAAGAACCTGACCGAAGCGCTGGACGCCAGCCTGAAGCGCTTGCAGACGGATTACCTGGACCTGTATCAGCTGCACTGGCCCGACCGCACCACCGCCACGTTTGGCCAGCTGAATTACCCGTGGGTCGAAGACGAGCACACCGTGCCGATCGAAGAGACCCTGTCGGTATTGCAGGATTTCGTGCGTGCCGGCAAGGTGCGCCACGTGGGCGTGTCCAATGAAACGCCGTGGGGCCTGTCGCAGTTCCTGCGTCATTCGGATACCCAGAACCTGCCGCGCGTGGTGTCGATTCAGAACGCGTACAGCCTGTTGAACCGCGTGTTCGAAATCGGCCTGTCGGAATTCACGCACCACGAAGGCGTGGGGCTGCTGGCGTACTCGCCGCTGGCGATGGGCATGCTCTGCGGCAAGTACCTGAACGGTGCACGGCCCGAAGGCGCCCGCCTGACGCGCTACACGCGATTCACGCGCTACAGCAATCCGCAGGCGGAAGCGGCCACCAGCGAGTACGTGGCGCTGGCGCGCGAACACGGCATCTCGCCGACGCACCTGGCGCTGGCCTGGGTGAACCAGCGCCCGTTCGTCACCAGCAATCTGATCGGTGCGACGACGCTGGAACAGCTGAAGGAAAACATCGACAGCGTCGACGTCACCTTGGCGCCGGACGTGCTCAAGGCGATTGACGCGATCCACACGCGCTATCCGAATCCGGCGCCTTGATCGAAACCTGGCCCATGCAACGCTTCCTGACCACGCTGCTGCTCTCCGCGCTTGCTCTCCTGATGGCGGGCTGCGCGTCGACCAAGACGTACACCGAAAACGTCTCCACGTTGATGGTGTCGTCGGACGGCAAGACGTTTGCGGTGCTGGGCCCGCAGTATCACTATCTGTTCGACATGCCGCCAGCAATGGCGCAGGCGATGCAAGCTGACTTCCGGACCCGGCTGACCGCCGGGATTCCGCGCGATTTTTATGTTGGGGCCGATGGCTTCACGTGGGGCTATGTGCGCTTGCAGCTGATGGGCAACGCGACGCCGCGTGATCGTGAACAGGCGCTGGCCATGCACTTCCAGACCACGAAGGAAGGCATGGTTTATTACACGCATCACATCAAGGGCAAGCGCTACCTGGCCCGGCCTGGCATGCCCAGCGTGGCGCAGGCGGGCGGGGGCAAGCAGACGGCGCTGGACCAGTCGTACCCGGTCACGGTGCAAGACTCGCAAGGCAGCGCGGATATGGCGCGCGCGCTGTCGCCCGTGATGTTCCTGGCGGGCACGGGGTTCGTGGTGGCGAATCCGGCGATTGTGCTGTTCGCCTTGCCGGTGGCGGGGCTGGAGCCTTAAGTCTTCGAGCATCGCGGGGCAGCAGCTTCCGCTGTTGTCCCCGCGCGACATGCCCCGCCATGGGGCAATTCGGCGCAAGTGATTGATCCATCAAACGTTTTGAATGCGTCACGCTATCCAGGCAGCAGTCAGCGTTGTGCGGAATCGTAAATATTATTGCGAATCAGTATCGTTAATAATAAAAATCCAATCTTTCTGCCCGTCTGCTCTGGAGAATTCAACGTGGTCCGTCCGACTTCCAACCGGAAGTGCCGTGCGCGCAAGCTTGCACGGTCTGCTGTTACGCCTTCTGTTCTTGCCCTGGCGTTGGGCATGGTTTTCTCAGGCGGAGCACAGGCCCAATCCGCCGCCGACTCGCAGGGCGTGGCGCAATTGCCGGCGGTGACCGTCAACGCGACATCAATCGACGACACCTTGGAGCACTTGTCCGCACCCGTGAACACCGGCGCGCTGGGCAATCGCAGCCAACTGGAAACGCCGTTTTCGACCACGGTCGTGACCGCGGCAGACATCCAGGACCGGCAGGTCAACAAGCTGGGCGATGTGTTCGCGCTGGACGCGTCCGTCAGCGACAACAGCGCGTCTTACGGCGCGTGGGCCAGCTACCTGACGGTGCGCGGCCTGCCGCTGGATTGGCAGAATTCTTACCGCATCGATGGCAAGCCGTTCCTGAGCTATGTGACGACGCTGCCGTTCGAACAGTTCGAGCAGATTGATTTGTTGAAGGGCGCCTCGGGCTTCATGTACGGCTTTGGTTCGCCGGGCGGCCTGGTCAATTACGTGACGAAGAAGCCGACGGACGAGCCGGTGCGCAGCATCGAACTGGGCTATGTGTCCAAAGGCTTGCTGCGTGAACAGGTGGACCTGGGCGGGCGCGTGGGCCAAAGCGGCACATTCGGCTACCGCCTGAACGCGACGCACGAAGAAGGCAACACGTACAACGGCGGCTCCTTGTATCGCGACTCCGTCTCGCTGGCGCTGGACGCGCGCTTGACCGACAAGCTGACCTGGGACTTCCAGTCCATCTACCAGGACCGCAAGGCGATCGGCCAGGAACCCACTATTTACGCGGGCCAATTGGCGGGCAGCGAGTTGCCGTCGCCCGTACGCAATGACAACGGCAAACTCGTGGGCGAAGGCCCGTACGCCGACAACGCATTCCGCTACTACTCCACGGGCCTGAAGTACCAGCTGTCGTCCGACTGGAGCGTGCGCACCGATTACAGCTACAGCTCGACGCGCACGCGCCGCAATGAATCTGTGCTGTTCCTGCAAAACCAGGCAGGCGACTACGACGACTACCGTTCCGATTACGGCGAGGCCTACGGCTACAACCAATGGCAGGGCATGGTCGAAGGCAAGTTCGCAACCGGGCCGCTGAAGCATCACGTGGTGGCGGGGGCGTCGTGGCAGAAGCAGAAGAACGACTACAGCGTCAATGGCGTGTACCAACTGCAAGGCACGGGCAACCTGCGGTCGCAGAACACCAACACGTACTACAGCGAAGGCAGCCTGGACTTGTACCGCGCGGCCGAGATCACGCAAAAGGCGATGTTCGCCAGCGACACCATCGACCTCACCGGCGGCTGGTCACTGCTGGGCGGCCTGCGCTATACGAATTACGAGCAGGTGGGCTTTGATGCGACGGGCGCGCAGTCGTCACGCTACGACAAGAACGGCGTGCTGACGCCGACCGTGGCGTTGATGTACAAGATCACGCCGCAGACGATGGCCTACGCCAGCTACATCGAATCGTTGGAGCCGGGTTCGTCGGTGGGCAACACCTATGCCAACTACGGCGCCTTGCTGAACCCGCTCAAGAGCAAGCAGTACGAATTGGGTTTGAAGACCAACCAGGATGACTGGGCGGCCACCGCGGCGCTCTTCCGTATCGAGAAAAAGGCCGAGTACGCAAACGCTGCCAATGAACTGACCCAAGACGGCAAGTCGATTTATCAGGGCCTGGAGCTGGGCGCGTCGGCGCGAGTGGCCACGAACTGGAACGTAGGCGGCAGCCTGATGTTCCTGGATTCGGAGTACAAGAAGGGCAGTGCCTACACGGGCAACCGCGTGGCGGGCGCGCCGAAGCTGGTGGCGGCGGCGCAGGTGTCGTATTCGGTGCCGCAATTGCCGGGCCTGAAGCTGCGCGCCGATGTGAAATACACCGGCAACACCATGCTGGGCGCGTCGAACAATGTGCGCGTGGATGACTACGCCATCATCAACATCGGCGCCACCTACGACACGCGCATCTATGGCTACGAGACGACGTTCCGCGCCGGGATCAACAACCTGGCGGACAAGCGCTACTGGCTGTTCCAATCGTCGGATTACGTGAAGGCCGGCGACCCGCGCACCTACGGCTTGAGCGCCAGCCTGAAGTTCTAAGCGTTCACTTCCCAAAGGCGATCAGGCGAAAAGTCAGCCTGTTCGCCTTTTTTGGCATAGCCCAGCGGGTTGGCCACGACCCGGCAGCCGTCTTTCACGTAGTCATGCGCGCAATGCAGATGGCCGTGCATCCACACGTTCGCCAGCGGCAGCAACGCGTCCAACGTATTGCAGAAGCCGGCCGTGCCGGGCGTGACGCCGTAGCGCGGGTCGGCGCTGGCAAGCGTCGGCGCGAAGTGGGTGATGGCCACCGTCGGGCCGTCAAACGGCACGCGCAGCGCGGCGTCCAGCCATTGCTGGCAGACGAGCCCTTGCTCGCGCATCTGTTCCGCCATGAAGGGCGCGCCCTGGCGGCGCATCTGCGCCTTTTCCAGATAGAAGTCGGCCGCGCGAAATGCCTTGGCGCGCTTGGCAAGCGCCACGCCTAGCGCGTCGCTGTCTGATGCCAGCGCATCGAAATCTGTCCACAGCGTGGTGCCAACCAGGCGCACGCCGTCGATGACGCAGGTGTCGCGTTCCAGCCATTGGATGCCCAGGGCGTGGCAGAGCTCGCGCAGGCGATCATGCGTGTCGTCGAAATCCAGGTTGTCGTATTCATGGTTGCCAGGCACGAACACCACAGGCGTGGGCCAGCCGTTGCGTGGCGCGTAGCTGCCCAGGCCGAAGTCGGTGCTGGAAAGTTTCGAGCCTTCACGGTACGAGCCGATGTCGCCCGCCAGCACCAGCAGGTCGGCGCCAGGGGTGGGCCGCGCCAGAAAGGTCGGGTCGGATTCCAGGTGCAGATCAGAGAGCAATTGAATCTTCATGGCCGATATCTTAGGCGATGGGCCGGCTGCGGCATGCGCCACCGTACCCATCCATGCGACACTTTCCCATCAGACGGACGCTTCGGGCGCCATTACTTACCGACTCAACCCTTTACCGACTCAACCCTTTTACCTACTCAACCCTTTTACCGACTCAACCCTTCAACAGGAGAAACGTTTATGCGTATCGCAATCGCCACGGCTGCCGCGCTGATCCTGGCGGCCAGCGCACAGGCGCAGCCGCTGAAAAATTGCAGCAATGCCGAAACGCAGACCGACATGAACCTGTGCGCCGACCAGGCCTATCGAACGTCCGACGCCGACTTGAACGCGGCGTACAAAGACGTCACGCAACGGCTGAAAGACGATAAGACCAAGCTGACCCAATTGCAGGCCGCGCAAAAGGCATGGCTGTTTTTTCGCGATGCGGAATGTGCGTTCTCGTCAGCCGGCACCACCGGCGGCAGCGCCTATCCCATGGTGCTGAGCCAGTGCCTGGACAAGCTGACGCAGGCCCGCACGAAAGAACTGCGCGCGTACCTGAAGTGCGAAGAAGGCGACATGAGCTGCCCCGTACCCGGTAAGCAATGACGATGCCAGCGCTTGAAGACGCAGCGGGCACGTCACCCGCGCCCGACAAGGCTGGCCTGATTCTTGATGCAGCGGGCGCGCCGCGCTGCTTCTGGCAGCCGTCAATGCCGGAATATCACGATCACGAATGGGGGCGGCCCGTCGGCGGCGACCGCCGGCTGTACGAGAAAATCTGCCTGGAAGGGTTTCAGGCGGGCATGGCGTGGATCACCATCTTGCGCAAGCGCGAGGCGTTTCGCGAAGCCTTCGATGATTTCGATTTCGAACGCGTGGCGCGCTATACCGAGCAGGATGTGGACCGCCTGATGGGCAACCCGGGCATTGTGCGCAACCGCGCGAAGATCGTGTCCGCCATCAACAACGCGCGCCGCGCCGTGGCGCTGGCCGAGGAAACCGGTTCGTTGGCGGGCTGGTTATGGCGGCACGAACCGCAGCCTGCTGAGCGGCCCCCGGCGATTGACCTGGATTACTGGAACAACAACCCGACATCCGCGGCATCCACGGCGCTATCGCGTGCGTTGAAAAAGCGTGGCTGGACGTTCGTGGGGCCCACCACCATGTACGCCTTCATGCAGGCCGTGGGCATGGTCAATGACCACATGAGCGGCTGCGTCTGCCACGCCGCCATTGAACAGGCGCGGGCCGGATTCAAGCGGCCTGGGTAAGCGCCGAATCCGCGCCGGGATCAGCGCCGGATTCATGCCGGGATCAGCGCCGGGATCAGTGCCGGATTCACGCCGGGATCAGCGCCGGGACCAGCGCCCGATTCACGCCGGGATCAGCGCCGGGACCAGCGCCCGATTCACGCCTGGGGTTTGCGTGCTGGGTTTGCGCCCCGGGGTGGCATCGGACGTCAGCGCGCGGCCAGTCCGTTAAACGTGGTGGTGATCAAATATTCGACGATCTCGTCGGGCTGGAACGCGCCGCCCATTTTCAGGAAGTTGCCCACCGGGTCGCACGACCGCGCGTAGATCGTGTAGAGGATCACTTCGCCCGGCAAGTCTGACGACAGCTCACCGCTTTCCTGCGCCGCCAGAATCCAGCCGCCCAGCGTTTCGGTGACCTGGCTCAAGCGTTCCAGGTAGGGCGTGTGCGTGATCAGCGCCTGCTGGATCGTCGACCGGGTGGACGGCAAGAGCGGCATTTCGTCGTCCAGGTGCGTCCGAACGGCCCAGCGCACCACTTCCTTCAGCCGGTCTACCGGCCCCAGCGATTCCGGCAGCGCCGCAATCACCGCCAGCGTGCGGTCCAGCAGCCGCGTCATCGACGCCGCCGCCAACGCGTCCTTTGACGCGAAATGCTTGTACAGGCTGGCCTTGGAAATCCCGACATCGGCCGCGACTTCGTCCATCGTCATCAGGTCATAGCCCTTCACCGCCAGCATTCGGTTGACCGAATCCAGGATGGCATCTTCGCGCAGCAACAGTTGCTGTTGTTTGAAGGACAGTTTCTTGACGGGGGCGGCAGCGGGCATGGGGGACAGACCATTCAGGCAGAAATTTGCCTGCATAGTCTAAATCTAAACTGCATAGTATTTTTTTAAACTTGATGGTTTAATCGTGACTAATCGGTTCACAACAAGGCGGCGACATGGCCACCCCGACGTCGAAACCCCTGGAAGTTGCGTTGCCGTCCGCGTTGCTGACGGCGCATCCCGCCGATTGGCGGCTGATCGGCCATGGCTTGCTCACGTGGAGCGTGTTCCGGCTGTATCACGCCTATCTCTATGTGCCCGCAGCGGCACCCGACGCATCGGCGCCCGAAGCAACGGCGCCCGACACGTCCACATCGTTTGATCCCGATGGCGACTTCGTCTTGATGCTGCGCTACCTGCGCAACATTCCGGGCGAGCAGATCGTCTCCACCTCGACCGAAGAAATTGCCCGGTTGACCGACACGCCCGCCGACGAATTGGCCGCCTGGACGCAGGCCATGCGCGAACGCTTTCCTGATGTGGCCGCGGGCGACCGCCTGACCGGCTGGTTTCGCCGCGGCGAGGGCGTGCGCTTTTTCCGTGGCGACACGCCGGCGGGCGATATCGACAGCCCCGCCTTCGCCCGCGCGTTCGCTGCCATCTGGCTCGACCCCCGTACCCGCAGCCCGGCCTTGCGCGCGAATCTGCTGGGCCTGAATCGTCAGGACGCCGCATGAACCGCGCCCTGTCCGCGCCGATCCCGCCGGGCGGCCGCATTGCGGTGGTCGGTGGCGGCGTGTCGGGCTTGAGCGCGGCGTGGCTGCTGTCTGAAAAATACAGCGTGACCTTGTTTGAAGCCGGCTCCTATGTGGGCGGCCACACGAACACCGTAGACGCCGAGGTCGACGGCATATGCTATCCGGTCGACACCGGTTTTCTGGTGCATAACGACCTGACCTATCCCAACCTGGTGCAGTTGTTCCGGCATCTGAACATTCCCGTACACGCCAGCGACATGACGTTCAGTGTGTCGCTCGCGCAGCCCGATCTGGAATGGGCTGGCACAAGCCTAGGCACCGTGTTCGCGCAACGCCGCAACCTGATGCGCCCCGCGTTCCTGGGCATGCTGCGCGACATCCTCCGCTTCAATCGCCACGCCGCGCGTTATCTGGCGCGTTGCGGCCCCTATGCGCTCTTGGGCGATCTGCTGGATGACGAAGGCTACGGCCAGGCCATGCGCGATTGGTATTTGCTGCCGATGGCGGGCGCCATCTGGTCTACGCCGCCCAGCATGGTGTTGCAGCAACCGGCCCGCACGTTTCTGTCGTTCTGCCTGAACCACCGCCTGCTGCAAGTGGCCGGCCGCCCGCAATGGAAAACGGTCAAGGGCGGCGCGCGCCAGTATGTGAATGCGATGCTGCCGCGCATTGCAGACGTGCGCGTGTCCAGCGCGGTGCATACCGTCAAGCGGCTGGCCGATGGCGTGGAAGTGCGGTCGGCCGGGCATGTTGACCGCTACGATGCCGTGGTGCTGGCCTGCCATGCGCCAACATCGCTTGCCATGCTGGATGCCAGCGAAGACGAACGCGACGTGCTGTCGCGCGTGCGCTATCAGCCCAACGTGGCCGTGCTGCACACCGACACGGCCTTGCTGCCGCGCCGGCGCGCCGTGTGGTCGGCGTGGAATTATCTGGCCGGCCCCACGGCGGATGCGCCCATGTCGGTCAGCTATCTGCTCAACCACTTGCAACCGCTGCCGTTCAAGCAGCCGGTGATCGTCACGCTGAACCCGCAGCAGGAACCGGCGGCCAGCAGCGTGTTGGGCCGGTTCGACTACGAGCACCCCGTCCTGGACGCCGACACCGTTGTGGCGCAAGGCCAGTTGGCCGGCATCCAGGGCCGCGCGCGCACGTGGTTTTGCGGCGCGTGGACGGGTTATGGGTTTCATGAGGACGGCTTGGCATCCGCCATCCGCGTTGCGGCTGACTTCGGCGTGTCGCCACCGTGGAGCACCGCGTCATGACAGTGGCGCTTACCACCGCCCCGATCGAACTCGCTCGCGCGCGCGTGGTGCATGCGCGCACCCGCCCCGTTGCGCACCGCTTCACGTACCCCGTGTTCTGCCTGCGCGTGCGCGTCGACCAGGCGGCAGAGATGGATGGACGGTCGTCATGGCTGTTCGGCGTCAACCGCCGCCGCCCCGTGGCGTTTCATTTTGCCGACCACGGCGACCGCAGTGGCGGCAATCCGATGGACTGGCTGCGTTCCCGGCTGGACATCGCCGGCATCCGTATGGACGTGGGCGCCGTGTGGTTGCAGAGCTTTCCCCGCGTGTTCGGGTATGTCTTCAACCCCGTCAGCTTCTGGTACGTGCATGACACCCATGGCGTGTTGCGGGTGCTGGTGGCCGAGGTCAACAACACCTTTGGCGAACGCCATCAATACGTGTTGCGAGCGCCAGACGGCGGGGCCATTCATGATGGCGAAGCTCTGCAAACCACGAAGGAATTTCATGTGTCGCCGTTCTGCCGCGTGGTAGGCGTGTACCGCTTTCGCGTGCATGAGCAGGGCGATACGCATCGCGTCGCCATCGACTACTTCGATGATCCCGCGTTGCCCGCGCCGTTGCTGCACACCGCCATTCAAAGCGTCGGCACGCCGCTGTCTACGGCGGCCTTGCTGCGCGCGCTGCTCGCCATGCCGTTCATGACGCTGGGCGTCGTGGCGCGCATTCACCTCCAAGCCTTGCGCCTGTTCTTGCGCAAGGTGCCATACCAACGCAAACCCGCTGCGCCGCCAAGCGAAGTGACCTACCCGCGCGAGGGCCATGATGAGTGAAGACGAACTCAGCGTTGAATGCGCTGCCGCCAGGCCCGGCTGGGCCGCGCGTGGATTGATGGCGATGGCGGCGCGCTTGCGCGTCGGCACGCTGGCCTTGACGGACCCATCGGGCGGGCACGCGCTGTACGGCGAGCCCGGCGGCGGGCCGCATGCCGAACTGATCATCCGCGATTGGCGGGCGGCGCCGGCCATCTTGCGACAGGGCGACATCGGCTTTGCGGAAAGCCTGCGCCGGGGTTGGGTGGACAGCCCCGATCTGCTTGCGCTGTTCACCCTGGCCTTGCGCAACGAGGCCGCATTGTCTCAAGCTGTGGCAGGCAAGTGGTGGGCGTTGCTGGCGCGGCGCTTGTCGCATCTGTTCCTGCGCGACAACACCCGCAAAGGCAGCCGCCGCAATATTCTTTCCCACTACGACCTGGGCAACGACTTCTATCGTTTGTGGCTGGACCCGTCGATGAGCTATTCCGCCGCGCTGTTCGGCGCGGATCGCACGGAATCGCTCCAGGCCGCGCAACACCGCAAGATCGACCGGCTGCTGGATGCCTTGAACGCCCGGCCCGGCCAGCACGTGCTGGAGATTGGTTGCGGGTGGGGCGGCTTTGCCGAGCGCGCCGCGCAACGCGGCTTGCACGTGCACGGCATCACCTTGTCCGACGCGCAATTGCAATGGGCTCGCGCGCGTATGCAAACGCAAGGGCTGGACGGCCGCGTCACGCTGGAACTGCGCGACTACCGCGACCTGGGCGCCAGACAGTACGACCACATCGTCTCCGTTGAGATGGTCGAAGCCGTGGGCGAGCGCCGCTGGCCCGTGTACTTCGATACCTTGGCCCGGAACCTGCGCAGCGGCGGCCGGGTTGCGCTGCAATCCATCGACATCGCCGACGCAGCGTTCGATACCTACCGGCGCGGCACGGACTTTATTCAGCAATACATTTTTCCCGGCGGCATGCTGCCCTGCCCACGCGTGATCCGTGAACAAACCGCACGCGCCGGGCTCGACATCATCGACGAACACGCGTTCGGCCTGGACTACGCCGATACGCTGCTGCGCTGGCGCCACGCGTTTGACGCGCAGGTGCAGGCGGTGCGCGCGCAAGGTTTCGACGACGCCTTCATCCGCTTGTGGCGCATGTATCTGTGCTATTGCGAAGCCGGCTTTCGAGAAGGCCGCACGGATGTCCGGCACTGGGTTTTAGAGAAAAGGACGCAATGATGAACGCACGCCTGCAAGAAATCGCGGCCTGGTTTGAAGCGCTGACGCCGCAAACACTGCCCAGCATTGATACCGTCTACGCGCCCGATGCGCACTTTGCTGATCCGTTCAACGATGTGCACGGCCTGCCCGGCATCGCACAGGTTTACGCCCACATGTTCCAGAATCTGGAGCAGCCGCGTTTTCATATCTTGCGGCAGGGCGGACAGGGCGTGGACGCGTTTCTGGTGTGGCGGTTTGACGGCGCGTTCCGAGGCCACGCGTTCGACTTCGAAGGGGCCAGCGCGCTGGTGTTGGACTCGCAAGGCTTGATCATCGACCACCAGGATTTCTGGGACCCGGCGGCGCATATTTACGAACGCATTCCGGTGCTGGGCGCCGTGCTGCGCCGGTTGCGGCGCAAAATGTCCGCTCGGTAGCGCGGTAGCGCGGTAGCGCGGTGGCGCGGTGGCGCCGTAGCGCCGTAGCGAGGTAGCGAGGTAGCGAGGTAGCGAGGTGGCCGGGTAGCGGGGTGACGCTGAAAATTCCTTGATTTGGTTGCGGCTCGCAATTATATTGGTTGCGAACCGCAACTTATTGGGGGCGCCCCATGGATCTCATCGATTTTCCTCCTCAGTCCCGTGAGCAGACCATCCGGGATTTGCGGGAATTTTCCCGCAAGCTGGTACGCGAACTTGGCTTCATGCGCACGTCGCTGGCCGGCAGCGATCTCGCCCCTTCCGCCGTACACGCCATCATCGAAATCGGTTTGCAGCCCGGCATTCAGGCGCGCGACCTGGCGGGGATTCTCAGGCTGGATAAATCCAACACGAGCCGCCAATTGGCCAAGCTGGAATCAGCCGGCCTGGTGACGCGTGAAACCGATACTGACGATGCGCGCGCATCCCGCTTGACCTTGACCGCGGCCGGCCTGGAGCTTCGTGCGCGCATCGACCAGTTCGCCACCGATCAGGTGTCGCGGGCGCTGCGCAAACTGGCGCCTGACGACCAGCAATCGTTGATCCGCTTCATGTCGCTGTATGCCGATGCGCTGTCACGCGAAAATCCCAACCTGGCGCCGCCCGCCACATCCATCAGCGATTCGATTCACGACGGCTATGTGCCCGGCTGCATTGGCGATGTCGCCAGCCTGCACGCGCGCTACTACGCACAAACGTCGGGCTTTGGCGTGTACTTCGAACGCAAGGTCGCCAGCGAGCTGGCTGCCTTCGCGGAAGGCCTGCCCGCACAGGGCAAAGGCATATGGCTGTATGTGGACGGGGGCAGGGTGTTGGCCAGCATCGTGATCGACGGCGATCTTGCGAAGCGCCAAGCGCACCTGCGCTGGTTCATTGTGGACGACGCCTTGCGTGGCATGGGCGTGGGCCGCGCACTGCTTGAGCGCGCGCTGGCCTTTGCCGACGCGCACTACGACGAGACCTATCTGTGGACCTTCAAGGGGCTGGACGCCGCGCGCCACTTGTATGAGTCAGCGGGCTTTGTGCTGACCGACGAATCCGAAGGCCAGCAGTGGGGCAGCGTCGTCGTCGAGCAGCGCTTCCTGCGCCGCCGCTGACCTCGCGTCTTACGCACATGACACGCGGATGTCCGCGTGGACATACGCCGATACAACGCGGCCTGAATCACCCCGTGAGGATTCACGGGGTTGTCACGTCGCGTTCCTAGACTCGCTGGGGTCTTGCTGCTTGAAAGCGGCATGAAAGTTTTTCCTCACCCCACCGACTCCCCATGCCTCCCAAACGCATTGCACGAACGCTTGCGGCCGCCTTGCTCGTGGCCGTCACCTTGTCCGCCTGTGGCGGTGATGATGACGACGAGCCGTCATCGCCCACTCCCGAGCCTCCTGTCACCGAGCAGCCTCAGCCTCAGCCGCCCGCGCCTGCGCCGCTGCTGCGATGCGCGCCTTGAACGCCGTCGCGCTGACTTGCCCTGACCTCAACGACCCAGAAGCCTCGAGATGAATTCACGCCGCAATTTTCTACAGACCGCCACGGGCGCAGGCTTTGCCGCCGCCGCGCTGGCCGCATTTCCGCCCAGCATCCGCCGCGCGCTGGCCATTCCGGCCAACAACGCCACGGGCACCATCAAGGATGTGGAGCACGTCATCATCCTGATGCAAGAGAACCGATCGTTCGACCATTACTTCGGCACGCTCAAAGGCGTGCGCGGCTTTGGCGACCGCTTCACCATTCCCCTGGCCAACGGGCGCCGCGTCTGGCAGCAAGAGCGCGCCAACGGCGCCGTGCTCACGCCTTACCATCTGGATGGCAGCACCCACAACGCGCAGCGCGCGGATGGCGCGCACCACACCTGGGTGGATAGCCAGGCCGCGTGGGACCACGGCCGTATGACGCAATGGCCCACGCACAAGACCGACATCGCGATGGGCTACTTCAAGGAACGCGAGATTCCGTTCCAGTTCGCGCTGGCCAACGCGTTCACTTTGTGCGACGCCTATCACTGTTCGATGCACACTGGCACCGACGCCAACCGCGCGTTCCACCTGACGGGCACCAATGGCGCGACGGCAGGCGGCGCGTCGTTCGTGAACAATGAGTGGGACTGGATCGACGGCCGGCCGGCGTCGCAGAACACCGGCTACACCTGGACGACTTATGCCGAACGGCTGGAAGCCGCTGGCGTCAGCTGGATTTCGTACCAGAACATGCCGGACGAATGGGGCGACAACATGCTGGGCGCTTTCCAGCAATTCCGCCGCGCGAACATCGCGTCCGGCTTTCCGGTATCCAGCGGGGGCGAGCCCGGCGTGCCGTACGCCAACACCGGCCAGGCATTGCCGTATCACGCCTACGACGCCGCCAGCGACAACGCGCATAACCCGCTATACAAGGGTGTGGCGAACACCTTGCCCGGCACCGCGCCCGAGAACTATCTGGACGCCTTCAAGCGCGACATCCGCGAAGGCAAGCTGCCGCAAGTCAGCTGGATGAACGCGCCGTCGATCTATTGCGAACACCCCGGCCCGTCCAGCCCGGTGCAAGGCGCGTGGTTCCTGCAAGAAGTGCTGGACGCGCTGACCGCCGTGCCCGAAGTCTGGAGCAAGACGGTGGTGCTGGTGAACTTCGACGAGAACGACGGCTACTTCGATCATGTGCCGTCGCCGTCTGCGCCGTCGCCCGATTCGGGTTTGGGCAAAGCGGGCAAGTCCACGCTAAGCGATACGGACATGGCGTTTGAATATTTCTCGCATCCGGCGCCCGCCGGCAGCAGCAGCCAGCCCGCGCCGGATGGCCGCGTCTATGGCCCTGGCCCGCGTGTGCCGATGTTCGTCATCTCTCCCTGGAGCCGTGGCGGTTGGGTCAATTCGCAGGTGTTTGACCACACCTCGGTGCTGCGCTTTCTGGAAGCGCGTTTTGGCGTGCAGGAACCCAACATCAGCCCATTCCGCCGTGCCGTGTGCGGCGACCTGACCAGCGCATTCAATTTCCAGACGCCCAACACCGAGGCCTTGCCCACGCTGGCCGGACGCAGCACCCGCAGCGCCGCCGACCAGTTGCGCAGCGCACAGGAAGCGTTACCCGCCATGCCTTTGCCCACGGATATGCAGTTGCCCATTCAGGCCAGCGGCACGCGTCCGTCACGCGCCTTGCCGTATGAACTGCACGCCAGTGCGCGTTGCAGCGCGGTGGGTACGGTGGAATTGCTGTTCTCCAATACCGGCACGCAGGCGGCGGTGTTCCATGTGTATGACCGGCTGAACCTGGACCGCGTGCCGCGGCGCTATGTGGTGGAAGCGGGGAAGTCCTTGTCGGATACCTGGAATGCGTTCCAGGACAATCTTGGCCGGTATGACTTGTGGGTGCTGGGGCCGAACGGCCTGCATCGCCACTTCAAGGGCGATACCAGCCGCATCGCGGACTCGGGTGTCGCGCCCGAGATCCGCGTTTGCTACGACATCGCCAATGGCGACGTCTATGCCGAGCTCATGAACGCGGGCGCCAATGCCGGTGACTTCACGGTGACGGCGCTGGCCTATCGGCAGGACGGCCCGTGGAAGCAATCCGTGGCGGGCGGCGCAACGGCATCGTTGCACTGGGCGCTTGCCGAAAGCGGACAGTGGTATGACTTCGCCGTCACGTGCGCCAGCGACCCGGCTTTCTATCGCCGCTTCGCCGGGCGAGTGGAAACGGGCAAGCACACGGTGAGCGACCCGGCGATGGGCGCCGAAGGCTAACGCCCGTGCGCGTCAGATCACACTGATGCGCAGCTCGGCCAGCAGCGCGGCGGCCTGCGTCTTGGAAATGGTGGCGCCGGCCAGCCGCGCGGCGGCGGTCAGGTCGATGCCGCTTAAATCCACTTCGCGCAGGTCGGCGCCTTCAAAGCGCACGTTTTTCAGGTTGGCGTTGCGCAGGCTGCCGCCGTGAAAGACGGTGTCGCGGAAATCACTGCCCGCAAGATCCGCATCTGAAAAGTCCAGCTGCATGAGGGCGGTTTTGCGGAACGACACGCCGCGCAAGAGCGCACCGACCAGCAAACATTCTTCAACCGTCCAGCCCAGGCAGGCGATGCCGTCGAAGTCGGAACCGGTCAGTTTGCATCCCTGGAACCGGGCGGCGGCCAGGCGCGCACGGCGCCAGTTGGCGTTGTTCAGATCGCAGTTCTGGAAGACCGCGTCGCTGGCATCTACCGACGCAAAATTGGCACGGCCGCCCCGGCAACGCACCCAGGTGGTGTCGGCCAGCGTGGCGCCCTGAAACGAGGCGTCGGCGATGGCGCAGGCGGTGAATTGCGCGCCGCGCAGATCCAGCCGGGAAAAGTCAGCGTTCTGGAAATCGCAGTCCTGGAAGAACAACGGGCGGCCCGCCGCTTGTTCAAGCAGCGCCTGCATGGCGTTGCGGTTCACTTCCTGGTCGGTAATGGATTCAAATGCGTCTTGCGTCATGCCACGGTCTCGGTTTGATGCGCCCGAGCAATGTAGACGCAAAGGCGCGGCGTCAGCTCGGGCAAGCCCCAAAGGATACCAAGCCAGAAGCGCCGCTTCCGCGCTTGTGAAACAGCCTGTATTTCTTTACTGTTTCGTCAGCCGGTTTGACGTCCGCAGGCCGGCTTCCTCCCGTTCACGCAAGTCAAGTCGTGTTGAAAGGAACCGTCTATGCAGGTGCAGGAAGGGGGGGCCAGCCATCGGCTTGAAGCAGGTCCCCGGATGAAAGCGATGCGTCGGGGCCGATGCGCCCGGGCGATCACGGGTTGGGCGATCACATTTTGGGCGATCACCGTTTTGGCCTTCACGGCGCTGGCCTTCAATGCGCACGCCGCAGATTCCGCCTCGTTCACAGACACGCAGGATGGGGACTTCGACACCAGTGATTTTCTGTTGCACCGTAAAGGTGTCATGCCGATTCCCATCGTCATCACCGAACCCGCGGTGGGGTACGGCGGCGGGGCGATGCTGCTGTACTTTTCGGAGTCACTGGAAGAGGCCGGCAGCGCGCCTCGCGAAGAGGGTGAAAAGGCGCCGCCGAACGTCACCGGCATCGGTGGCGCGCTGACCGAAAACGGCAGCCGCTTTGGCGGGCTGTTCCACTTTCATACTTGGGACGGCGACCGCTACCGCTATCTGGGCGCGCTGGCCCACGGCCGGATGAACCTGGATTACTACGGCAAGCTGAATGTCGGACGAAGTTACGAGCTCAAGGGCACGTTTCTGGTGCAGCAGCTGCTGGCGCGCGTAGGGGATTCGCGCTGGTACATCGGGCCGCGCTACACCTACTTCAATTCCACGACACGCTTCACGGGGGACGCCGCCAGCGAACTTAGCTCGGCTGACCAGCAGGGGCGCATCGGCAAGCTGGGCCTGGTGGTCGATTACGACAGCCGCGACAACATGTTCTACCCCACGAAGGGCAGCTATGCGGAAATTGAGGCGCAGTTTGCGCGGGGCTGGCTGGGCAGTTCGCAGTCGTTCGATACCTACAGCGCGCGCGGCTACACGTGGATGCCGTTGAATCCAGAGTGGAACCTGGGCGTTCGTCTGGACGGCCAGACCACCAGTGGCGCAGTGCCGTTTTACGCGCAGCCGTCCATCGATTTGCGCGGCGTGTCGCGCGGCCGCTATCAGGACAAGACTGCGCTGGTGTCCGAGCTGGAGTTGCGGTGGAACGTCACACCGCGTTGGTCGCTGCTGGCGTTCTCGGGGCTGGGCAAAGCCTACGGCCGCTGGAATTCATTCAGTGAAGCGCCCAACGTGGTCAGCGTGGGGACGGGCTTTCGCTATTTGATCGCTAAGAAAATGGGCTTGTCCGTCGGTATCGACGTGGCTCACAGCAAGGATCAGAACGCGTTCTATATTCAGGTGGGCAGCGCCTGGCGCTAAGGCCAGGGGCGGACGGCGTTACTGGAAAATCTCGGTTTCTACGCAGAACGCCACCAGTTCCTGGTCCGTCTGCACGTTCAGTTTTCGCATGGCGGATATCTTTTGTCCGCTCACGGTCTTGACGCTGCGCTTGAGCGTCTCGGCCACTTGCATCATGGATTCACCCCGAATGAAGTGGCGCAGCACTTCGAATTCCTTGGGGGACAGGCTGTTGATGCGTTCGCCGATGAACTTGGTGCGGGAATCTACCGTGCCGTCGCGCTGAAACCCGGGGGGATAGTATTTGCGCCCGGCTTGCAGCGTCTGCAATGCCGTGACAATTTCGGCCAGGTTGTCGCGCTTGAGCACCACCGCCGCAACCCCTGCGTCATACAGTGCTGAAATGATCATCGGGTTCGACACCATCGTCAGCACAACGACCTGCGCGCGCGGAAAATGCCGGGTCAGGTATTTCACCAGCCGGATGCCGTCGCCATAGGTTTCATCGCCGGGCATGGAGTAATCGGTGATGACTACATTCGGCAGATCTTGTGTCAGGTGTTCGACCAGCTCGGTCGGGCTGGCCAATGTTGCCGTGACCTCAAAGCTGAGATCCTTATCGAGCAGATCGCGCATGCCCATAAGCACAAGCGGGTGATCGTCTGCCAAGACTATTCGAAGTCGTTCCATGCGGGGACGCGGAGTATTGATGGGATGAATTATCGGGACCATTCTGCACCAAGAATCAGACTTGGACCAGAAGGTCTTTGAGTTCAACTATCAGCGTCAAGGTGTCCTGAAAGGCTTGTTCGTCCCGGTCATTGCGCTTGAGCCGGGATTCGATGGCTTCGAGCTGAGATGACAGTGGCGTCATTTTTACCATTACCAGCGCGCCGCGCATGCGGTGCATGGTTTGCAGCGCCACCCGCACGTCGCGCTGGGCGATGGCGGCTTCCAGTTTGGCCAGATCCGACTCCATGGTTTCCCGGAACAGGCGGCGGTACTGGGCGGGGACGAGCGGAGACAGCGCATCGGTGTTGGTGGGGGTATCGGCGTTGGGTGTATCGGCAGCGGCCGGGGGCGTGTCCGAAGGGGGGGCCGCCTTGTCGTGGCGCCGCGGCGCCACATTGCCCAGGTGGCGGCGCAAGGTGCTGAGTTCAATTGGCTTGACCAGCCACGCGTTCATGCCCGCCGCCATGCAGCGCGCTTCTTCGTCGCGCATGGCGTTGGCGGTGACGCCGATGATGGGTTGCGTGAATCCGCGCTCGCGCAGCGTGCCGGTCAGCTCGTAGCCATTCATCTTGGGCATGTTGACGTCGGTCAGCAGCAGGTCGTAGGCGCCCAGTTCCCACAGCGACAGCGCTTCCGCCCCGTCTGCCGCCACCGTCACCGTACAGCCCAACTGCTCAAGCTGATGGCGCAGCGTGGCCTGGTTGATCGGGTTGTCTTCCGCCACCAGCACCTGCAAGTCGAGTGGGTCCAGGACGGCATCGGCACTGACCGCGGGCGGCACGACCGGATCGCCCCGCACCAGGCGCGCGATGGCGAACCCGATGCTGTCCAGGTCGTGGCCATCGATCTGTTCCGGCGCGCCGGGGGCGCTGGCCCAGGGGTCGCCCGCCGCCAGGTAATGCCCGGCCCAGTTGACGGGCCGGGCATCGTTGGCGCCCAGCAGGTCCAGGAAGACATCATCGCGTTCGCCGCGGGGCTGCGAGCCGGTGGCAGGGTCCGCTGTCGCGCCCCAGCGGTTCAGCCAGAGGCAGACGTTATCGGTCAGTTCGCGATGCGGGCTGCGCACCTGGATGCGAATGCCGTGCAGATCAGGCAGTTCGATGGCGGGGCCGTCGGCCGGCTGCAAGACGAGGTCCAGCGCGAAGCTGCTGCCCAGGCCCAGTTCGCTGGTCACGCGGATCTGGCTGTCCATCAACTTGGCCAGGCGGGCGCAGATCGACAGGCCGATGCCCGCGCCGCGCACGGTGTGGCTGGCGCTGTCGATTTGGTAGAACGGGCTGAACAGCTGGCTTTGTTCGGACTTGCCGATACCGATGCCGGTGTCCACCACCTGCAATGTCAGCCGTTGCGCGCCGTCTTGCAGATTCGCCCCGCGCAGCCGCACGATGACGTGGCCGGACTCGGTGAACTTGATGGCGTTGCTGAGCAGGTTGCTGAGAATCTGCCGGATGCGCACAGCGTCCCCCATTACCCAGGGCGCCACGGAACCGTCCACGCAGGCGAACAGCAGCAGCCCCTTTTGCCCTGCCATGGCGGCAAACGAGCGGGTGCAGCTTTCCACCAGGTCGCGCGGGCTGAACACACTGGACTCCAGCGCCAGCTGACCTGATTCGATCTTGGTGATGTCCAGGATGTCGCTGATCAATTGCAGCAGAATCACCGACGAGTTCTGGATGCGTTCCAGATGCTGGCGTTGTTCGGTGTTCAGTTCGGTCATGCCCATCAGTTCCAACGTTCCCAGCACGCCATACAGCGGCGTGCGGATTTCGTGGCTCATCGTGGCAAGAAAGGTGGATTTGGCCTCGCTGGCTTTGTCGGCGTCGCGCTTGGCCTGCGCCAGCGTGCGCTCGATTTCGGCGCGCGCGCTGATGTCGGCGAAGGCGCACAGCACCACGCTCTGCTTCTTGTAGCGGGTGGGCGAATAGGCCACGTACAGCGGGCGGCCGTCGTCGGCGTGGAAGGTCTCGATGGTGCCGGGTTCCGTGGCGTGCAGCACCTGGTCCAGCAGGGGCTGCGCGGCGGGCGAATCACGCAGCCCCTGTCCGGCTGCGGCGCCCAGCCATTCCAACGCCAGGCTGTTGGCGAACAGCACATCGCCATCGGCTCGCGCCAACACGCACAGCGCGATGGGCGCCGTCTGGATCAGCGTTCGATTGAATTCTTCGCTTTCGGCGATATCGCGGTGCGCGATCTGCGCGGGCTCGATCACGCGTCGGCTGTACCACCGCTGATAGCCGATGCCGCCTGCCAGACTCAGCAGCAGCGCCAGCAGGGCGCTGACCGGCAGCCAGAGATTGTCTTGAAAGAAGTTGCCATAGCTGACGCGGTAATGCGCCGTCCAGCGCCCGGCCGGGTCCGTCACCTGCATGACCAGGCCATCGGCCATGTAGTTCAGGCCATCGTGGCCGCCCACGGGGGCGGGGCCGTCGCCGATCATCAGGCCTTCATCGCGGTGGCTCAGCCAGAAGGCGTCGTATTGGATGGAGGGCAGCGCCTTATCGTAGATGTTGATGCGGTTGCGGCTGAGCAGCGTGACGGCAAAGAGCTCGGCACGCTTGCCGTCGCGGTTGCTCCAGGCGGCGTCAGGCAGGCCGGCGGCCATGATGCCGATCATGCGGTTGTTCAGCCCTGGCGCGCGGAACCACTGCACCGTCCGGTCGGGTTGTTCGTCGATGATTTCCGTGTCGGAGGCAGCGGCTGAAGGGGGCGTGGTAACGGGTTGGGGCTTGTTCAGCCAGGCGCGCACGCCGTCATCGACCAGCAGCAAGGTGCCTTCGCTGAGCGGGACGCCATAGCCGGGCTTCACGTTGATGGCAGGCACGGCGACCGTGACGCTGTCGGTGCGGTTCACCAAAAAGGCGGCGGCCGAAGGAAAGTACGAGTTGGCCCAGAACGTGCTGTAGAAATCGGCGAAGTAGCCGGACGCTGCCGGGACGGGGCTGCCCGCTGCCGGACAGTCGGCGGCGTAGCGGCAAAGCAGCGAAAACGGCATGGCCACAAACGCATGCTGTCCGCGATAGAGCCGAAAATCGGGGCGCGAAGCCGCCATCGGGGCGCCAAGCTCAACGTGTTCGATCGGCGGCCGGCCATCCAAACGTTGGTTTTCCTTGCTGAACTGGATCAGGAAGCCTTCCTGTTCGTGGATATAGCCCACGAGGACGGCGAAATCCATCAGCAAACGGTCTTCTTCCTGCTTGATGATGCGTTGTGCGCCCCACAGCAGAGCGCCGATCAGGATCAAGGCAACGGGCAGAATGCCGAACAATGCGGTATTCAGGCGGCGAGAGGTGCGAGCGATCCTGCTTAACGGCGTTTCCTGCATGCGCGGCAGTAGTCCTATAGCGGATGGGTGGCGTACGGGCGGGGTTCGTTAGCCAGCAAATCGGTGAAGTCGTGGGCGTTGACGGCGGCGGATATCAGAAAGCCCTGGGCGAAATCACAGCCGATATCGCGTAAAAACTCCAGTTCTTTCGTTGTTTCCACCCCTTCGGCGGTAATCAGCAAGCCTAACTGGCGGCCGAGTTGCACCGAGGATAACAACGCCGCGGCGCGGACTCCATCTTCGACGACGCCACTGACGAAGGCGCGGTCGATCTTCAATTCGGTGAAGGGGGTGGAAATCAAGGTGTACATGGAGTTGTATCCTTTGCCGAAATCGTCCTGCGCCAGACCAAAGCCCTTCAAGCGCAGGCGGCTTGCCCCCATGTAGTACTGGCCAGGAAGCGTTGCGGTGTCGTCTTCCAGCAGTTCAAAGGTGACGTCCTCAAAGGGGACGTCTTGTTCCGCGACAAGATTGTAAAGCTGGTCGGGCAGATCAGGTTCATCAAGTAACCGCGTGGGCAGATTGACCGAAACCGGCATCTTGAATCCCATGTGGCGCCAGCGGCGGTAGGCCGTCAGCGCGTCTTCCAGCATCCGCATCAGTAAGGCGTGGTCCAGGCCATGATGCCGGACCGCACCCAGGAAAGACGCGGGCAGCATGAACCCGAACTCTTCGTGATGCCAGCGCGCCAAGGCTTCGGCCCCAACAATATTGCCGGTGGCCAACGCCTTCTTGGGTTGGAACCAGGCTTGGATCTGGCCGGTGTTCAGCGCCTTTTCCAAGGTCTGGCGTTCGAAGAGCCGGGCAGGGTCTAGAATGGGCGCCAGGTGCGCGACAGGGTCCGGACGAGCCTGGCGCAGGCGGTTGGCCAGCGCTTGCGCGTTTTCCCGGGTGACGGGTTTGGTGTACGCACCGATGACGGCCAGCCCCTTTTCCTTGGCCATCAGGCTGACGCTGTTCATGATGCGGCGCGAGCACGCGGTGGTAATCGCCAACATCGGGCTCAAGTGCTGCCGGGCCAACTCGTGGATGAACTGCACGCCATCCATGCCGGGCATATTCAGCTCCATCAGAATCAGCTCATAGGAATGCAAACGCGCTTTTTCCAGCGCTTCTTCTGCGGTGCTTGCCATGTCCACCTGTTCGAAGCCGGCGTCTTCAAGCAGGCCGCGCATCTGCGCGCATTGGAATGGGTGGTCGTCAAGGACCAGTACCTTGTAAACGGAAAGCATCGTTAACTCCGGGGTTCTTTGACCGTTTGCAGGGTTTGACGCAGAACGGCTAGGGGCAAGGGCTTGACCAACAGGCTGGTCATGCCCGCATTCATGCCGCGCCGCTGTTCATTGGGAAATGCGTTCGCGGTGACCCCGAGGATGGGCTTGTCGTATCCGCGCTTTCGCAGGATGCGCGTGAACTCGTAGCCGTCGACCAAGGGCATGTTCAAGTCGGTCAGCACTGCGTCAAAGCCCATCAGGTCAGGCAGGTTCAACGCTTCCTGGCCGTTGCCCGCCAGCGTGACGGTGCAGCCCAGGTGCTCGAGCTGCTCGCGCAGGATCAATTGGCTGATGGGGTTGTCTTCCGTGACCAGTACGCGCAAGCCCAGGAGTTCCGGTTTGGCCTTGGCGTCCAGGGAAGCCGAGCGCGCCGCGCCGCCTTGCGCCATACGAACGGCATGATGGATGCTGGCCTGGTTGTAGGCGGTAGCGAACCAATTGCGATGGCTGTCGTCAATGCGCGGGCGCAATCCGGGCGGATGAATGATGACCTGCGGGCCCGTCCAGTTACTGATCTTCTGCGCGTGCGGCCAGGCCTGCACCAGCACCGAGGGTTCCGCCGATGGCGTGCTTTCGCCCGTGAATGGCAGCGCCACCGCGCCCCACCGGCGTAGCCAGTCGCACAGGTTGTTGACGATCTCGGGAACGGCCCCTTGCACGTAGACGGTGGTGTTGTCCAGGCCCGGGCTGGCGGCTTCCGGTGTGTCAGGGGCCAGCGGCAGGCGGACTTCGAACGTGATGCTGGTGCCCAGGCCGGGTTCGCTGACGGCGTTCAACCGGCCATTCATCATGTCGGACAAGCGGCGGCAGATGGACAAGCCCAGCCCCGTGCCCGGCGCCGATACGCCGTTGTCGGCATCCACCTGGTAATACGGTTCAAACAAGCGCGCTTGATGTTCAGGCGCGATGCCGGCGCCGGTGTCGGCAATCTGGAAGCACAGGTCGACGTCGTCGCGGCAACGGCTGTTGAGTTTCAGGCGCAGGACGATCTGCCCGGAGTCCGTGAACTTGATGGCGTTGCTGACTAGGTTGTCAAGAATCTGCCGGATGCGGGTGGCGTCGCCCAGGACGGAGGGGGGCGTGTCGGGGTCGGCCACGGCATAGCTGCGCAAGCCCTTGGCGTGTGCGCGCGCCGAGAAGCTGGCGACCACATTGTTCAGCAGTTCGACGGGCGAGAACGCCGCGCGTTCCAGTACGGTGTGGCCGGCCTCGATGCGAGACAAGTCCAGCGTGTCGTTGATGGTGCGCAACAACGTGGAAGAAGACTGCTGGATGGTCTCAAGGTATTGCGATTGCTGGCCGTTCACACGGGTCAGCGAGAACAGTTCAAGCGTGCCAAGAATGCCATAGAGCGGCGTGCGGATTTCGTGGCTCATGGTCGTGAGGAATACGGTCTTGGCCTGATTGGCGGCCTCGGCGTCGCGCTTGGCTTGCAGCAGCGAATACTCGATACGCTTCAATGCCGAGATGTCGCTGATGCCGCACAGCACAACGGCTTCGCCGCGGTAGGTGGTAGGCGCGAACGTCAGGTACGCCGTGCGCCCATCCTTCAACTTGTGCTCGCGGCCCATTTCATCGCCCTGATGAGACAGGATCTCGGCGCGCCAACCGGGCGTGCCTTGGAACCAGCGGCGCGCCATGTCGTTGGACAAGACCACCGCGCCGTCGGAGCGCCGCAGCAGGCACAGGCCCACCGGCGCAACTTCGATCAGCTTGAGGTTGAGCGACACACTGTCGGCCAGCGCTTCATATTGGCGCAGCGCCGGCAACACCAGCCGGCGGCGGATGTAGCGCACCCGCAAGACCACCGTAATGATCAGCAGCAATGACGTGATCGAAGCCATCTGCAACGCGAACGCGTTGTCGCGCAGGACGTGCAGGATGGGCGTGTAGTAAACAAGGCGCCAGCCGTCGTCGCCCACCGATTTGCTCAGGACAAGATACTCGGGCAGCCAGCCCCGGCCTTGAAGGCCGAAGGCGTCTTCACGCATCGTTTTCGTCAGCGTGTGTTCAACGGCGCTGCCGTCCGGGCTATGCAGCACGGGCCGGCTTTGCTCGTCAAACAACACATAATTTCCCGCGCCGAAACGCGGCGCATTCACGGCGGTTTCCACGCCGTGGACTTCAAGCCCGATCCAGCCGGTTTCGGGGTGAACGGGGTCGAGCGGCGTGAACAGGAACAGGCGCTTGACCGTATCTTGCGGCGGATGCAGCCAGACGATGGGCGCCTGTCCGTGCGGAGCGGGGCGGGTTTCGATATCGGTCAGCGTCAGCGCCAGCCATTGCTGGATGGCCGGGGGAATCGTTGACACGACGATCTGGCCGTGTGCGGCGACACGCGTGGTGGTGGCATTGCGCAACGAGCTGTACACCACTTTGGTGTTGGCCAGCGCCAGGCGGCGCAAGTCGCGAGGGGTCAGGATCAGCGCCCAGTCGAAGGTGTCGGGCGCGTCTTGCAACGGCAGGACTTCAATCTGGCCGGTCTTGCCGAAATACGTGGGGGTTTCGCTGATGGGCGCGTGGTTGGTGTTGCGCACGGCGGCAGCGGCGACGGACCGCAGCAAGGCTTCGCGCTGATCGAAGAACAACTGCGCCTCGTAAGCCGCGGCATTCATATGGCGGCGATACGTGGAGACGACGTTGCTGAAGGTCCAGTACAGATAGAAGGTCGCGCCCGCCGCAATGCAGACGAGCAGGGCCACTGCAAGAAAGTGCAGCAGCAAAGAGGCGGCGCGCGGCGCGGCCTGAGGTTCTAGGGCGAGTGCGCCACGGTCTTCTACCAGCATTTGACGCATGGTAGAAACACCTGCTTACCCAGAGAATAAGAAGAATCTCAAAGTGGGTGAGGCGTTGATGCCGCCCCTGGCAAGGTCGATATTGCGCGGGGATTAAGAATCTTCTTGTTCATTCTGCGGGCGGCCTTAGGCACCATTCCCAAGATATCGGACTCCGCCACGATCCAGCTGCGCACCGGGCTCAGGCGCCGCGCCGCCACTGCCTACGGCGGGTATACGTTAATCGAGAACTGAATGAAATTGTCCCGGACCCGACCTTCCGCGCATCGCCACGCCCGGGTGACGCCATGAGAGACGACGCTCGATTCTGGTCTCGTTGCAGCGAATCTGTGTTGTTGCGCTTTCAGCCCGTGTTCACCGCGCAAGGGCAGGTCTACGAATATGCCGTGCTGGGGCGCAGCCGCCCATCCCCCTGGAGCGGATTGAATCCCTCCGGCTTGGGAGCAGGCCTTCAGGCTGGCGCGGCCTTCTTCAAGAAATTCAGCACCCCAATCGACATCTCGTTCGAACATCCGCTTGATGTCACAGGCACAGGCGATCTTGCCGAACGCTTGTGTGCGGAACTGGGCATAGGCCTGGAAGGCGATCGCATCTGGATCAACAAGACGGCCCACCACGATGACGCCATGCCCTTGATGCTGGCGAGCAAGCGCCTCATGTTCACGTTGCCGCTGACCGAACGGCTATCGGAACGCGCGGACGTGCTGGCGCGCTACCCCGAATTTCAGGCTCGCCTGCGCGCGCGTCTGGTGCCTGCCAGTATCAATGGCAGGGTTCTGGAATGTGGCACATTGCGCCCCGACGGCTTGCAAGTGCAGATTCCTTTGGGCTTGTCCGAAAACCGATCCTTGCAAGGCCGCTTCTTCACGCTGATGGAGCGCGCATGGAACGCCAAGCTGCACGTCGTGGCGGGCGGCGTCGATGACATCCGCGACTTTGCCTGGATGCGCCTGCATAGCGATCTGCTATTCCGCGGCCACGCGTTATCTGCGCCGCTTAGCGCGGAATGTCTGGATTCCTGGCTGCAAGCCGACAGCAGCGCGTGGCGCACCTTCAACGCATGCACCACGCGCTATGCCGGCGCAGACGGCTTGTAAGCCGCTTAGCCCGCCAGCCGCCAGCCAGCCAGCCAGCCCACCAGCCACCAGCCACCAGCCACCAGCCCGCCGCCAGCCTTAGCCCGCTTGCAGGCGGCCCAGGATGAAGCCGTCCACCGAGCTCGTACGGCCGCGCCACAGCGTGGGCTGACCGGCGATGGGTGAACCGTCTGCCGAGAAGAACAACGCGTCGGCAAGGTGGATGTAATTAGGCAGCGGGTCCACGGGCTGCGGCACGCGGAAGACATCGCCCAATTCCGCCAGCGACGCGCGCACGCCGTTGCGCGTATCCGCATCCAGCGTGTCCAACGATTCGGTAAAGTTGGCGGCGAAGCGGTCAAAGTAATCAGCGCCCGACACAATCGACCCCGACACCAGCATGCCGCCCATCTGCAACGTCACGCCGATGCTCTCGAGCTGGCTGCCGTTATTCACCAGGTTGACCAGAAACTGAAGAAAGGCGTCCGCGCTGGGCGCAGCGTTCGAGTTGGCGCTGGAGGCGGCGATGGGGGAGTCGATGCTCATGGGTGACGTCTCTGAAAAAGGGGCGGAAAGAGCGACAAGATACTCGATTACCAGCCCCAGCAGGTGCCGGCTGCCGGTTTGCCGCAGGCGCGGTAGTTGACGGCGAACCACAGTTTGCCGGCGTTGCGCGGCGAGCCATCGCTTTTGCGGTCCACGCGCGGCAGCTCTTCCAGCGCGTCGCGTGAATCCTTCACCGAGACGCCATTGGCCACGTTGGCGGTTAACGGAATGCCGCCCAGGCTGGCGGCGGTACGGTCATCGAACACGACGTCCGCCGGGGCCAGCGCGCCCATCTTCAATGCGGCATCGCGCACGGCAGCGGCGTAGCTGTCGTTGGCGCCGCCGGGCACCAGCGCCGCGTTCATGGTGCTGACCGCCAGAATTTGCGCGGGCGTTGCGGGCGCCACCATCTTGTACTGGTCCAGCGCGGGCAGTTGGCTGCTTGCCACTTGGCGCCGCAGCCAGTCGCCCCACAGGAATTCCGCGAACTCCGGCAGGCTGCCGTTCTTGTAAGCGACGTCGCGCGTGAAATACACCAGCGAGCGATAGCGGTCTTCCTGCATGCCGCCGGCTTCGTCGGTGCCGGCCAGACCCAGGCGGCTGGGCAGTTGGTCAACGGTGATCGGCTGGTTCTGTCCATCACGCAGCCAGGCGCGGCGTTCGTCGACCATGCGTTGCCAGAAGGCGGCGGCGGTGGTGAGGTCGCTGTAATTCGCGTCTACCTTGACCCAGACCGGCAGCTTCGGGCCGCCGTCGAAAATTTCCCGCAGCGACGAGAACGTGTGATGGCCGTCTGTCAGGTACAGATTGCCATCCCAGCCGACCACGACGGTCTTCAGGTTTTCGGTATGCGTGCCGGGCGCGTCCTTGCAGGCGAAGGTGGCGGGCTGGTCCAGGCGGGCGGCGCGGGCGGCGGCGATGTCAGTGAATTTTTGCGCCCGTTCGGTGCCACCCATGTCTTCGCAGTAGTCGTCGAATTTCTTGCCGACGGTGCGGTCCAGATAGTCCAGCTGCATGGCGGCGTCGGCCGACCAGGTGGGGCGGTTGAAGTCGCCTTGCCAGCGGCCCAGCTTGTAATAGATCTGGTCGTAGCCGATGGCGGCTTGCGTGGGGTGCAGTTCTTCGATGCGCACCTGAATGACGTCGCCCGGCTTTGCGCTCAGGTAGGCCGTGTTGCGCGACGGCGTTTCAGGTTGGGGCTCCGGTTCCGGCGCTGGGTCCACGACTGCGGGCGGCGGTGTGACGATGGGGGAGTCTGTATCGTCATCGCTGCCACCGCCATTGCACGCGGCAAGCGCCAGCGGCAGCAGGGCGGCGGCCAGCAAGCGCACCAGCGGGGACCTCAGCGGTGATACCGGCGCGGAAACTCCCGGCGATCCCACCGAAGACTCCAGCGGACACTCCAGCGGAGATACGCAAGGGCGGGGCGAAAGGGCGGGCTTCGGAGGGTGGAATTCAGGAGTCATGGGCCGTGTGGGTCTGCGTTCTAAAAGTATCCAATCATGACTGCCGCGTGTTTCCCCCGTATTGCACGGGCAAGACCGCGCGCCGATTTCCCATTACTGACAGGCTTGTCCATAATCATCGGTCGATTCAGTCAGGAGGATACCGGCTATGGCGATCATCAAATTCTGGCGGGCGTGTTTTGTGTTGGCGGTCAGCGCGCTGGGGGCAGGCGCTGAGGCGGCGGTGGACCCGGCCGCGCAATTGCGGGATGCCGCCGCGCAAGGGGAAACGGCGCGGGTGCGCGAATTGCTGGCGCAAGGTGTGCCGTTGGAAGGGCGAGACGTGCAGGGCAATACGGCTTTGCTGCGGGCGACGCAAGCAAATCAGGTGGACGCCGCGCGTGCGCTGATCGACGCCGGCGCGGATGTGAATGCGCAGAACCGGATGCAGGACAGCGCCTATCTGCTAGCGGGAGCCGAAGGCTACCGCGAGATCCTGGACCTGGCCTTGCGGCATGGCGCTGACTTGAAAAGCACCAACCGCTATGGCGGCACGGCGCTGATCCCGGCGTGCGAACGCGGGCATGTGGAAGTGGTGAAGACGCTGTTGCAAGCGGGCGTTGACCCGGATCACGTGAACCGGCTGGGGTGGACGGGCTTGCTGGAGGCCATCATCCTGAGCGACGGCGGGCCACGGCATCAGGCGATTGTCGCGCTGCTGATCGCGGCGGGCGCCGATGTGAACCTGGCCGACCGCGATGGCCGGACGCCGCTTCAGCATGCCCGCCAACGCGGGCAGGCTGAAATCGTGCAGATGCTTGAGCGCGCGCAAGCGCGTTGAACGGAAACGGGGCCCATGGAAACGGGGCCCACGGAAACGGGCCAATGGAAACGGGCCAATGGAAACGGGCCAATGGAAACGGGCCAACGGAAACGGGGCCCGCCATACACTGGCGGGCCCCGTTTCGTTTTCCGCTTAGAACTGGTGGCGGATGCCCAGGCCTGCGGCGGTGCTCTTCAGGCCGTCGATGAACGCGTAGTCCGTGCCGTACGAACCGTAGGCGTACAGGTTGGTGCGCTTGGACAGGTCGTAGGTGTAGCCCACGCTGTACACGTTCATGTTGGCGTCGCCGCCCGTCAGCTTGTCGTTGGACGGAGCCACGTGCTGCCACGAGGCGAACACGCTGCTGGCGCCGCCAACCGGCAAGGTCGCGCCCAGCATGTAGGAGTTGGCCTTGAAGCCGTTCACGAAGCGGTTGGTGCCGAACTCGTCGCTGAACGGGGTGCCGGCGGGCAGGTCCTGGCCGACGAACCAGCCGTCGGTGGTGCGGCCATAGGCGGCGGCCAGCTTCACGACTTCCAGGTCATACGACACGCCCAACGCGTACTGGCGCGGCGTGGCGTTGCTGTCGATGGTGGCGCTGCGGTTGGAACCGTTCAGTTGGTCGTATGTCAGCGCAACGTTCAGCGGGCCTTGCACATAGCGCAAGCCAGCGGTGATGCCGCGCGTGTTGTCGGCGGTGCGGAAGCCCGTTTGATCAGCCGTCGTGTCGTCGGCGTTGAACGAGTAGCCGATGCCGAATTCAAATCCGTTCACCGAAGGGGTGCGGTACATGACCATGTTGTCCCAGCGCATGGTGTTGGCCGCGCTGAAACCCAGGCCCAGGTTGGATTGGGTGTAGCTGGTGTAGAAGGGATCGATGTCGGCCAGGTAGTTCGAGCCGATCGTGGCTTGGCGGCCGAAGTCCAACTGGCCCCAGGCGTCGTTGGYCAGGCCGATGGTGGCTTGGCGGCCGAACAGGCGGCCCGATTGTCCGCGCTGGCCGTTTGCGGAGTCGAACCCGCTTTCCAGCTTGAAGACGGCGCGCAGGCCGTCGCCCAGATCTTCGGAGCCACGCACGCCCCAGCGGGAGCCGGCCTGGATGCCGTTGATCATGCCGAGCTTGCTACCACTGTAGCCATCGCCCTTGATCTTGTTGTAGCCGAGGCCGGTGTCGATGACACCATAGAGGGTGACTGACGGTTCTGCCTGAGCAATGCCTGTAAAAGCGGTCAGCATCGCAGCGGCGAGCAGCGTCTTTTTCATCCGGGGATCTCCTGGGAATTTGGGTTGGAAAAAACAAAGGGAACAGCACGTTCGGCAGTGAGCCGAACGGTGTTCCCGGCCAGCAGTATAAACAATTACGTTATTTTCTGCGTCATTTTCTGGGTCATTTTCTGTCTATTGCCTGGGATGTTCCGTCTATTTCGTCTAATTCGTGGCGGCTGAATCCCGAACTGATGGTGTGCCTGATGGCGTGCCTCATAACGTGCCTGATGCATGTCATTTGACGGCTGCACGCCATAGTGGCATCTTGCCCCGAACCCGCATTCATGGAACCCGCCCGTGGACTATCCACTGCCTCTTGTCACTGTTGACGCCGTCTTGCTCACCTTGCGGGCAGGCGCGCTGGAAATTGCCCTGCATCAGCGCGACCGTGCGCCTTTCAAAAATGCGATGGCCTTGCCGGGCGGCGTGGTGCATGCGGACGAAGACGACCACACCGAAGCCAGCATTCGCCGCGTACTGCGGGAAAAGACCGGCTTTGAACCCCGCTACCTGGAACAGTTGCAGGTGTTCTCCGGCAAAGACCGCGACCCGCGCCAATGGTCTCTGTCGGTGTCGTACGTAGCGCTGGTGCCGGCGGCGGAATTGGAAGCCGCAAGCCAGGCCGGTTTCCCGGGTTTCCAGGGTTTCCGTTTCGTCAGCGTGGACGCGCTGCCGCCGCTGGCGTTTGACCACGCCAGCATCGTCACCGCGGCCGTCGCCCGGCTGCGCAACAAGTCCAGCTATTCCACCTTGCCGTTCTTCCTGCTGCCCGAACGCTTCACGCTGACGGAACTGCAACACACCTACGAAGCGATCTTGCAGACTCGGCTCGAAAAATCCAACTTCCGCCGCAAGATGGACGCCTGGGGCGTGCTGGAAGATACCGGAGAGCAAGTCGGGGGCGCGCAACGGCCCGCGCGCCTGTATCGCCTGAAGGACTTCACCTTGTTCGACCGCAGCGTCGCATAGCACCGGGCGACGTCCATTCCCTACTTAGTTGCAAACAAACAATAAGTAGGTTTATACTCGCTTCACTTAGTTTTGAAATGCCACTAAGGGCTGATCATGTTCACCATCACTGCGGTAGTAGAAGGGCAACGCATCACCGGCACGCCGGCCGCGTTTGTATTTCCCGGGGGCGAAAGCCAGGTTACGGTGCCGGCCAACTTGCAGGCCCAAGCCGATGCCGCCAGCGCCTTCCGCATCCACGCGTTGCTGAAGTCGGCCGACGATGTCATGCAATTGCTGATGCTGACCGACGCGCTGCGCCGCCTGAACCCGGGCGTGCCGGTGCACCTGGACATGCCTTACGTGCCGTACGCGCGCCAAGACCGCGTCTGCAATCCCGGCGAGGCGCTTGGCGCTGCCGTGTTCTGCAAGCTGATCAATGACCAGCAGTACGCCACCGTGACGGTCGTGGAACCGCACAGCGACGTGACGCCGGCGCTGCTGCAACGTCTGCGCGTGGTGGACGCCGCCGCGTTCCTGAAGAACGCGCTGGCCGCACCCGCCTTTGCCCAGGGCGTGACCCTGATGGCGCCTGACGCAGGCGCCCGCAAGCGCGTGCAGGCTCTGGCCAAGACGCTGGGCGTGGCGGACGTGCGCTACGCCGAAAAGGTGCGCGATACGCAAACCGGACGCATCACTGAAACGCGCGTGCCGGACGATATCCCCGATCAGCCCGTGCTGGTGGTTGACGACATCTGCGACGGCGGCCGCACGTTCCTGGAACTGGCCGCCGCCTTGGGCGACAAGACCCGCCAGCCGCTCTACCTGTATGTCACGCACGGCATCTTCAGCAAGGGGCTGGCCGAACTGAACGCCCGCTACGCCGGCATCTTCACTGCCTATGACTGGACGGATGCGACAGGCGCGAATGCGCCGATGCTCGTCAATATTGAAAACTGAAAGCCAAGAAGGAACCTGCACCATGAATGCCCCCGATAGCCTTACCGTCAAGAACGGCATCAATCCCTTCCTGCAAGCCGATTTCTACAAGACGGGCCACCCGTTCCAGTACCCCAAGGGGACCAACAAGATCCTGGCCAACTTCACGCCGCGCTCGGCTCGCCTGGCCCCGGTGCTGCCTGAACTGTTCGACGACAAGATCGTCTGGTTTGGCCTGCAAGGCTTTATCAAGGAAATCCTGATCGATCTCTTCGACCGCGAATTCTTCGGCAAGCCGGCAGGCGCCGCCGTGCGCCAATATCAGCGCCGTGTGGATAACGCGTTGGGCAAGGGCGCGGTCACCGTGGACCACTTGCAGGCCTTGTATGAGCTGGGGTATCTGCCGCTGGAAATCCGTTCGGTGCCGGAAGGCGCACGTGTGGATATCCGCGTGCCGCCCGTCACCTTCATCAACACGCACCCCGACTTCGCGTGGCTGGTGACGTACATCGAAACCCTGTTCAGCTGCGAATCGTGGAAGCCGTCGACGGTGGCGACCATCGCCTTCGAGTACCGCAAGCTGCTGACCTACTTCGCGCGCCTGACGGGCAGCCCGATGGACTTCGTGAACTGGCAGGGCCACGACTTTTCCATGCGCGGCATGTCGGGCCTGTATGACGCCCGCAAGAGCGGCGCGGGTCACTTGCTGTCGTTCACCGGCACCGACACCATTCCCGCCATCGATTATCTGGAAGACATCTACGGCGCCGATTCCGACCGCGAATTGATCGGCGGTTCCGTCCCGGCGACGGAACACTCGGTGATGTGCCTGGGCAGCAAGGAAGGTGAAATCGAAACGATCCGCCGTCTGGTCACGCAGGTGTACCCGGCGGGCATCGTGTCGGTGGTGTCGGACACCTGGGACTTCTGGCAAGTGGTGACCGATTTCGCGTCAGCATTGAAGGGCGAAATCCTGGCGCGTCAGCCGGATGCATTCGGCAACGCCAAGGTGGTGTTCCGCCCCGACTCCGGCGACCCCGTGAAGATTCTGACCGGCTATTTCTGCACCGATGTGTCCCGCGTGGAAGACAGCGCCGCCCTGGCCGCCGCCCGCCGCGAGGGTTTCGAAGCGGTGCGTGATGCAGCAACCGGCACGTACTGGCTGCTGGATGACAACGGCCGTGCCAGCCAAACTCTGCGCGAGCCAGAAGTGAAGGGCGCCGTGCAATGCCTGTGGGATATTTTCGGCGGCGTCGTCACCGACCGCGGCTACAAGCTGCTGGACCCGCACGTTGGCCTGATCTACGGCGACTCCATCACGTTGACGCGCGGCCGCGACATTCTGGTCCGGCTGGAAAAGAAGGGCTTTGCATCGGGCAACGTGGTGCTGGGCATTGGTTCCTACACCTACCAATACCTGACGCGCGACACCTTCGGCTGGGCCTTGAAGGCCACCTACGCGGAAGTCAACGGCGAACCGCAGGAGCTGGTGAAAGACCCGGTGACGGATTCCGGCGTCAAGCGTTCGGCCAAGGGCTTGTTGCGCGTAGAAGAAACCGCCACGGGCTACGTGCTGCACGATCAGCAGACGGCGGATGCGGCAGCAGGCGGCGCGCTCGTGCCGGTGTTTCGCGACGGCCAGTTGCTGGTTGAGCAAAGCCTGGCGCAAATCCGTGAACGGCTGCAAGGCTCGTGGACGTGCCCCGAGCCCGGCAGCATTCACTGGCCTGTTTAGGCTTTGCCCCGTGCGCGCTTTTCTTCGCGCACGAAAATCACCACGCCGACGATGATCATCAGCGCCAGCGCGTACCAGGTGATGGCATAGACCAGGTGGTTGTTCGGGAAGGTCAGCACCGTCAGGCCGCCGACGGGGTCGCGGGCCGGGTCCCGGCTGGGGCTGGACGCGGCGTCGGCGTCGATGAAGTACGGCGCCACGTCCGTCAGCCC
This sequence comes from Achromobacter sp. 01N37, assembly GCF_056399725.1. Classification (NCBI taxonomy): domain Bacteria; kingdom Pseudomonadati; phylum Pseudomonadota; class Betaproteobacteria; order Burkholderiales; family Alcaligenaceae; genus Achromobacter; species Achromobacter sp. 01N37. The sequence goes on from NZ_JBFTRX010000007.1 coordinate 232,701, forward strand.
GCGCGCGGTGGCAATGGCCGGCAGGTCGCGCGAATACCAAAGGTTTGACGCGGGATCGTTGTTGCGCAAAAAGCCGCTGCCCGGTTCTCCCATGCGAAGCAGCCCGGTCACGCTGCCTTCGGCGGGCGGTTGCGCGGTATTGGCCTGGCTCTTGCGCCATTCCGGCAGCACGAAGCCGCGATTGACCAGCACCGTGCCGCCCTCGGGCAATTGCAGCGGCGTCATGACCCAGTAGCCGCTGCCCAGTTCGGTGGCGGCCTGCACCAGCGTCTGCTGGTCGTACAGGTACTTGCCCGTGGCCGACACATGGCGGTATTCGGCGTTGTTGAAGCTCAGCGCGCGCCAGTCGCGCTTGCCCGGGGCCGGCGTGGTGGGCGCATGCGCCCGCTGGTTCACTTGCGCGATCAGGTCACGCTTCCAGGCCAGACGGTGCACCTGCCAGGTGCCCAGGGCGCACAGGCCCGCGAACAGCGCAACAGCAACCACCCCCAGAATGACCAGGGTGGTTTTGCTGCGCGGACTACGGGGGGTGTCGCCGGGGTGTTGTTGAGTGTTTTTTACTGCAGCCATCAGGGCATTTTCCGCATGTCGTGTGTGGACATGGGCATCATATTGGAGTTCAAGTGATACATGATCCAGATTGACCCGCTGAGCGTGATTACGACCAGCACCAGCGTGAATATTAACGCCAACATATTCCAGCCGCTTTCGGACTTGGCGTCCATGTGCAGGAAGTAGACGATGTGGACCACGATCTGCACCACGGCAAACGCCAGGATCACCAACGCCGTCGTACGCGAATTGGCGAAGATGCGGTCCATCACCAGCCAGAACGGAATGGCCGTCAGAATGGCCGCCAGCACGAAGCCGGTGATGTAGCTTTTCAGGGTGCCGTGGCCGGCGCCGTCGTCATGGTCGTCGTGGCCGTGGCCATGGCCGCCATGGCCATGATCCGCCAGGTTATCCATGTGCGAGCTCATGGCAGCACTCCCATCAGRTASACGAAGGTGAAYACGCCSAYCCAGAYCASGTCCAGGAAGTGCCAGAACATSGACAGGCACATCAGGCGGCGGCGGTTTTCAGGGATCAGGCCGTGCATCTGCACCTGGATCATCATCGTCACCAGCCAGACGATGCCGAAGGTGACGTGCAGGCCGTGCGTGCCAACCAGCGTGAAGAACGACGACAGGAAAGCGCTGCGTTGCGGGCCGGCACCCTGGTGGATCAGGTGCGCAAATTCATACAGTTCCAGCGACAGAAAGCCCAGGCCCAGAATGCCGGTCACCGCCAGCCACAGCTGGGTCGCGCCGATACGGTTGCGCCGCATCTCCAGCATGGCGAAGCCATACGTGATGGATGACAGCAGCAGCAGCGACGTGTTCACCGCCACCAGCGGCAGGTCGAACAGGTCGGCGCCGGACGGCCCCGCCGCATAGCTGCGGCCCAGCACGCCGTAGGTGGCGAACAAGCACGCGAAGATGAGGCAGTCGCTCATCAGGTAGACCCAGAACCCGAGCAGGGTGCCGTTCTGGGGATGGTGTTCGCCCGCGACGTAGAACACGGGCTCCGGGGGCGGCGCGGTGCCGCCGGGCAGGGTGGGGGCCAAGGTATCAGACATGTTTCGCTAACAACCTCGTGCGGGCGTCTTCTACGCTTACGACCTCATTGGCCGGCACGTAGTAGTCGCGCTTGTAGTTGAAGGTATGGATGATGGACACCAGGATCAGCGCCGCGAACGACAGCACGGCCAGCGGCCACATGTGCCAGATCAGCGCAAACCCCATCACCACACTGATCCCCGCCAGCACGATGCCGGCCCAGGTGTTCTTCGGCATGTGGATGGGAATGAAGCCTTGCTGCGGCCGCTCGTAGCCGTGCTGCTTCATCTGCCACCAGGCGTCCAGGTCATGCACGCGTGGCGTGAAGGCAAAGTTGTAGTTGGGCGGGGGTGACGACGTCGACCATTCCAGCGTGCGGCCATCCCAGGGGTCGCCCGAGTCGTCGCGCAGCTGGTCGCGGCGGCGGTAGCTGACCACCAGCTGGATGATGAAGCTGGCGATGCCGCAGGCAATCAGCAAGGCGCCAAACGCCGCAATCTGGAACCAGATTTGCAGCGACATGTCTTCGAAGTGATTCACGCGGCGCGTGACGCCCATCAGGCCCAGCRCGTACAGCGGCATGAAGGCCASGTAGAAGCCSAYSAKCCAGMACCAGAACGMGCACTTGCCCCAGAAGGGATCAAGCTTGTAGCCGAAGGCCTTGGGGAACCAGTAGGTAATGCCGGCCATCAGCCCGAACAGCACGCCGCCGATGATCACGTTGTGAAAGTGSGCAATCAGGAACAGGCTGTTGTGCAGCRCRAAGTCAGCSGSCGGCACYGCCAKCAGCACRCCSGTCATGCCGCCGATCACGAAGGTGACCATGAAGCCCAGCGTCCACAGCATCGGCACTTCAAAGCGGATGCGGCCGCGGTACATGGTGAACAGCCAGTTGAAGATCTTCGCCCCGGTCGGAATCGAGATGATCATTGTTGTGATCCCGAAGAACGAGTTCACACTGGCGCCGGACCCCATGGTGAAGAAGTGATGCAGCCAGACCAGATACGACAGCACCGTGATCACAACCGTGGCGTACACCATCGACGCGTAGCCGAACAGGCGCTTGCGGCAGAACGTGGACACCACTTCGGAAAAGATGCCGAAGGCGGGCAGGATCAGGATGTAGACCTCGGGGTGGCCCCAGATCCAGATCAGGTTCACGTACATCATGGCGTTGCCGCCGAAGTCCGCGGTGAAGAAGTTGGTGCCTACGTAGCGGTCCATCGACAACAGCGCCAGCACCGCGGTCAGCACAGGGAAGGCCGCCACGATCAGCACGTTGGTGCACAGCGCCGTCCACGTGAAGATGGGCATGCGCATCATCGTCATGCCGGGCGCGCGCATCTTCACAATGGTGACCAGCAGATTCACGCCGGATAGCAGGGTTCCCACCCCCGCTATCTGCAAGGCCCATATGTAGTAATCCACCCCCACATCCGGGCTTTGCATGATCCCTGATAACGGTGGATACGCCAGCCAGCCGGTGCGCGCGAATTCGCCCACGAAGAGCGACATCATCACCAGCACGACGCCACCCGTCGTCATCCAGAAACTGAAGTTGTTCAGGAAGGGAAACGCCACGTCGCGCGCGCCGATCTGTAGCGGCACGATGTAGTTCATCAAGCCCGTGACCAGCGGCATGGCCACGAAGAAAATCATGATCACGCCGTGCGCGGTGAAGATCTGGTCGTAATGGTGCGGCGGCAAATAGCCCGTTGAATCCCCAAAGGCCACCGCTTGCTGCAAGCGCATCATGATGGCGTCGGCAAAGCCGCGCAGCAGCATCACGATGCCCAGAATCACATACATGATCCCGATCTTCTTGTGGTCGATGCTGGTGAACCATTCGTGCCACAGATAGCCCCACTTCTTGTAGTAAGTGATGGAGCCCAGCACCACGATGCCGCCGACTGCCACCATGAAGAAGGTGGCGAGCAGGATCGGTTCGTGAAAGGGGATGGCGTCCCAGGTCAGGCGGCCAAAGAACAGCTTGATGAGGTCTGGTTGATCAGGCATCTCGATTCCAGCGTAAAGACCACAATTTCATGTTGCCCCTGCGTCATCCCTTGCGGACGGCCGACGCGCGGCGCTACAACACCAGACCCTCGGTAGAGGTACACATGGCGCCGACGTACTTGCGCGGCGGCGTACCGGTCAGGCCCAGACGCTCGCGCGTTTCCGGGTCGAGCGTGGTGATGTTGAGTGCGCCCGGGATGCCCATGCCGCCTTGCGAATCGATGGCCATCGCGTCTTTCATGCACATGCGGTTGCCTTCGACGCAGCGGTTCACGATGGCGTCGAACAGGCCGGGCGCAACGGACGCGTAGCGCTGGACCGGGTTGCGTTCGCTGGGCTGTTCAAGCTTCAGATAGACGTCGCGGCTGAGCGTGGCGCTGGACGCGCGGGCGTCGGCCACCCACTTGTCAAAGCCTTGCTGATCCAGGCCGTGGAACTTGAAGCGCATGCCCGAGAAGCCCGAGCCGCTGTAGTTGGCGGACAGGCCTTCGTATTCACCGGGGTGGTTGATCACCGCGTGCAGTGTGGTCTGCATGCCGGGCATGGCGTAGATCTGGCCAGCCAACGCGGGAACGAAGAAAGAATTCATCACGGTCGAAGACGTGATCTTGAACTGGATGGGGCGGTCGACAGGCGCGGCCAATTCGTTCACGGTGGCCACCCCTTGCTCGGGGTACAGGAACAGCCATTTCCAATCCAGCGCCACCACTTCCACCACCAGCGGCTTGGTGCCGGGAGGCACCTCGCGGCCTTCAGATAAGCGGGCAAGCGGGCGGTAGGGATCAAGCTGATGGGTGCTGACCCAGGTCAGCGCGCCCAAGGCGATGATGATCAGCAGCGGGGCGGCCCAGATCAGAAGCTCCAGCATCGTGGAGTGGTTCCATTCCGGATCGTAGTGAGCCTCTTTGTTGCTGGCCCGATAGCGCCACGCAAACAGAAAGGTCAGGAAGATCACCGGCACGATGATCAACAACATCAAGCCGGTTGAAATGATGATCAGATTCCGCTGCTGAAGCGCCACATCGCCCGATGGCGACAGCAGCACCGCATTGCATCCTGCCAGCAATGGCAGAGCGGCAATCAGGATCAATCCGCGGAACCTGGTGATGGACAACATGGCCATACCTCGAAACGTAACCGTGGGAGGTAAACGCAACACTACGCTGGAAGCCGCGAAAAATCTAGGGTAAAAAGAACAAAAGTCTGCAAGGCAGTGGCGTATTTCGGACCTCCTACAGTGAGCAAACCCATGTCGACCACCACGCGGTACCCCGGTCATACCCCCTCCGTTCCCGGCCCGGGGGCGACGGCCGGAGGCGCGAGTCATGCCAAGGTGGCCCCCGGTGAAATCGCCGTCGGTGTGGTCGTCGGACGAGCCTCCGAATACTTCGACTTTTTCGTATTCGGCATCGCTTGCGTGCTGGTTTTTCCGAAGGTGTTCTTCCCCTTCGAAGCCCCGCTGGAAGGCACGCTCTGGGCCTTCGTCATCTTCTCTTTTGCGTTCATCATGCGGCCCATCGGCACGGCGTTGTCGATGGCGATTCAGCGGCGTTGGGGCCGCGCCACAAAGCTGACGGTTGCGTTGTTCGTGCTTGGCACGGCGACGGTGGGCATGGCGTTTCTGCCCAGCTACGAATCCATCGGCGCGCACGCCATTACATTGTTGGCAGTTTTCCGTTGTTTGCAGGGCTTGGCGTTTGGCGGGTCGTGGGACGGCCTGCCGTCGTTGCTGGCATTGAATGCGCCGCCCAACCGGCGCGGCTGGTATTCGATGATGGGGCAGTTGGGCGCGCCGGTCGGTTTCCTGGTGGCCAGCGCCTTGTTCCTGTACTTGCACGTCACGCTGACGCAGGCCGACTTCCTGGAATGGGGCTGGCGCTATCCGTTCTTCGTCGCCTTCGCCATCAACGTGGTGGCGCTGTTCGCGCGGCTGCGCCTGGTCGTCACCGAGGAATACACGCAGCTGCTCGAAGAGGGCGAACTCGAACCCATCAGCATTGCCGAGATGGTGCGCTCACAAGGCTACAACCTGTTCATCGGCGCGTTCGCCGCACTGGCGAGCTATGCGCTGTTCCACCTGGTCACGGTGTTTCCGTTGTCGTGGATTGCCATCAGCGCCACGCAGCAAATCACCGATGTGCTCATCGTGCAGATCTTCGGCGCAATACTGGGCATCTTGGGCACGGTTGCCTCGGGCTGGCTGGCTGACCGCATTGGCCGGCGCACCACGCTGGGCTTGCTGGCCGTGCTGATCGGCATCTTCGCGCTGTTCACGCCGTGGCTGTTGGGCGGCGGGCCGGTGGGGCAAGACGCCTTCATCCTGGTGGGCTTCACGCTGCTGGGCTTGTCGTACGGACAAGCCTCCGGCACCGTCACCGCCAACTTCACGCGGCGCTTCCGCTACACGGGCGCGGCGTTGACGTCTGACATGGCCTGGCTCGTCGGCGCGGCCTTCGCGCCGGTGGTGGCGCTGGGCTTGTCGGCACGCTTCGGGCTGGTGGCCGTCAGCATCTACCTGCTGTCCGGCACCGCCTGCACATTGATTGCGCTGCGCATCAACAAAGTGCTGGAAACGCGGGATTAAGCGTTACCCGCCATGGGTCGACGGCCGTTGGCGGATGCCTGTGACGCGTAGCCGTAGCGTTGGCCGCGTCAGCCGCCGTAGCCTTCCAGCACGTTCGCCACATTGATGCCCACGTCAGCCACGGCATAGCCGCCTTCCATCGTGAATACCGTGGGCAAGCCCAGGCTGGCCAGCGCGCGGCCCACTTCAAGATAGTCCACGCTTTTCAGCTTGAACTTCGAGATCGGGTCGCCTTCATAGGTGTCCACGCCCAGCGCGATGACGACGGCGTCGGCCTTGAAGGCCTGGATGGCGGCCAAGCCTTGTTGCAGCGCTTGCGTCCACGTTGCGAAATCGGTGCCGGCGGGCAGCGGCAGGTTCAGGTTCGCACCCAAGCCCGCGCCTTCGCCGTGCTCGTCGGCGTAGCCCAGGAAGAAGGGATATTCGGTGGTGGGGTCGCCATGGATCGACACCGTCAACACGTCGCCGCGTTCGTAGAAGATGCTTTGCGTGCCGTTGCCGTGGTGATAGTCGACATCAAGAATCGCCACGCGCGCAGCGCCCGCATCGCGCAACGCTTGCGCGGCCAGCGCGCCGTTGTTCAGGAAGCAGTAGCCGCCGAAGAAATCGGCGCCCGCATGGTGACCGGGCGGTCGCGTCAACGCCATGGCTGCGCGCGGGCCGCCTGCGGTGGTGACGGCGCGCGCCGCATCAATCGCGCAGGCTGCGCCGGCAGTTGCGGCTTCCCACGTGCCGGCCGTCAACGGACAGCCGCTATCAAACGAAAACAGGCCAACGCGGGCGGCGAAATTGGTGGGTTCGATATCGTGGCGGAAGCCGCGCACGGGCCAGACGGATGGCAGGATGTCGATGTCTGCGTTCGCCGGGTCCAGCGCCACCCAGTCTTGCCAGGCGCTGGCCAGAAAATCTACATAGCGCGGGGTGTGCACGCGCTTGATCACATCCATGTCCGGGGCCGACGGCGCGCGCAGCTCGCCGATGCCGCGCTGACGCAACGCGTCCAGCACGTACTCCAGACGCGCCGGCGTTTCGTGGCAAGGCACGAGTTTGCCGCGGAACATTTCCTGGCGGCCTGCATGTTTGTCGTGGACGGGGTTATGGAAGATCTGCACGGCGTCGGGTCCTTGATGGGGCGGGCAATAGGGGGGCGGGCAATAAGGGGGCAGGCAATAAGGGGGCAGGCAATGAAGGGGCAGGCAATGAAGGGGCAGGCAATGAAGGCGCAGGCAATGACGGGTGACGGGCGTCACTATAGCGGCCGCAAGCCGTACCACGCTACGGCGGGCAGCTCGCGAAACGTGGAATACAGGTCGCGCCATTCAAAAAATCTGGGATAGCCGCCGCTGACGTCCGCAACGCCGTGCCGGCGCAACGCCAGCAGCGTGCGCGGCACATGGAAGTACTGTGTGACGGCCAGCGCGCTGACATAGCCATGTTCCCGCATGTAGGCGCTGGCATGGCGGGCGGTAGACCAGGAGTCCACACCCGCGCTGTCGGTCACGATGCGGTCGGCCGGCACGCCGCGCGCCAGCAAATAGTCGCGCATCACAGCGGCTTCGTCGGCGCCGGCCGGGTCCACGCCGCCGCTGACAAACAGGATGCGGCATTGCTTGGCGGCAAAGCAGTCATACGCCCGCTCAAGGCGCGCGGCCAAGCGCGGCGAGGGCTTGCCGCTGGGCAGCACGGTGTTGCCCAGCACGATGGCCACGTCGGCGGGCCGGGCGCGGGTAAGCAGGCCGGTTGCGGCCAAGGCGATGGCGGCCAGCAAGATCAGCACGATCACGGCGGCCAGGGCACGCAGCAGGCGGGTTCGAAGGGAGCGCGTAGCGGAAGTCACAAGCGGGGCTCGGAGCAGGGGTTGGCCGGCATTCTGCACGAACTTGGCCATGACGTTGCTGAAAGTGTGTTTGTAGTAATGAGATTCATGATTGAAAATGCCGGCCTTCTTCCGTGTTGCCTTGTGCGCCTGCCCATGTCCTGCCGCCCGCCCTCCGGAAAAGGTTGGCCCGCCCATTGTCGCGAGCTGATCGGGGCGTGCGGTATCCGGCGAATGGGAGCAGGGTGCGGGCGCCGCGTTAAGGGTGGAATTTGCAACGAAAGCGTATAGTTCGCTGGCTCTTCAACGATGGTCCAGTCATCCTGAATACTCGTCGCCGCAGTGGCTTGGCATGAAGGGCTTGCAACGCCTCTGCCACCGGCTTGTATTCGATACCCGATACGCTTCGCTCTACGCTGATGATCAACCACGCTCGCTCCTCCCCCTCGCTTGCCTGGCGCATGGCATTGACCGCCGTGATCCTGTGCGTGATCTACGCGGCGCTGGCGCAAAGCTACCAGCTGATCGCGTTACCCCAGTCTGCGCAATTACGCGAGGTCTACAGCCAGCCGAAATACCTGATGCCGCTGCTGGCCACCATTGCAACGTGGACCGTCTTCGTCGGCTTGACGGTGTGGGGCGCCATGCACCGCTGGCTGCGTCAACACAACACGCAGGCCGTGGACCAACCCCGCAAGCTCTTCGGCACGTTCATCGCCCTGCTATTGATCTTCTCCCTAATCGTGTCGGTCGCCACGATTTACTTGCACAAAGCGCTGATACGGTACGTCCTGGAGCACGCCGGCGCGGCGATCCAGGCGGGCCAGACGGGCCATTTCATTGCCGTGGCGCTGATCATCAGCGCCCTGACCATTACGCTGGAAATTCTTGGCGCGTATCTCGCCTTGCGCATTGCTACGTGGACAGTGCAGCCTGCGGGTCCTGCCGGTGGTCCGGTCTATGAACAGCGCCATGCCGCCTGGAACGCGGGACTCATGATGCTGGGCTGGCAATTGAGCGTAGTCGTCGGCGTGGGCTGTTACCTGCAAATGCAGTCACCCAAGATGGGCTGGCTGGCACACGTGCTGGGCTACCTGGTTCTGCCCGCCCTCATCCTGGTGCTGTGCACGCGCGTCTGCCTGAAAATCCTGCCGCGCCCGATAGGCGACGCGCGCCAAGGGCGTGCGCTGGCCCACGGCACGCTGGCCTTCTGGCTGGCGCAGGTGCTGGGAATCGGCATGGGCATTTTGGCCGATCTAGCGATGCCCTGGGGCCCTCCGACGCGTATTGCGGAATCCAACGTGGCGGTCGGTGTGACGCTGCTGGTGTATGCCGCGCTTCTGGTGTTGGGCTGCATGGTGGGAAAGCGGGCGCTTTATCCCCCATCGGGAAAGCTCGCATTGAATCACTGAGTGATCAGGGGATCTTCCGAAAAAACCGGCAGTAAAGACGATCAACTCCTAGGAAATCGTCGCCACCACGTAACCGCGCTCGGCTCAAATTCGACCATTCCTTACCAAACGGAGACCGTGCCTGCGGCGTTGGCAGATCACAGCGTGCCGCTGTCGGCGCTGCAGGATGCGCCCTTGTTGCAACGGGAGGCGGCTTCAACCACGCGCGCGGCGCTGGAGGCCGTTCTGGAGCCAGCCGGTGAGCGGCCGCGTCCCGTCATGGAAATCGGCAGCCGTGAAGCCCCGCGCCCGGTGTCAGGTGGCTCGGGTCAGTAGTCCCAAATGACCGGAACCCAGCGGAAGGCGTCGCCATTGACGGCGACCCGGCCGACGGACGGGAACGGCAAATGGGCAGCGACCAGCAGCCCGCCGTTTTCGGCCAACTCTTGAAAGAGGCCGATGCGGACGCGCGCTGCCTCTTCGGGGTCATGCTCGAAGCCGTTGTGCCAGTCGGGGTGGTCAAACCCCACCGGGAACATGGCGTCGCCGGCAAAGGTCAGGCGCTCGCCGCCTGACACCAGGTCGACCACGCTGTGCCCCGGGGTATGGCCGCCTGTCAGGCGCACGATCACACCGGGCGCGACTTCATGCGTGTCTTCGAAGATGCACAGCCGGTCGCGGTATTCGTTGTAGAAGGCCGTGGCGGTGGAACGGAGCACGTCGGGCACCGGCTTGGGCATGACGGTGTGCGTGAAATCGGGCGACGTCCAGAACGCGACTTCGGTTGCCGACACGTGGATGCGCACGTCCGGACGCAAGCGTTCTTTCACGCCGGCGACCAGCAACCCGCCTACGTGGTCCATGTGCATGTGGGTGATGATCACGTCCGTCACGGACTCCAGGGCGATGCCGGCGGACGCCAGGCGCTGGGGGAATTGGCCGGCGCGCGGAAAGCCCGGGAACTGCCCGCCGAGCCCTGCGTCGATAAGGATCGTCTGACCCGCGCTACGGGCCACCATCACGTTCAGGGGCCAGTCGAACGCGTCGGGCGGCATGAACATGTGGCTCAGCCAATCGGCCAGGTCGGCCGGGTCGGCATTGGTGGCCATCGTGGCGGTGGGCAACGGCAGCACGCCATCGCTGACCACCAGCGCGTCGATATCACCCACCTGCACCGCGTAGCGGGAGGGGACCATGTCGATGGGCTTGAGGGGGCTGGAATGCAACGTGTGGTCTGTGGAAAGCATAGCGAGTTCTCCTGATTGAGGGCCGTACTGGAGTGGGCATCCTAGGTCTGCCCCCCGCCACGCGGTAGATCCTCAGCGGGAAGCACGCTGTTGTGCAGCGCGCACCAATACGCAGGGATACGCAGCGGCGCGGCGCCGGCGCATCGTCCTTGTCGCCGCCACACTGCTACGGCAAAATACTTTTCTTCCTGTGCCGCCTTGCGTGGCGTTGCCCCCCTCCATGACCGACTCCGTGCTCCTCTTCGAGCGTCACCGTCCTCGCCTGTACGCGATCGCCTACCGCATGCTTGGTGCTGTTGCCGAGGCGGAAGACGTTGTGCAGGAAGCCTGGTTGCGCTGGGATGGCACAGACCGTTCGGCGGTTCGGAACGCCGAAGCGTGGCTGGTCACCGTCACCACTCGCTTGTCCGTCGACCGCCTGCGTGCGGCCAAGGCCGAGCGGGAGAATTACGTGGGGGTCTGGCTGCCCGAGCCGATGCTGATGGCCGCGCCAGCCACGCCCGAACAGATCCATGAGCAAGCCGACGACGTGTCGGTGGCTTTTCTGTACATGCTGGAGCGCTTGTCGCCGGACGCCCGCGCGGCTTTCCTGATGCGGGAAGTCTTTGACGCCGACTATGAAGACATCGCGCAGACGCTGGACAAGACGCAGCCTGCCGTGCGTCAACTCGTGCGGCGGGCCAAGCAGCAGTTGAGCCAGGGCGCTCCTCGTCAGGCCGTGCCGCGCGCGACATTGCAACGCCTGCTGCACGCATTTGCCGACGCGATGCAGCGCAGCGATTTCCATGGCCTGCATGCGCTATTGAGCGACGACGCCGAACTGATTGGCGACGGCGGCGGCAAGGTATCCAGCTTTGCCAGTCTGGTGGGCGGAAAACGCCTGGCGCAGCTGTTCTACGCTGGCAAGCGCCGCTTCCGCGACGGCCTGCGCGCCGAAGTCGTTCAGGTAAATGGCCAATGGACCCTGTTGCGTTTCATTGAAGGTCACCTTGAATCGGTGATGGCCTTCGAAACCGATGGTGAGCGTCTGACGCGAGTCTTGGTGCAGCGCAATCCGGACAAGCTCGCGCGCATGTCGGCGGCGCTTTCGCAAGGCTGATACCGGCATTCTGGGCTTTCGCAAGGCTGATACCGGCATTGTGCGCGGGCGTTGGTGCCTGCGCGGCAACATGGTGATCCCCTGCGCGGACCTACCGCCGCGTGGCCGGTATTCCTACGATGGGGGTCCCTCCTCGTTGCCAAGGACTGGCCATGTCAAAGATCACGAAGTTAGCGTTGCCCTTTCTCGCCGCAGGCGTGCTGTTAAGCCCGTTTGCCCACGCCGCGTCCGGTGCCGCACCGGCCGACGCCATCGTCACTGAGCTGATGAGCAAGGACTTGCCGGACATTCCGGGCAAGGATGCGCTGATGATCGTCGTCGACTACCCGCCCGGCGCGGCCGACCCGATCCACCGCCACGACGCCTATAGCTTCGTCTATGTGCTTGAGGGCAGCATCGTGATGCAGGTCAAGGGCGGCAAGGAAGTGACGCTGACCCCGGGCCAGACATTCTACGAAGGCCCGCACGACGTTCACACCGTGGGCCGCAACGCCAGTCAGACGCAGCCCGCCAAGTTTCTGGTTGTCCTGATCAAGAAGCAGGGGGCGCCTGTCCTGACGTTGGTGAAATAGGGGACGAACGACGACGATTTTCGGCCCCCCCGGCCCCCGGCCCCCGGCCCTCGGCCCCGGCCCCGGCCCCGGCCCCGGCCCCGGCTCGCGGCCCCGGCCCCGGCC
>NZ_JBFTRX010000008.1:0-244321 GCF_056399725.1 Achromobacter sp. 01N37
CCGGACATCCGCGTGCCGGACATCCGCGTGACGACTGGAACCACGGCTGGCGGCCCGTGCGCATGCGCCATCACGGCGTGCAGCACACCAGCCAGGAAGAAGACGGCGCGGGCGCGGAACACGGCACGCGCTATCACTACACGGCCGACATCGTGCCCGACAAGGTCGACTGGAAGCCCGAGCCCAGCTACAAACCCTTGGTCGATGGCCCCCAGATCGCCAGCGTGGTCGGGCCACCGAATGAAGAAATCTATTGCGACGCCTATGGCCGCGTCAAAGTGCAATTCCCGTGGGACCGCCTGGGCCAGCACAACGAACACAGCTCCTGCTGGATACGCGTCTCGCAGAACTGGGCAGGCGCGGGCTGGGGCCACATGGCCATTCCGCGTATCGGGCAGGAAGTCATCGTCAGCTTTCTGGATGGCGATAGTTCGCAGCCGATCATCACGGGCCGCACGCACCGGTCGATCAACCCGCCTCCGTATGAACTGCCGCGTCACAAAACGCGCATGACGATCAAAAGCCAGACACATAAAGGCGATGGCTATAACGAGCTGCGTTTTGAAGACGAACGGGATCAGGAAGAGATATACGTGCATGCGCAGAAAGATCAGAACATCCATGTGAACCACAACGAAACCACCTTCGTCGGCCATGACCGCAGCGAGCAGGTGGAGCACGACGAGACCATCGTGATCGGCCACGACCGCAAGGAAACCGTGGGTAACGATGAACAAGTGAACATCGGGCACGACCGGCGTCACGACATCGGCCAGGATGATTTTCTGACGATCGGGCGTAATCACACGGTGATGACGGGCAAGGACCGGACTGAAGATGTCGGCAATAACCGGCGTGACAAGACCGCGGYGAACCACTGGATTGAAACCGGCGGGAATGTGGAACACACGGTGCAGGGGCATCATCAGTTGCACGCGGGTCAGCGGATTGCGCGTAAGACGGTGGTGTATGAATTGCAGTCGGCCCAGCGCGCCGTCATCAAGGGGCCGGGCGGCACGATCACGATTGATGGCGGCGGCATCACGATTGAAGCCGTCGCCATCAAATTCAAGGGGCCAATCAGCCAGCAATCAGGCGGAGCCAGCGCGCCATCCATGGCAGGCGCGCCGAACCCCGGCCTTGCCATGGATAAGCTCTGCGCCATGCGCCCAGATGGCAGTTGCCCGCGCGTGCCCTGCCCCTGCGGCATGGGAGCCGCATGATGCCGCCCATGACGTCGCATCCGGGATGGCCACGCCGCATCGTGCAGCCCGCGCAAGCGCCCAGCGTCGAGACATTGGCGGGTTCGGGCCAAGGGTGGCTGTGGCTGGATGGTGCGCAGGACGCCGATCTGGAAGAACAGGTGGTGGCGTTGACGCCCGGATTTGATCACCACTGGTTATGGCGCGACACCGCGTGGGCCTATTCGTCCCCCGGTTACCGCCACGGGCCGCTGTTGACACCGGTCAATGCCGATCTGCTGCAACGGTTTGTTGAGGACTGGGCACCGCGGCAAATGGGAGTACTGATCTTTGCGCCCGATGATGCTCACGCCAGCCCCCACCTGCAAGCGTTGCACCAGATGCTTGCGCCTGACGGCCTGCCCCTGCGCTTCAACCTGACCGCCACCCGCCAACTGGAAGAGCTATGCGAGGGGCTGGCGCCGCACCGGCTGTCTGAATGGTTCGGCCCGATTCGCGGCGTGATCTGGCGCACGCCCGACGCGGACGGCGCGCAATGGCTGCGCATTGACCTCCCGGATTCTGATGCTGCCGCGTCGATGTCCGGCTATGAGGATATCTACACCCTGCACGACGCCGACGAAGACGCGATCAACCAGGCGAGCTTTGAATGGTTCATGCGCGAAACCGTCCGGCGCACCCTTCCCCCAGACTTCGCGACGACCGATCCCGCGGCGCACGCCAAGTTGCTGCGTCAATTCTCCATCTTCGCGACCGAGGCAGGCCAGATCGGGCTGGTCATCGAACGCGACGTGCGCCACTACATCGGGCTGCGGCTGCGCTTTCCCCAACAGCCTTTCGAGAAGGACACCGAGTTGCGCACGATCTTGGCGCAGCAAACGATTCCGGGCCTGCAACGCTTGCATCACACGGAACAGCGCCTGAATCAGATTCACGCCGTCTCGGCATCAGGACTTGCGACATGACCCACACGTTTCCGGCCTGCCCCAAGGCGCTGCAACCGCCCCACCCCAGCGCCAAGCAATTAGGCAAAGCCATTTCCCCGCCGCCCTGCGAACGGGGCACCCCGCTGTACCCCTTGCGGTATGGCATCACGGACAAGCCCGTTAACGCCGAGATCTTTCCCACACTGACCGCCGCGCTTTACCCCAAACTTGTCGATGGCAAGACATATGGATTGCGCGTGCTGCGTCCGCGCAGCTATGTGTATCTTTTCTTTAGGCAGCACGGGCGCATGTGGACGCGTCATTACCAGGTCACCGACAACATCCGCTTCGCGCCCATCTGGTGGACCGAGGCCGACTACGCCGCCGACGTGCCCGGGCGCGCACAAGCCCCCGACGAAGCCGGCGCGGCGCGCTTTCTGCTGGTGCCGCCCGACGTGGAAGATGACACCGTGCATGTGCGGATCACCGACACGATCCTCAGCCACGCGGCGCTGTGGCGCATCGAGAACGACACCGCAGGATGGCGCAGCCTGCTATCCACTCCGGTGAATTTGGAGCAAGTAGCGCAAGCCAACGTCTTCCCAGCGTCGTTGCTGACCCAAGTGCCGGAATTGGCGCCAGCTCCACAAAACGAACCCAAACCGTATCCGTGGAGCGAAAGCCAGCCGGACACCGACGGCTTTCAATCCATCCTGAACGCCATGAGCGCCGCCGCCCGGCCCCGCAGTGACCTGGTTCCCAAAGCCGTGGCCGTTCATGACCTGGCGGGCCTGCTCAGCGAGCTCAACGTGCTGGTGGGCAGCCGTCTGGATCAGCTTCAAACCTATAGCGCCGACGCCGCGCGCAAGCTCCGCGTATCGAAAATGATCGACGAACTTGGTAGCCTGAAACGACGCGAGGCCGAGCTTTACGCGGAGAAGAACGACGTCATTCGCAGCGCGATACCTGTTAATGACAACGGAGGCAGCGGCAGGGCTGCGCGCGAGAGGTCCTACCAGGCCGGCTTGGCCGCCGAACGCAAGCGTCTTGCCTATGCCCGCAACACGGAGCGCAAGCGGTTTGAAGACGCGCATCCAGAAAAACTCAAGCACCACATCGACGCCGTCACCCGCGCCGCTACCGACCTGTGGACAGTGTTCAACGACCAACGCGAGCAGTTCGACAGGATCATCGCTACCCACGCGCCGGACACGATCGRCCATCTAGATCTGCGTTGCCTGGTCGGCCACACCCTTCCCGCGCTCATCCACTGCAAGGCCGGCAACGATTACCTGCTTGAACAGGTTGGCCCCGCCGGCCCCACCGGCTTGCTGGGACAGGCCGTCTTCGGTACACCGCAAGTTATCAGCTACGCCGAACTCAGCGCGGGCCCCATCCGACAAGCCTCCAGCACCGCGCTGGCCGCCCTGCAAAAAGTCCTGGAAGCTCTGCCCGCCGACGGCGCATCCCATCAGTTGAGCGTCATGCTGGGCGCGCTGGTCGCTCAGGGCCACCTCAGATCCCCCGACGCGTTCTGGACCAGTGTGTACCGCCCCATCATGGAGGTGCTGGACGGCGCAATTGCCCGCGCTCACGACGTCCCCCTGTCCGACGTCGGCAACTGGGTGCGCGACCAAATGGGCATGAAAGGCGTCAACGGCTTCCGCCCGAAAACCGTGGACCGAGCGGCCCATACGCTTGTCACCCTTTACGACACGCAGAACGTACAAGAAAAACTCGCCCAAGTCAGAACGCTGCCGCAGCGTATTCGCTTCTGGCACAACGTCCAGCTGTCGCTAGGTGGCGTCGCGGTGTTTGCCACGGTGTACAGCGCGGGCGAAGCGTTTCGGGCGCTGGGGAAAGAGGACGGACTCTCGCTGGGGAACGCGCTGAATGCAACCGGGCGGGTGCTGGGGGTCAGCGCAGCCGGGGCAGCGATGACGCGGATGCACTTTGAGAAACAGCGGGATCTGGCGAAGTTGCGGGGGGAGTTGAAACTGGCGGAGGCGTTTGACCAAGTAGCCAGGAAGTGGGAGCTTCGGGCCATTGGAGCGGCGGCGTTAGCGGCTATCGCCATTGGCACCAAGGATTGGTGGGAGTCTGCGACGAAAGATGGCCAAACAACTTCGGGCATTAGCTTTGCTAGCGGCTCGGTGCAAATGGCGGCCGGCACCGTTGGTTTGTTGCATTTGGCCGGAAAAAGAAATGCACCATTTCTCGTCAAGTGGGCCGAATCTGGCTGGGCCGCTTTGCGGGCGGGAGAAGCTGTGGCCCGAATGAGTGCCGGCACCATCGGTTGGATACTTCTCGCAGCCGAAGCCCTCTACCTAATCATTCGAAATCTGCACCAAACCGTTGCTGACGAAGCAAAGGTCACAACATGGATCGCCCGCAGCCTCTGGGGCATCCACGGTAAACAAACCCCATTCGCCAGCGACGAAGAAGAACTCCACGAGTTTCATCGCCTGTTTCAAGAACCGACCATCGAAACGGACGTCGCCGTCTTCGGAATCGCTCGCAGCCTTACAGTACTCAATTGGGCCTCTAACGGAGTCGGCCTTCCCGAAGATGCTCGAACCATCACGGTCCGTCTTCCGGGATGGCAACCGCAGATCAGCCACTACATGATCACTCAACAGCAGGCCGCGAATGCGGGAGACTTCATCGGCCCGACCAAGCGCTACGAAGATCCAAAACTGGTCTCCGTTGAGAATGGGGTGGGCATCATCAACATCACAACGAATACGCTGGTCGGGAAAACCAACGTGGAGTACCAACCCAACGGCTTCACCGACGCCGACTTCGTGATGCAAGAAAGCCAGGTATGGTGAAGAAACTTCGCGACATTGATTCTGCGACGGTTCCCGACGCCAAGACTGAGTTCATCCGCCAATGCGCTGCGTTAGATGAGCGCACCGATCACGGCGCGTTGCCCGATATCACCTATGCGATGGACCCGGAACAAGTGCTATTACGCGACGACGTCTCCAATCCAGTGCAATTCAACGATTGCTACATCGAACCCCGAGTCGAAGGTGAAATCACGTTTCTGATGCAACTATCCACCTTAGGCGTTCCATTTTCTCTGCTTACGGTCTTTGTATTAGCGCCCATCTTCGGAGAATTTCATATCAAGGGAGCCTTGATATGCATTCCCTTTGTTCTGTTTTCTGCTCTTTTTCTATGGATGGGGACTGGAATGGCACAGACGCGCGTCCGTTTCAATCGCCAAGCTCAATTGGTGCACGTGATCTACGGAGAAACCGCCTTACATTTGCCGTGGCGTGACGTGCGCCCGTACACCGAATTCGGACACGATTACCGTCTACGGTTGTACTTCCCTGTGCCATATCTTGAAATCATGCGCCTACCATCGGTTGACGCTGGCCGGGTCCGGAAAAGAAAGTACCCCTTTATCGTCGGCGGTGATTTTGATGTACATGACCACCTATTCTTCGACAAAAACCTCCAGCGCCTGGAATTCATCCGACGCTACATGGAAGACGGACTTGCTGCGATTCAACCTGATCCAGAGTGGATAAAGGAAGGAATGTTGCGGGTGCCAACTGGCGACAGCCCTCTGGTCAGAACAGGCAAGCTCAGCGATATCTTCCTTATCTGGGATATCTTCTTCAACCTCATCAGCCTCAAACCCCTCCTAGACCGCTGGATCAAGCACAAAGCCAACTCATTCCGCTGGCCCGAAGAAGTCGAGCGCCTATGCGCGCCCGGCGCTGACCTGTCCGCCTACGACACCCGCCCCGTCAAATCCAGCACCCGCTACTTCTACCGCTACGTCGGCATGGACAAGGGCGTAATCTTTGTCGACCATCGAGGCCAGCAGGTGCAGCCGCGCAGCAGCGGGGCCTAAGCAGCATGGCCATCAAGACACCCCGCGTCATTGACCCTGCTACCGTCCCCGACGCCAAGGTCGAGTTCATCCGCCAATGCGCAGCGCTGGACGCACGTAGCGATCATGCCGCGTTGCCGGATATCACCTACGCCATGGAGCCAGACAGAGTCTGCTTTTTTGACGATGTATCGAACACTGAGCAATTCAACGATCGCTACTTAGAACCAAGAGTGGAAGGCGAGATCACATTCTTGATGCAGGTGTCTACGCTAGGCGCCCCGATGTCTATATTGATAGTGTTCGTGATGGCTCCATTGTTTGGTGAGTTCCACCTAAGTGGAGTGCTCTTTTGCGTCCCATTTTTTCTCATTGCCTGGTTCTTTCTTTATATGGGAACAGCCATGGCGCAAACCCGCGTTCGGTTCAATCGCCAAGCACAACTGGTGCATGTGACTTACGGCAAGGCCGTCGTGCATGTCCCCTGGCGCGACGTGAGACCCTACACGGAGTTCGGTCACGACTATAGATTGCGGCTGTGCTTCCCTGTGCCCTACGTAGAACTCATGAGCCAGCCCGATTTAGACCCAGAACGTGTAAGAAAAAGGAAACTGCCATTTATTGTCGGCGGAGATTTCGACGCGCACGACCACTTATCCCTGGACGGCAACCTTACCCGTCTGGAATTCATCCGCCGCTATATGGAACACGGGCTGGAGGCCATTCAACCCAAACCCGAATGGGTCAACGAAGGATTGACCCRCAAGCCGACGGGCGATGTCGAGTTGATGAACTTGGGGGGGCTTAACAACATCGTGATCGTGTTCCTTTTCTGCTTCAACCTCATCAGCCTCAAACCCCTGCTAGACCGCTGGATCAAGCACAAAGCCAATTCCTTCCGCTGGCCCGAAGAAGTCGACCGCCTGTGCGCGCCCGGCGCAGACTTGTCCGCCTACGACACCCGTCCCGTTAAATCCAGCACCCGCTATTTCTACCGGTACGTCGGCATGGACAAGGGCGTGATCTTTGTCGACTATCGTGGCCGGCAGGTGCAGCCGCGCAGCAGCGGGGCTTGAGCAGCATGGCCACCAAGCCACTCCGCATCATCGACCCTGCTACCGTCCCCGACGCCAAGGTGGAATTCATCCGCCAATGCGCTGCACTTGACGAGCGTATCGATCACGCCGCGTTGCCGGATATCTCCTACGCCATGGAACCAGACACAGTCTGCTTTTTTGATGAGGTATCGGACCCGGCGCAATTCAACGATCGCTATATAGAACCCCGAGTGGAAGGCCAGATCACGTTCCTGATGCAATTGTCCACACTGGGTGTTCCCATGTCACTGCTAATCGTCTTCGTCCTGGCGCCCTTGTTTGGGGAGTTCCACATCAGGGGCGCATTGATTTGCATCCCATTTTTTCTCATGGCCTGGTTCTTTCTTTGGATGGGAACGGGAATGGCTCAAAGCCGAATTCGGTTCAATCGGCAAGCCCAGCTGGTGCACGTGACCTACGGCGATTACGTCGTTCATGTCCCTTGGCGCGATGTCAGGCCATACACCGAGATCGGTCATGACTATCGCTTGCGTCTGTACTTTCCTGTTCCGTATGCCGAAATCATGAGCCAACCTGATTTGGACCCCGAGCGCGTAAGGACAAGGAAAGTGCCGTTTATTGTCGGAGGAGAGTTCGACGCGCACGACCACTCCCTGGACGGCAACCTTACCCGTCTGGAATTCATCCGCCGCTACATGGAACACGGGCTGGACGCCATTCAACCCAAACCCGAATGGGTCAAAGAAGGATTGGTCGATAAACCCACCGGAGACAATCCAGTCGTTCGAACAGGCAAGCTCAGCGACATCTTCCTTATCTGGGATATCTTCTTCAACCTCTTCAGCCTCAAACCCCTCCTAGACCGCTGGATCAAGCACAAAGCCAACTCCTTCCGCTGGCCCGAAGAAGTCGAACGCCTATGCGCGCCCGGCGCTGACCTGTCCGCCTACGACACCCGACCCGTCAAATCCAGCACCCGCTATTTCTACCGCTACGTCGGCATGGACAAGGGCGTGATCTTTGTCGACCATCGCGGCCGGCAGGTTCAGCCGCGCAGTACCGCGGGATGATTGGAATCGGCACCGCGAACCCCGCCCGTGCGCCACACGAGCCCCGCGCTGATGACCAGCGCCAGCGTCAGCAGCCCGCCCGCCATCGCGGCGACGCCCGGCCATTGGCTTGCGGCCCAGAAGTGGCCGCCCCAGGCGCCCAGTACGCTGGAACCCACGTAGTACACCAGCAGGTACAGCGATGCGCCCAGTGCCTTGTAGCCGCGCGCCATCTGGCCGACCCAGCCGCTGGCTACGGCGTGCGCCGCGAAGAAGCCGAAGGTGAACAGCACGATGCCGGCGATCAGCACTCCAAGGGAATCGGACAAGGTCAGCAGCAAGCCCGCCAGCGCCAGGCCGGTGGCGGCGGACAGCATGGGGCCGCGGCCGTGGCGGTCAGCGAGCCGGCCGAAGAACGTCGAGGCGAAGATGCCCACCAGGTACACCACAAAGATGAAGCCGATGAACGTTTGGCTGAGCGAGAACGGCGGCAACAGCAGGCGAAAGCCCACGTAGTTGTAGACCGTGACGAAGGCGCCCATGAGCAGGCCGCCCATCGCGAACAAGGCGCACAGCGGACCATTCTTCATGTGGGTGCCGACACCGGCGCGCATGTCGCCCAACACGCCCGCCCAACCCCGGCCGCGTTGCGGCGTGAAGCGGCGCGACGCGGGCAGCAGCCACACGAACAGCACCGCCGCCACGATACCCAGCACGCCCAACGTGCCCATTGCCGCGCGCCAGCCAAAGTGGTCAGACACCAAGCCCGTGATCACGCGGCCAGACAAGCCGCCGAACGCGCTTCCGCTGATGTACAGGCCCATGACGAAGCCCAGCGTGTCCGGCTCGACTTCTTCAGCCAGGTAGGCCATGGCGACGGCGGGTACGCCGCCCATCGCTACGCCCTGCAAGGCGCGCAGCGCCAGCAGGCTGTGCCAGTCGGGCGCCACGGCGGCGATGGTGCCAAGCACGGCCGACGCGAAGAGTGACAGCGCCATGATGCGTTTGCGCGGCAAGGCTTGCGAAAACAGGCCCACAAAGAAGATCGCAATGGCCAAGAGGCCCGTGCATAGCGACAGAGCCAGGCTGCTTTGCGCGGGCGATACGCCGAACGCGCCGGTGAACATCGGCATCAGCGGCTGCACGCAATACAACAAGGAGAAGGTGGAAAAGCCGGCGGCGAACAAGGCCCACTGGGCGCGGCGCAGCCCAGGCGTGCCGCGCGCCAAGTATTCGGGCGATGCTGCGGTGGGGGAACTGGCAGAGGGGGTAGACATCAGGGTTCTCGAATGACAACGGGCATGTAGCCCGTGCAGTAAAAGTAGACTTTTCCCCTGCATATGTCCAATATATGAAACCCACCCGGCCTATATTTTAAAACGATGGAACTCCGCCACTTGCGCTATTTCACGGCCGTTGCCGAAGAGCTGCATTTCACGCGGGCGGCGGCGCGTCTGGGGATCGGGCAACCGCCGCTTAGCCAGCAGATTCAGCAGCTGGAACGCGAGATCGGCACGCCTCTGTTTCTGCGGTTGCCGCGCGGCATCGCGTTGACGGAAGCCGGCGCGCAGTTTCTGGAAGACGCACGCGCCATTCTGGCCAGCGCGGATCGGGCCATCGACACCGCCCGCCGCCTGGGGCGTGGCGAGCGCGGCGCCATCACCGTCGGCTTTACCGCGTCGGCCGTGTTCCACCCTTACCTGCCGCGCGCCATTCGCGCCTATCGCGACCGCTATCCCGATGTCCGCGTCACCCTCACCGAAAGCAACACCATTTCACTGCTGCGCGGCCTGCGGCTGGGCGAAGTGGATGTCGCGTTTGTGCGGCCCCCCTATTTGCTGGACCCGGAGTTTGAATCCGAACGCGTCCTGGACGAACCCATGCTCGTCGCCCTGCCCCCGGACCACCCCTTGAGCCGGCGCCGCAGCGTGCCGATCGCGGCGCTGGCGGACGAGGATTTTGTGTTGTACCCGCGCCCCATTGGTGCAGGGCTGTACGACGCCATCCAATCCGCTTGCCAGCGGGCGGGCTTTGCGCCGCGCGTCATACAAGAGGCGCCGCAAATGGCGTCGATTGTTAGTTTGGTGGCCGCGGGCGTGGGCATTTCGGTGGTGCCGGCCGCGATGCGGCACATGGGTGCGGAAGGCATCGAATACCGGCCCATCAAGGGCGACGCGCCCCACGCCTTGCTGGACATGGCGTACCGCCGGCACGACCGCTCGATCGCGGCCGTCAACGCCGTCGACATGCTCCGCCGGCTGGCGCATCCGGAGCGCAATTGAGTGCAAGCAAAATTGGGGCGGTATTGCCCTGTCGCGTTTGTCACTTCCTGTAAACCCGCTGAACGCACGGCGGAGTAAATTGGCGCGCTATTGGCGATCCGTCCCTGACAACCGGCACGGATGTCGCGGACCCACTTAACGAATCAACCTTCCTAAAGGTGACCTAGTGCGACGTACCCTCCTGGCCTTGGCCATCGCAACGATTCCTGGCCTGGGCGCGGCGGCCGGGCTGGCCTCTTCCATTGGCGCGGTGACGGTCTACCAGGACCGGGCCGTGGTGACGCGCACCGCCACCAGTGACCTTGCTGCCGGTGAACATGAACTGGTGCTGGAGAACCTGCCCGCCACGCTGCAAGAGAATTCCTTGCAGGTCTCGGCCAAGAGCACCGGCCAGGCGGCGCTGCTTGACGTCAAGGTGCGCGACGCGTTTCTAGCCGACACCCCGAACGAGCGCGTGCGGACGCTGCAGGAACAGGTGCGCAAGCTGGAAGGCCAGTTGGCCGAGTTGGACGATGAAGCCACCGTACTGGACAACCAGCGTGAACTGGTTCTGATGATGCAGCGCGGCGCCACCGAGCCGTCCAAAGACGGTGCGCGCCTGACGCTAGACGAACTCAAAGCCATTCAGACGCTTAGCGCCGACACCCTGAGCAAGACGCTGGCCAGCTTGCGCCAGGTGGCCGAGCGCAAAGCCGTGATGGAACGTGAGCTGAACGCCTTGCAGAGCCAGCTGAATGTCGTGCAGGGGCAATTGAGCCGCCGCACGAAAACGGTCACGCTGCGCGTGAACCTGGCGCGCGCGGGCAAGGTGGATCTGGCCGTGTCGTACGCCGTGGGTGGCGCTCGCTGGACGCCGGCCTACGATGCCCGCCTGCGCCCCGCCGACCGCAATGTCGATCTGGGCTATTTTGGTGTGATCCGCCAGAACACCGGCGAAGACTGGAACAACGTGAAGCTCACGCTGTCCACCGCGCGGCCCGCGCTGGGCGGCGGCGCACCGGCGCTGCAACCGTGGATCATTGACGTGGCGCCCCCGCCCGCGCCGCCGCCACCTCCCCGTCCGGTCGCCGCACCCGCTCCCTCCGTGGCGGGCGAAATGATGCAGAAGCGCATGCGCCCCGCGCCGCAGGCCTATGCGGATGCCGCCATGGCTGAACCCGCGGCCGAGGCGATTGAGGTCACGACATCCCAATTGCAGAACGATGCCACCAGCGCGTCGTTCCAGATCCGGAACCCGGCGACCCTGCCCTCGGACAACACCTCGCAACGCGTCGCGATCGCCAGCGCCAAGCTGCCGGCGACGTTGCAGTACCAGGCCTCGCCGGGCCTGCGTGAAGCGGTTTTCCTGACCGCTCAGGCCAGCAACAACACCGACTTTCCCTTCCTGCCCGGCCCCTTGAACACGTTCCTGGACGACGCGTTCGTGGCCTCAAGCGCCATGAAAGCCGTGATGCCGGGCGAAAAGGTCGAGCTGGCGCTGGGTGCGGACGACGGCATTTCGATCAAGCGCCAGCTGGTCAACCGCTTTACGGAAAGCACGGGCTTTTCGGGTAGCGGAAAACGCGTGACTTACGAATACAAGATCACCGTGAAGAACAATAAGGCAACCAAGGAACAGGTGTCGTTCAAGGATCGCCTGCCCGTCTCCCGCAACGAGAAGATCGTGGTCAAGCTGCTGTCGCCCGCCGACCGCGACGTCAAGCGCGAAGAAGACGGCAAGCTCGTCTGGGAATGGGAAATGGAGCCGGGCAAGTCCCGCGAAACCGTCCTGAAGTTCTCGATCGACTACCCGGGCGATATCGACGTTTCGGGCATCTGAGTACCGCCCTTCAGGGGCGGCACGCAATAAGGCGGCCAAATTCTGGCCGCCTTGTTGCATTCTGGCCGCCTTGTTGCTTTTCAATGGCTGCGGCAGAAATCGATGAAGGCGTCGGCCTCCAGCGGCAGGCACAGCCCGTACCCCTGGGCCACGTCGCAACCCAGCTCACGCAGCAGTTGCAGGTCGCGTTCTTGTTCGACGCCTTCGGCGACCACGCGCCGGCCTAGTACGCGGCCCATTTCGATGGCGGCCGCCACCACCGCGCGCGACGCCGCTTCACGGTGCATGTGCACGATAAAATCCCGGTCGATCTTCAGTTCAGTAAACGGCATGGCCGAGAACAGGCGCATCGACGCGATGCCGGCGCCGAAGTCATCCATGGCCAGTTCGAAACCCCGCACGCGCAACAGATTCAGCACGGACGACAGCGCCAGCCAGTCGTTGACGGGCTCGTCTTCGGTCAGTTCGATCTTTACCAGCCTGGCGGGAAGGCCGGCCTGCGCGACCCGCTTTTCAAGCAGCGCCGCCATGTCGCGCGAGCACAGCGTGGAGGACGACGCATTGATGGCGATTGGCACGGCGATGTCCTCGTCGTGCATGCGCTGCAACACTTCAATAACGCGATCTGTCACCCGAAGGAACAACATCCGGTCCATGCCCAGACGATGCGCAGCCGGCACGAAGTCGGCTGCGGCAATGGGGCCGAGCGTGGGATGGTCCCAGCGCGACAGCGCTTCGGCCGCCAAGACCTCGCCCGTTGACAGGCTCATTTGGGGTTGCAGCACCACGCTCATGCCCTCGCCGGTGATCAGCGCCCGCCCCAATTCCGCTTCGATCACTTCGCGCCGGACCGACTGCTGGCGCGGCAAGGCCACGTCTTCCGCGGCCAGCGCAACCTTGATGGCCTGCTGCATGGCCGTGCGCGAAACCGGTTTGGACAGCGCCTGCGCCGATGGGCAACCGGCCTGCAACGCCAGCCTGACGTGGGACTCCAGCAATTCGTCGGCCAAACTGCTGATCCAGATGATGGGCGGCATACTTTTCACGCGGCCCACGTCCACCAGCCGGCGCAATTCATTGGGCAGGTGCGTGCCATCGCCGTCACTCATGACGATGTCGCTGATCACCAGATCATAGAATTGCCGCCCCAGCGCGCTGACGGCTTCCGTGCTGCTGCCCACGCCCGCCACGCGCCGATAGCCCAACGCCAGCAGCATGTTCTGCAGATATGCGCGTTCGACGGGGTGATCTTCGACCAGAAGAATCCGTCGGGTGCCTCCGGCTTCGGTTTTAGGCATTACGTTCCGTCCTAGCTTATAGGGCGGGGCCTCTGCAGGCAGCCGCTTGAACTTTCCGGACTCAATCCTACGGCATCCGCGTCGACTCTGTCGTGATTGGAAAAGGGTTAATGCAATTTCCGGGCCGATAGGCGTAGGTTTGGGAGCAACTTCCCGCCATCGGCGCGGCCCGTTGTCCGAAGGCAGCGCACCGGCTTCCTCCGGACGGACGCCGCCTTCCGGCGCGCGCGTCGTCCGCCAGTGCGATAATGGACGTCTTTTCGCATCTACGGCACGGAGCATCCCTTGACCCGCATTGACGACCCCCAGCACGACCGCGAGGTCGGCACGGCCGACTCGACCCAGGACAACACGCGCACCGACGACACCCGCATCAGCGCCGTGCGTCCGCTGATTTCGCCCGCGTTGCTGCAGGACGAGCTGCCCGTTTCCCCCGCCATCCAGACGCTCGTCGAGCAAAGCCGCGCCGAAATCGCCGACGTGCTGCATGGCCGTGACGACCGCCTGCTGATCGTCGTGGGCCCCTGCTCCATTCATGACCATGGCCAAGCCATGGATTACGCCCGCCAATTGCGCGCCGCCGTGGACCAGCACAAGAAAGACCTGCTGATCGTCATGCGCGTGTATTTCGAAAAGCCGCGCACCACCGTGGGCTGGAAGGGCTACATCAATGACCCGCGCCTGGATGGCAGCTTCCGCATCAACGAAGGCCTGCGCCGCGCCCGTGAACTGCTGCTGGACATCAGCGGCCTGGGCCTGCCGATTGCCACCGAATTCCTGGACTTGCTCAGCCCACAGTACATCGCTGACCTGRTCRSCTGGGGCGCCATCGGCGCGCGCACCACCGAAAGCCCCAGCCACCGCCAACTGAGCTCAGGCTTGAGCTGCCCGCTGGGCTTCAAGAACGGCACCGACGGCGGCGTGCAGATTGCAGCCGACGCCATGGTCGCCGCCAGCGCCAAGCATGCGTTCATGGGCATGACCAAGATGGGCATGGCCGCCATTTTCGAAACGCGCGGCAACCAGGACACGCACGTGATCCTGCGCGGCGGCAAGCAAGGCCCGAACTACGACGCCGCCAGCGTGGACGCCTGTTGCGCCGCGCTGCGGGCAGCCGGCCAGCGTGAACAGGTCATGATCGACTGCTCGCACGCCAACTCCAACAAGTCCCACTTGCGCCAAATTGATGTGGCCAACGATATCGCCGCGCAGCTCGCCCAGGGCGACGCCCGCATCACCGGCGTCATGATCGAAAGCCATCTTGAAGAAGGCCGCCAGGACTTGAAGCCGGGCCAGCCGCTGCGCCGTGGCGTGTCGATCACCGACGCTTGCCTGGGCTGGTCCCAGACCGAGCCCGTGCTGGACACGCTGGCGCTGGCCGTGCGTCAGCGCCGCGAAAAGGCGGCGGCGTCGCGTTAATGGCATTGCGGCCCCGGGTTTCCGCCTGGGGTTGCAGCTGCGGGGTACCGCCTCGGGGTACCGCCGCGGGTTGCCGCCGCGAGGTACCGCTCCGGTGCCTCCCGCCTTGGCGGTGCTACTAGCGGCGTAGCGCGTAAGGCGCCGGGTCCATATCCGGCGCCTGCCCCGTGATCAAGCTGGCCATCAGCTTGCCGGTCACCGGCCCCAGCGTGAAGCCATGGTGCGCGTGGCCGAACGCCATCCACAAGCCCGGATGCTTGGGCGCAGGCCCGATGACGGGGCGCATGTCGGGCATGCATGGCCGGCACCCCATCCACGGTTCTTTTTCCACGGCCGCCCCCAGCGGCAGCAACTGGCCTGCCAACGCGCGCGTGCGTTGGATCTGGATCGGCGACGGCGGCGCATCGCGGGACGCGAACTCGGCGCCCGTCGTCAACCGCACGCCCAACGTCATCGGCGTCACCACGAAACCGCTATCGATATCCGCCACGGGGTGCGACAAGGTCGCGCCGTCTTCCAGCGCGTAGTGCTGGTGATAACCGCGCTTGACCGCCATCGGAATGCGGTAGCCCAGCGGGCGCAACAGGTCGGCCGACCACGGCCCTAGCGCCACGACCACATCGCGGGCGTCGACCATCCCCTGTACGCTTTGCACCTGCCAGCCCTTGCCCGCCGCCTTCAAACTGCGGGCGTCGCCCCGCACCAATTGGCCGCCGCGCTTCTGGAACAGGGCGGCATAGCCCCGCGTTACCGCGCCTGGATCAGACACATTCACCGGGTCCAACCAATGCACCGCGCCCACCATGCGCGATGACAGCGACGGCTCAAGCGCCGTCAACGCCTGGCGATCCAGCACGCGATAGTTCAGGCCGTAGGGCGACAGGGCTTCGGCTTCGGCAATGGCGCGCGTCATGCCGGCGTCGGTGCGGGCGCCATCGATCCAGCCATTGCGGCGAAACAGGTGGGTGATGTTGGCGTCGTCTTTAAGCGCGTCATGCTCGGCCACGCTGCGTTCGATCAGCGGCAGCATGGCGTCCGCCGCACGCGCCAGCCGGGTGGGAGATGAATGCCACCAGTAGCGCAGCAGCCACGGCGCAATGCGGGGCAGAAAGCGGGGGTGATAGCTCACGTCCGGCGTGTTGTTGCGCGCATAGCGCCACAGGCTGCGCCAGTCACGCGGAAAGGCGTACGGAATGACGCTGGCCCGTTCGATCAGGCCCGCATTGCCGTAGCTGGTTTCTTCACCGGGGCCGCGCCGGTCCAGCAGCACCACGGAACGGCCGCGCGCCTGCAAATGCAGCGCCGTACTCACGCCCACGATGCCCGCGCCTAGAACCACAACGTCTGTTTTCATGCGCCGAATTCTGCGCCAGCCCCACGTGTTCGGCAAGACATTGCGCGCGTAGAATTCGCCATGGCTTTGCATGCTTCATTGTCTATGCCTTAGCGCCATTCCCTAGCGCTATTCCCTAGCGCCACGACCGCCCCCGGACCCGCATCAGGACCGCACCATGCCCCTTCCCCCTTTGCAGCCCGTCACGCTTCACGGCGACATCGTGCGCCTGGAACCCATGGCCCTGCATCATGCCGATGCGCTGGCGGCGGTGGGCCTGCATCCTGAGCTGTGGCGCTTGCAGCCCGAGCCCGTCGCCACGTCCGACGATATGCGGCGTTATGTGGAACGGGCGCTGGCCGGCTGGCGCGACGGGGCCTGTCTGCCCTTTGTCATCGTCCAGCAAAGCACCGGCCAGATCATAGGCGCCACGCGCTATATGGATATTGCGCTGGCGCACAAGCGGCTGGAGATCGGCGCGACCTGGCTGACGCCCGCCAGCCACCGTTCGGGCGCCAACTCGGACGCAAAATTCCTGTTATTGCAGCACGCCTTTGAAACAATTGGTATCATGCGCGTGGTCTTCAAAACGGAATTGAGCAACACGCAGTCGCGGCAGGCCATCCTGCGCATCGGCGGCATCGAAGAAGGCGTGTTTCGCAAGCATCTGATCGCGCAATCGGGGCGCGCCCGCGACATGGTCTATTTCGCCATCCTGGATGACGACTGGCCGTCCGTCAAAGCGCGCCTGATGGCGCGGATGCATCGCTCGGCGTAACCCGCGCGCATTGTTCTTTTCACAGGCGGTTCCGCATTTCTGCAAGCGGCGCCGTCGATGCAGTACCGCAGCACCGGTGGATCATCGGACGCCATTGTCCGCCCCGCCTTTTTCAAGTCAGGTATGGATAGTTCTCCCCTCCTCCCGGCCGCCGGCGCCAAGTCCCGGCACAGCATTTTTATTTACACGGAAGAACAGCGGGGCAACCAGCTGGTCGAATCCCTTGTCATCGGCATGCTGTCGGACATATCGGGTTCCGACAAACTTGTCGTGGCGCAAGACCCGCATAGCGGCCTGAAGTTCATCTATCGCGTCGACCATGAAAGCAGCAATCTGGATGATGCCGCCATCACCGAACACGAGCCAGATGCGTTCAACGGCAAGACGTCCGTGCAGATCAACGCCATGTCGTATCGTCTGGGCACGGCTGAGAACGCGATGAAATTGCTGCGGGGCAAAACGCAGTGGATTCAGGACAAGGGCGCCGTGCTGTCCGTCCTGCTGCAGAACGCGGCGGCACGCAAGACCCGCTTCGCCTCGGCGCGCATCGAACGCGACCGCATGCGCAAGGTGCCACAAGGGGTGCCAGTGGAATACCTGCCTACATAAATCGGATGGCGCCAGTGGAGTGAGTTTTATCCACAATTTCTGTGGATAAAACTCGCCCGCAAGCACGGTGGATGGCCGTTCGGGCGATGCGCAACGGGCTGCGCATTTTTTGATCAGGCGCTGTTTGCGCAGGGCTTGGATCACATCCGTCTGGCTTGCCGCGCCGCCGCATCGTCGATGATGATATTCTCCGCAAACATCAACGATACGAAACGTATCATCCCCGTATCACCCATTCGGCGTTGCCCCCCGCGCAAGCGAACCGTCCCCACACCAAGAAACCCAGCATGTCAGGAGCGAAAAGCGTGTTTGCCCATGGAGCGCTTTGCGTGCACACGCAAGCGGCGACACCGTGACGATCATCGTCGTTGACGACCACGGAGACTGGCGCGACACCATCGCCGAATACATCCACGACCTGGGTCTGGACAAAGTCATCCTCACCGCGGGTTCGCTGGCGGAACTGGATCAGTTGCTGTTGAGCGTCACGCCCGGCATCCTGGTGCTGGACGCCATGCTGCCCGACGGCGATGCGCTGACGCGCGTGTCGCATCTACGCACCACGTATCCGGCGATGGGCATCATCATGCTCACCGGCCGCTTGCTCAGCGAAGACAAGGTGTCGGGCCTGAGCCTGGGCGCCGACCACTACCTGACCAAGCCCGTCAACCTGAATGAATTGGGCGCAACGCTGGTGTCCTTGTCGCGCCGTTTGCGCGTCGTGCCTGCGGCTGACGACGCTCAGTCTGACACCTGGCGCTTTGACCCCGCGCGGCGCATGCTGACATCGCCCGGCCAAGTGTGCGTGGACATCACCGATACCGAAAGCCGGCTGATCGGCGCCCTGATCCAGGCCGCGCCGCTGCCCTTGACGCGCGGGCGTCTCGTTGAAGCACTGGGCGCCAGCGCCGACGCCTACGACACGCACCGCCTGGACGCGCACATGCACCGGCTGCGCCGCAAGCTGCGCGCGCTGGCGGGCGGCGACATCGGCATCCGCACGGTGTATGGCGTGGGCTATGTCTGCACGACGCCGGTGCAGATTGTTGGCAACCTCAAACCCTGATCCGCATCCCATGACGCTTCCCATCCGCCCCCGCCGCTCGGTGCTTTACATGCCCGGCGCCAATGCACGTGCGCTGGACAAGGCCCGCAGCCTGGATGCCGACGCGCTGATTCTTGACCTGGAAGACGCCGTTGCGCCCGACGCCAAGACGCAGGCCCGCGAACAAGTGGCCGCCGCCTTGCGGGAAGGCGGATATGGACGCCGTGAATGCATCGTGCGCATCAACGCACTGGACACGCCCTGGGGCCACGACGACATCAAGGCCATCGCTCAGGCCGGCGCGCATGCGGTGTTGCTGCCCAAGGTGCAATCCGCCGCGCAGCTAACGGCTTTGGCTGATGCGCTGGACGCAGCCGGCGCGCCGCCGGATTTGCCGCTCTGGGCCATGGCTGAAACGCCGTTGGGCTTTCTGCGTTTGGACACGATTGCAGGCGGCCACGCCCGCTTGGCCGCCATTGTCGTCGGCACGTCAGACCTGGTGAAAGACCTGCACGCGCGCCACACGCCTGGCCGCGAAGAAACGTTGCTGGCGCGTTCGTTGGCCGTGATGGCCGCGCGCGCGCACGGATTGGCCGTGCTGGATGGCGTGCATCTGGACTTGCAGGACGACGCGGGCCTGGAAGCCGCGTGCCGCCAAGGGCGCGATCAGGGCTTTGACGGCAAGACGCTGATCCATCCCAAGCAAATCGCCCCAGCCAATGCGGCATTCGCGCCCACGGAAGATGAATTGGCCACAGCGCGCAAACGGCTGGACGCCTGGCGCGCCGCGCAAGCCGCCGGCTTGGGCGTTGCCGTGGTCGATGGCGCCTTGGTGGAAAACCTGCACGCGCAAGAAGCCGAACGGGTGCTGGCGCTGGCCGCCGCCATCGCCGCGGCATAGCTTGCCTTGCCTGCGGCATCGATTGCCTCGCCCGCGGCATCGTTTGCCTTGCCTGCGGCATAGCCGCTCCCACGCGCGGCATCGGCCCGCCTTCCTGGGGCAATTCCGCCCCGTTTTCCACCGCCCGATGCGCCGATGCGCGCGGCCCGGTACAATACTGCCCACGATCCGACGACGCGCTTATCCGGCGTCCCGTCCCTTCGCCTTTCGCGCCCGATAGCCCCAAGCAAGTTCCCGGCATGGCGCGAACCCTCTCCGGTTCCCTTTTTTGCGCCGCGCCATTGTGGCGGGAGCCTTGCCGCGCGGTTGCCGCGCCACCCCCTGCCCCAAGATTCATGATCCGCTTCCAACAAGTTTCACTCATGCGCGGCGTCAAGCCCTTGCTCGACAAGGTCGACCTGCTCTTGAACCCCGGCGACAAGATCGGCCTGATCGGCGCCAACGGCGCTGGCAAGTCCAGCCTGTTCGGCCTTTTGCGCGGCACGCTGCACGCCGACCAAGGCGATCTCGACTATCCGTCCAGCTGGCGCATGGCTTACGTCGCGCAGGAAACCCCCGCGCTTGACCGCCCCGCCATCGAATACGCCATCGACGGCGACGTCACGTTGCGCAAGCTGGAAGCGGAACTCGCCGCGCTGGAAGCCGAACCCGAAAGCGCCGAGAACGGCCTGCGCATGGGCGACATCTACGCCGCGCTGGCCGACGCCGACGCCTACACGGTGCACTCGCGCGCCGAACAGCTGCTGACCGGCCTGGGCTTCACGCAAGCACAGATGCATCTGCCGCTGACAAGCTTTTCCGGCGGCTGGCGCATGCGCCTGAACCTGGCGCAAGCGCTGATGTGCCCGTCCGACCTGCTGCTGTTGGACGAGCCCACCAACCACTTGGACCTGGACGCCATCATCTGGCTGGAAGACTGGCTCAAGCGTTACCCGGGCACGCTCATCGTGATCTCTCACGATCGCGATTTCCTGGACGGCGTGGTCAACGTCATCGTCCACATCGACGAGCGCAAGCTCAAGCGCTACTCGGGTAACTACTCGTCGTTCGAACGCCAACGCGCCGCCCAGCTGGAATTGGCGGCCGGCATGATGGAAAAGCAGATGCGCCAACGTTCGCACCTGCAATCGTTCATTGACCGCTTCAAGGCCCAGGCCAGCAAGGCGCGTCAGGCGCAGAGCCGCATCAAGGCCCTGGCCCGCATGGAAGAAGTGGCCCCGTTGCGCGCCGCCGCCGAATTCTCGTTCGAATTCCGCGAACCGCTGCGCGCGCCCAACCCGCTGCTGACCATGGACAAGGTCAGCGCGGGTTACCGCGTGGAAGACGAAGACACGCAAGCCGTGTCCGACAAGATCATCGTGTCGGGCATCAACTTCTCGTTGCAAGCGGGCCAGCGCATCGGGCTGCTAGGCATCAACGGCGCGGGCAAGTCCACGTTTATCAAGACCATCGCGGGCGATCTGGAATCGTTGGCGGGCGACACGCAATTCAACAAGGGCCTGTCGATTGGCTACTTCGCCCAGCATCAGGTTGAAATGCTGCGCCACGACGAATCGCCGTTGTGGCACATGATGAAGATCGCGCCCACCGTGCGCGAACAAGAGCTGCGCAACTTTCTGGGCAGCTTCAACTTCAACGGCAACATGGCCACCAGCTCCATCGCGCCGTTCTCCGGCGGCGAAAAGGCGCGCCTGGCGCTTGCGCTGATCGTGTGGCAGCGTCCCAACCTGCTGCTGCTGGACGAGCCCACCAACCACTTGGACCTGGAAACGCGCGAAGCCTTGACCACCGCGCTGGCGCAGTTCGAAGGCACGTTGATGCTGGTCTCGCACGATCGCCATCTGCTGCGCGCCACCACCGATGAGTTCATCATCGTGGCCGACGGCGTCGTCAAACCGTTCGATGGCGACCTTGACGACTACAAGGACTGGCTCTACAAGACCAAGCTGGCCGCCAAAGCCGCCTGATCGCGTTACAATCCCGCGAATTGCACGCAGCTGTCTCCGCTAGACGGCTTGCAACGCAACCTTCAACCCCGTCCCGCTGTACGCGGGACGAGTTTTTTCAGCGCTCGTAGATGACGATCAAAGACCAACTATTTCTCGCCAGCCAGTATCTTGCGCCCCATCACCTGGTGTCGCGCTTCTTCGGATACGCCTCAGACTGCCGGGAACCCGCGGTCAAGAATTGGATGATCTCGCGTTTTGTCCGCAAGTACGGCGTGGACATGAGCCAGGCCTTGCAAGAAGACCCGTTGGCCTACGAGTGCTTCAATGACTTCTTCACGCGTGCGCTCAAAGACGACGCGCGCCCGCTGGACGACGAGCCCGGTTCGGTGCTCTGTCCGGCTGACGGCGCCATCAGCCAGATGGGCGCCATCGAACAAGGCCGCATCTTCCAGGCCAAGGGCCACAACTACGGCCTGGTGGACTTGCTGGGCGGCGACGCCGAACGCGCTGCCCCCTTCCAGGGTGGCGAATTCGCCACCATCTATCTGTCGCCGAAAGACTATCACCGCGTCCACATGCCGGTAGCCGGCACGCTGCGCGAGATGGTGCATGTGCCGGGCCGCTTGTTCTCGGTGAACCCGCTGACCGCCCGCAACGTGCCGCGCCTGTTCGCGCGCAACGAACGCGTGGTCTGCATCTTCGACACGGAACATGGCCCCATGGCTGTGGTGCTGGTGGGCGCGATGATCGTTGCGTCCATCGAAACCGTCTGGGCAGGCTTGGTGACCCCGTTCAAGCGCCGCGTGAAGTCCGTGCGCTATGACGCCGCCGCGCGTGCGCCGATCCATCTGGCCAAGGGTGCGGAAATGGGCCGCTTCAAGTTGGGCTCGACCGCCATCGTGCTGTTCGGCCCTGACAAAATCCGCTGGGCCGATACCCCATCGGTGACCGGCCCGGTGCGCATGGGCGAACTGCTGGCCCTGCCGAAGTTTTCGGGCTGAAACGCCCGGTGTCGAAGTTCATTGAACTTGGGTGATGATTGGGACCATCACATCTCGAAGCCCCCCTGCCAGTGCGCCTGCCCTACCCTACAACGCCTGTGAGCTAGACGCGGTTGACGAACGTCTGCCAGCGGCCAAGACCTGACATAACCACGCGACGGCCCAGGCGGACAGGTCACGGGAATGCGGTGCGCCGGCTGGCGCACCGCGCCGCTTGAGTGCCCCCCGCATGGCCTCGGCAACACGGATGCCATAAAGATACGCCCCCGTCAGGGATAGCGTGGTCAACAGTAGCCCAAAAAATGCACCACAGCACGCGCACAGGCCACCCGCCGAACGTGCCGAAATGAATCGGGTCCGCGAGCTCGCCGATGCGCTGGTGCACACTCATGTCCTGCCCGTCGTTGCGCCCCAGGATCTCGCCTGAAACGAGCTCGACACCGATGACGTTGGCGCGCTCACGCAACAGCAATCCATTCGCCCGCCCTTCCAACAACAGGGCCTTCCCGTTGGGGGTCAGCCGCAAGCTGGAGATCTTCAGATCGGGCCACGCCGCCTGTGCCGCGGAGATTGCCCTGTCGACGTCTTCGGCCGCCAACTGCGCGTGCTTGGCATTGCCCTTGAGCTGCACGATCGCGGGCGGAAGCGGCGCCTTCGCCCCCAGCGACTCGACTAGATACCAGAACGCAGTCACGCCGATAAGCAGCATGAAACCGAGACTCCGGACGCCGGCTAGCCGATGCACATCACCCCAGGTCAATCGCGGTTTTCCCTTGCGCGGCCATGTCAGAAAGCCGCGCCACCAGAGCTTGTAGATGAAAAGGCTGCTGGCCAGCATCAACAGGAGCGGGATGGACATCAGGGCGACCAGCGGCACGCCGAACTGCCTTTCCTGAGGCGTGACCCGCATGGCAGGTTCAATCAGCCAAGCAATCTCGGCCGCCATCACCGCCAGCGTGAAGACATCGCAAGGCAAAATTTTCGAGCGCATTGCCGCGCTCGCCGTGCATTGCAATGCTTATAATTAATCGTTGTTATTCTCATTCGCATATCGCGGTGCGCTTTCAGAAAGCGCGCTGTGGCGCATCCTCTCCACCGCTTCACCTCCCCTGCCGTCCCTTCATGCCCTTGCATCCCTATCCGGCATTCGCTGCCGCCTTGGCGCTGGCCGCCTCCTTTGCCGCCGTTGCACAGAACTCCGATTCCGCCGTGGAACTGCCCGCCGTGCGCGTAACTGGCGACGACGCAGGCCAGGAAAGCCTGTTCAACCCTATCGCGCCGCCCACGGTCACCAAGTCGTCGGTTCCCCTGGCCAAGACGCCGCAGTCGATCACCGTGGTACCCCGGGCGGTCCTGGACGCGCAGCAGGCGCAGACCCTGGCCGACGCGCTTCATAACGTGCCCGGCGTCGTCAGCAATCAGTTTGGCCGCCGCGGCTGGGACGACCTCATCATCCGCGGCCAGGTCGCTTCGGATTCCTTGTTCCTGGACGGGCTGCGCACGGCCGCAAGCAACCGCATCGCCGAACAACTGTTCGGCGTGGAGCAGGTAGAGGTGTTGAAGGGCCCCGCCTCGCTGCTTTATGGGCAGGTCCTGCCCGGCGGCCTGGTCAACATGGCCAGCAAGCGCCCGCGTGCCGAGAGTTTTGCGGAAGTGGCCACCACCGTGGGCAGCCACGATTTCCGGCAGGCTACGCTGGACATGGGTACGCCGCTGTCGGACAACGGCAAGGCGGCATTTCGCATCAATGCCTTGGCCATGAATTCGGATGACGAAACAGACCACGTGTGGTTCAAGAATCGGTTCATCGCCCCTTCGCTGTCTTTGGATCTGGGCGCGCGAACGGATTTCACCATCCTCACCAGCTACCAGGAACGCCGCTACATCCGCCAGCAGGGATTGCCGGTCGCCGGGTCAGTCCAGTCAAATCCTAATGGCCAGATCCCCCGAAACCGCTTTACCGGCGAGCCCGGGCAGGACCCCTATCGCGGCTACCAAAGCCGCGTGGGCTATGCGCTGACGCATCGGTTTGACAATGGCTGGACGGTCAACCAGAACGCGCGCTGGCAGTCATTTACGCTCAATGGCCAGTTGGTCGCCAATGGCCTTTTGCGCGCGGACAATCGAACGCTGCGGCGCACCGCCACCGACCAGCACTGGGACGGCGACACGATCACGCTGGATACCAACGCACAGCGCGGATTTGAAACCGGCTTTGGCCGCCATGACATCACGGTTGGCGTGGATTACCTGCGCACGCGGGAGAACAGCCTGTCGTACAACTGCTCGGTGCGGGACCTGGACGTCTACCAACCCGTATACGGCAGCGCCATCAACTGCCCTGCCAATCCGCGCACCAACAGCAGCACCACCGTGCGCTCGATTGGCCTGTATGCCCGCGACCAGATCGCGCTGGGAGAGCGATGGAACGCGGTCTTCGGCCTGCGTCATGACAGCGCCACCACTTATTCGACGGAACATCGCACGCAGGCGCGCGAAGACAGCAGCGATAACGCCATCACGGGTTCAGGCGCATTGATGTACGAGGTCCTGCCCGGCGTGCGGCCTTATATCAGCTACGCCACGTCGTTCTATCCCAACAGCGGCACCAGCGTAGACGGCGGCACATTCAAACCGGAAAGCGGCAGACAATGGGAAGCCGGCGTGAAGCTCGACCTGAACGACGGCGCCACCAGCATCACCGTGGCGGCGTTCGATCTGGAGCGCCGCAATGTTCTCCAATCCGATCCGCTGAACGACGGCTACAGCATTGCGGTCGGCAAGCAACGCACACGCGGCGCGGAATTGGGATGGGCAACGGACCTGACCGACGGCCTGAGCCTGATGGGGGGATACGCGTATCTATCGGCCGTCGTCGTTGACGATGGCGGCCAGCAGCCGTCCACCAACAATACCCGCCTCAACAGCGTTCCGCGTCACAGTTTCAATCTAACTGCGCGCTATCGGATGCACGGCGACCTGGCCGGCTGGGAACTGACCGGCGGGCTTCGCGGTGAAGGAAGCCGTTATACCTACGGCTATGACCTCCCCGGCTATGTCGTTGCCGACGCAGGCGTGGCATATAACGCGCGCCGCTGGCGCGCAGCGCTAACCCTGAACAACCTGTTCGACAAACCCTATTACGCAGGCGGAGTACGCAACGCGGTCGCGCTGGGCGATGGACGCATCACCCTGTTAACGCTGTCGTACCGCCACTGATCGCGGAGCGGCTGGGGAATGGGGCGGCAAGCGCGTGAGCGTCTGCATCCCCTGTATGAACTGCTGCGGGCCGATGCGGCAAGTATGAAAGCTGGGGCTTCTATCCGATATACACCCACTAAATGGCTGCGTCTTGCCAGCGCGCGACGCGACGCCCATTCCAGCCATGGACGTCTGCTTTCGGCCAGGAGCAGACATTTGCAGTCGTGAGAACCGGACAGTGGACATTCGAACTAACAGACGGCTGCCAGCGAAGGCTTGAGATCCTACTGCTGAATAAGCGGCTAGGCCTCAATGAGCGCCCTCGCTCTCGCTGCGAGGTCAGTGCAAAACTCTGAGTTCGCGCGCACCCAGAGCGCAAGGAATGCCCCTCGAATGATCGCCTCTGGGACAAACCCGATCGCGATGCCTATTTGGTTAAAAAGAACATGAGGATCTCGATTTGTCCGTGCAACTTCTTCGAGCACTCGATTCACCATGTCTTGGGCCTCAGGAGCGCGTTGACATGATACGGTTAGCACGGCTAAGTCTTTGTCCAGCCTATTTCGGATCCCCTCAAAGACAGCAAGTTCTGGCTGAGAGCCGGGAAGTCGGATGACGCCAGCGTCACGGTCTTCGAGCTGCTGAGAGTCGCCATCGATTACACACAACGACTTGAATTGCACGGCGGGATTGCTCATGTGCCCGCGATGAGTCCTTACTGCGTTTCCATCGCCGTTTACAGCATGAACCTCGACTTGGTCATAATCTGCTCCTAGCGTTTCACGAAGGATTGTATCCACCCATGTCTTCGCGAAGACGTCCTCTACGAAAACCGCTAGCTTCTTATCGACGCGGCCAGCAACCGCGCGCAATGCCTCCACCGACAGCTTCCCTTGCCTGAGCTTGCCGTCGACACTCGCCCAAATAGCCGCGTTGGGTAGAGGTGACAGGGCGTAGTCGCTGTGGGTTGTAAAAATCGTCTGGATCGACTTCCGACTGGCAACGTCGATTAGGTATTCGACCATCCGTCGCGTGGCTACAGGATGCAGCCCGTTCTCGATCTCTTCTATGAGGATCAAACTATTCTCGGGTGCCCGTTCAATCTTCGTGACCATCCTAATGATGGACGATTCACCCGCGCCAAAGTGAAATTCTGAATATTGGTTCGTGCCTGCGCGCCCAACTAAAAACGTGTCGTCGAGACCATACTGCGTTGCGCGATAATCGGCGACCGATTTTCCTAGAATGTGCTCCACTTGCCTTGCGACGTCTGCACCAAGCTGTTGTAAAGGCGGGCGGTGCACATACGTGGAGCGCATCAGCTGCTTGTAGCGGGTTTTTTCGCCGGCTGGGACTGTTCGTTCAATGCCGAAAAATAGTACCTCGCGATCCGCGACGTCTCCGCGGACCCATTTTGCTTGTCGAAAATTTGAAGTTCTTTTAATTGTTTGTCTTGGATTGAGTTGTTTGTCGATTAGCTCGTACTCAACCCTCCATCCAGACATCGATTCATCGCCGACAGTGCTCTTCGGAAAGAACATGCTCGGCTTCACTGGCTTATAGGCACACCCGGCTGCGCCCAAGACAGCCGACTTCCCGCTCCCATTCGGTCCAATGAGGGCTGTTACAGGAAACTCGAAGTTAATGTCCTCGCCTATGAATCCACGGATTCTTTCGATGCTTGCTTTGAGAAGGTACTTTCCAAAGTCATGCCTTCGGACTTTGTCCAGCAATTCGGTTTTGGTTGAATCACGTATCTCGCTCGCAGCCATCGTTCCCATTCCTTTCTAGTAATCATTATGCAGCGTGAATGTCGTTGAATCCTCACACTAAAGCGCACCTGTGGCTGGAGGCCGCAGGCCGCAAACCGACCGTCTAGGCGTTGAACCGTTGAAACGAGTAGAAGTCCGTGAGGTTTTTACAAACAGTATAACTTCTGCAAAGCAAGCTGTTGTGCGATAGCTTCGAATGCTTGTTAAGAATGACCGCTCTGCGGTTTTTATCTGAAGGGCGGCTCAGGGTCGGAAGCGGTCTGCTGGCTCGAGGTACTTTCCGCCTAGCTCACGGCCAAATTCAGTGAACCAAATCTCAAGTTGAATGAAATTCGGACACCCGGCGCATCTATGCGCCAAAAAGCGAACAAGGCTTTCCTTATTAATTCGCTTTCAGCGATAAATCGGCGTTGCTAGATTACGGGCTTTACCGGCCCGCCATGACATCCAACGCCCTGCCCGCCACCGCACCCGTTCGCGCCACCGATCGCGCCACCACCACCCGGCCCTTGCCGCGCGCGCTTGCCCGCATGTTGTCCCTGGACGATTTCGAAGCTGCCGCGCGCAAGCGCTTGCCGCGGCCCATCTTTGGCTACGTTGCCGGGGCCGCGGAAGACAACCAATCGCTGCAAGACAACCGCCGTGCGTTCGCGCAGTACGGCTTTGCGCCCCGCGTGCTGGTCGATGTGTCGCACCGCACGACGCAAACCGAATTGTTCGGCCGCACCTACGCCGCGCCCTTCGGCATAGCGCCAATGGGTATCAGCGCCTTGTCGGCCTATCGCGGTGACGTGGTTCAGGCCCGAGCCGCCCGCGAAGCGAACATCCCGGCCATCCTGAGCGGCACATCGCTCATTGCGCTGGAAGACGTTATCCAGGAAGCGCCCGGCACCTGGTTCCAGGCCTATCTGCCGGGCGACCCGGCAAAGATCGACGCCCTGGTCGAACGCGCCCGCCGCGCCGGCTACGAAACGCTGGTGCTGACGGTGGACATCCCCGTGTCGGCCAACCGCGAAAACAATGTGCGCACGGGTTTTTCCACTCCACTCAAGCCCAGCCTGCGTTTGGCCTGGGACGGCCTGACGCGGCCGCGCTGGCTGGCCGGCACCTTTCTGCGCACGCTGCTGGCGCATGGCATGCCGCACTTCGAGAATTCATTTGCGACACGCGGCGCGCCTATCGTGTCGGCGTCGGTGCTGCGCGACTTCACCGCGCGCGACCATCTCAGCTGGGAGCATGTGGCGCGCATCCGCCGCCAATGGCCCGGCACGCTGATCATCAAGGGCATCCTGCATCCCCACGATGCGGCCTTGGCTCGCCAGCTTGGCGCGGACGGCATCATCGTGTCCAACCACGGCGGGCGCCAACTGGATGGTGCGATATCCCCGCTACGCGCGCTGCCAGCGGTGGTGGATGCGGCAGGCGGCATGGCGGTGATGATGGATAGCGGCGTGCGCCGCGGCGGCGACGTGCTCAAGGCGCTGGCCTTGGGCGCCCGCTTTGTGTTCGTGGGCCGGCCTTTCAACTACGCGTCGGCGGTGGGCGGACAGGCAGGCGTCGCACACGCCATCAACCTGCTGCGGGCCGAAGTGGACCGCAACATGGCGATGCTGGGCATCAACAGCGTCCGGGAGATGGACGCCAGCCTCCTATGGCGCGACGGCTTGCCCAGCGCATCCGGGCCATTGCCTTGAACCGGGGACGCTAGCCCGGCATAGAATGGCGTTTCCTTTGCTACGTGCGCGCTGGGTCAAAAGGCCGGCGCGCCTCTCGCCCGCGCCGTGTCCCTACGCCAATCCTCGTTTTTTCTGCGCTTTCTGACGCTTGGGGCATTGGCCCACGTCTATGTGGGCGCCCGCTTGATTCCCGACGCGCTCCTCAGCGGCGCAGGCGCTGCCGCCGCCATCCTGGCCTTGCTGCTGTCGTGCATTCTGATTCCGCTGGGCATGCTGGCGCGTTCCTCCGTGAACCCGCCCTGGGGTGACCGCATTGCGTGGGTCGGGCTGATTGCGATGGGCCTGTTCTCATCGCTCTTCGTGTTGACGGTGGTGCGCGACGTCGTGCTGCTATTGACGTGGCTGGCGAATCTGGTGATCGGCGCAGCGGTGCCCTGGATGCAGATTCGCAGTATCAGCGCCTGGACGGTTGCCGCGCTGGCGCTGGCCAGCACGCTGATCGGCTTCTATAACGCGCGCCGCCTGGCGCGTGTGGTGGACGTGGATGTGCCTGTGGCCG
This sequence comes from Achromobacter sp. 01N37, assembly GCF_056399725.1. Lineage (NCBI taxonomy): Bacteria > Pseudomonadati > Pseudomonadota > Betaproteobacteria > Burkholderiales > Alcaligenaceae > Achromobacter > Achromobacter sp. 01N37. Next base: position 29,728 of record NZ_JBFTRX010000008.1, read on the forward strand.
GCCTGCCGCAAGACCTGGACGGCTTCACCATCGTGCAGATCAGCGATATTCACGTCGGCCCCACCATCAAGAAGCGCTATGTGCAGGCCATTGTCGATGCCGTGAACGAACAGTTGCCCGACGTGATCGCCATCACGGGCGATGTGGTCGATGGCAGTGTCGAGCATCTGTCCGAGCAAGCCAGTCCGTTGGGCGCCCTGCGCGCGCCTTACGGCGTGTACCTGGTCACCGGAAACCATGAATATTATTCAGGCGCGGCGGCCTGGGTCGCCGAGTTCCGCCGGATGGGCCTGCGCGTGCTGATGAATGAACACGCGGTGATTCATCCGTCGGGCTTGCCCGTGGTGGTGGCCGGCGTCACGGATTACAGCGCCGGCGCCTTCGACCCGCAGCAGCGCAGCAACCCCAAGGCCGCGTTAGCCGGCGCGCCCGCCGACGCCTGCGCCAAGATCCTGCTGGCCCATCAGCCGCGCAGCGCCGCCGCCGCGGAACCCGTGGGCTATACCTTGCAGCTGTCCGGCCACACGCACGGCGGCCAGTTCTTTCCGTGGGGGTTCTTTGTGCGCTTCCAGCAACCGTTCACGGCCGGCTTGCATCGCCTGGGCAAGATGTGGGTGTACACCAGCCGTGGCACCGGCTACTGGGGTCCGCCCAAGCGGCTGGGCGCGCCGTCCGAAATCACGCGCTTGCGCCTGCGCACGGCAAAAGGCCGCGTCTGAGAACGCGGCCCTTCGCTTTCGCAATACCCGAAATACCGGCGATGCCCGAAATACTGGCGATGCCCGAAATACCGGCGATGCCCAGAATACTGGCGATGCCCGAAATACCCGCGATGCCCGCTGGAAATCAGCCCGCGGTATCCGGCAGCGGCCCACGTTCCAGATAACTGGTCAGCGCGATATCGCTGGTGGTGTTGGTGATGCCGTCGATCTTATGAATGCGCGCCAGCAGCAGTTCCAGCGCCTGGGTGTCGCGCACGCGCACCTTCAACAGCATGGCGCTCTTGCCGGTGATGGTGTGAATCTCTTCCACCTCGGTCAGCTCGGCCAGGCCCAGCACTTGTTGCGTGATGCTCCAGTTATTGGTGTCGACGTGCACAAACGCCAGCAAGGGCCGGCCAATGCGTGCGCCGTCCAGCTTGGCGGCAATGCCTTTGATCAGGCCGTCACGCTTCAATCGCTTGACGCGTTCGTGCACGGCCGGGGCTGACAAGTTCAGTAATTTGCCCAATTCGGCGTAGCTGGGCGTCGCGTCGTCCGCCAGCAGCGTTAATAGTTTTCGGTCGCGATCGTCAAGGTCTGCCATCGGAATCAGGTTCTGCCTTACGGCATTCGAACTTTTATGGAATAAGGAATTATTGGAGTTAACCCTTATTTTATTCCAATAAAATTCGGGCCATGCAGAATCGTAGCAAGCAAAAACCCCGGGCGGCCTCGTCCGTACCCGCCCTGATGTTCGCCGTCAGCGTCGTTGGCTCCAATGGCCTGGCGCTCAGCCCGATCTTGAGCGACGTCGCACGTTCCTTCTCGACGTCCCCGTTGACGATCAGCACGGCCATTTCCGCCTACGGCGCGGCCACCGCGGCCAGCGCGTTCTTCCTGGCCGGGCGCATCGACCGCATCGGCATCCGCCGGTCGCTGTTAGGGGCGATGGTGGCGCTGATTGCCGCCCTGCTTCTGTCCGCCGCCGCGCCGCACTGGATCGTGCTGACGCTGGCGCAAGCACTGGCGGGCGCGGCGGCGGGCGTGATTCTTCCTGCGGCTTATGGGTCTGCGTCGCTGGTGGCCGCCCCGGGTCAAGAGGCGCGCACGCTGGGGCGCGTGATCGCGGGCTGGTCGGTGTCGCTGGTGGTGGGCGTGCCGCTGTCTGCACTGATTTCCGACGCCGTGGGCTGGCGCGCCACGTACGGTGTGCTGGCCTTGTGCGGCACGGTTGCCTTGCTGGGCCTGCGCACGCTGCCTGAGCGCCGCGCCGAAAACGCCGCGCCGTTGCGCTTGTCGCGCCTGCTTGCGCCTTTGTCGTATCGCGATGTGCCGATTCTGCTGTTGGCCTGCCTGGCATTCTCGTCGGCGTTCTACGGCGTGTATGCCTTTCTGGCAGATCACGTGCGCACGCTGCTGGCGCTGTCGGCCGGCCAAGTGGGGTTTATCGCTTTCGCCTATGGAGCGGGGTTCTTGCTGGCCGGTATCGCGGGTGCGCCCTTGATCGAACGCTTGGGGCCGCGCCGCGCCTTGCCGCTGGCGTTGGCGGCGATTGCGCTGGTTTATCTGGGCTTGTTGCCGGCTGCGCACTCGCTGGCGGCGGTGCTCGCCATCGCCACGGTATGGGGCGCGGCGTCGCAACTGAGCCTGAACCTGCTGGTGCTATTGCTCTCGCGCGCCCGGCCTGAAGAACGCGGCGCGGTGCTGGGGTTGAACACCTGCACGACCTATCTGGGCGCCAGCGTCGGCACCGCGGTGGCCGGCACCCTCTACACCCATGCCGGGTTTGAAACGCTGGGCTTGTGCGCGTCGGCCGCCGTCGGTATTGCGGCGCTAAGCCTGCACTGGCGCTTGAACGGCCGCCGCGCCGCACGCAGCGAAGCGGCCGCCTGACCTGGCGCCTCAGCCCGCTTTACCAGGGGAATGAAATCAGGTCGCCGTACAGGCGCTTCAGCGTGCTCTTCACTTCCGGCGAATTCTGGTAGATGGCAATGAACTTCAACAGGCGCGGGTCTTGCGCCTTGTCGGGCGTGGTCACCCAGCGGATGGCATAGCGGCGAATGCTTTCCGGGTCGGTGTTGTCGAACGCCAGACCATCTTTTTCATTCAGGCCGGCCTGCTTGGCAAACGTGGTGTAGGTCACCGACGCAGTCACGTCGTCAAACGTGCGCGCGGATTGCGACCCTTCGATCTGCACAAACTTCAGCTGCTTCGGGTTGGACACCACGTCCTGCAACGTGGCCTGATGCGCCACACCCGGCTTCAGCTTGATCAGCCCGACGGATTCCAGCAGCAGCAACGCGCGGCCCGTGTTGACGGGGTCATTCGGCACAGCGATGGTGGCGCCGTCCGGCACCGTATCGCCCTTTTTCAGCTTCTTGGAGAACAGGCCGATCGTGGTCGAGTAGCCGTAGGCGATGGGCGTCAGGTTGGCGTTGCGGCGCTGGTTGAACAGCTGCAAGAACGGCTCGTGCTGAAAGAAGTTGGCATCCACCGAGCCATCGGCCACGGCGATGTTGGGCAGCACCCAATCATTGAACTCCACCAGCTTGACGTCCAACCCTTCCTTTTTGGCCTGGGCAATGGCCAGCTCGGTGGCTTCGTTCGCCACGCTGGGAATCACGCCGATGCGCAGGGGCTTGTCTTGCGCCAGCGCGGGCGCGCACGCCGCCACGCTCAAGGCCGCCACGGCGGCGCCGCGCGTGAGTTTCAACAGCAAGGGGTGCAAAAACATGAATGCCTTCCGGTAAATAGGGAAAACCGGGCGCCGCCCGGCATAGGCGCTATTGTGCAGCAGCTTGGCCGCCCCCTGCCCAATAGCCTTTGTCACGCAATGGCAATGCCATGGCGCGGGCGACAGCGCTAAGATGACCGCACCGATGTTGGCTGTCATTCGCCTCGGGAGGCCCCATGAACGACGTTCTGACCACCCTGCCCAGCTTGCGGTCCGCCGCCCGCCGCCGCGACCAGATCGAAGACCAACTGGGCGCGCACAACTACCATCCCCTTGACGTCGTCATCGCGCGCGGCAGCGGCGTCTGGGTCTATGACGTAGAAGGCCGCAAATATCTGGATTGCCTGTCAGCGTATTCCGCCGTCAACCAAGGACACTGCCATCCACGCATTCTGGCGGCCATGGTCGAGCAGGCGCAAAAGCTCACGTTGACGTCTCGCGCGTTTCGCCATGACCAGATGGCGCCGTTCTACGAAGACCTGGCGCGCTTGACCGGCGCGCACAAGATCCTGCCGATGAACAGCGGCGCGGAAGCCGTCGAAACCGCCATCAAGGCCGTACGCAAATGGGGCTACGAAGTGCGCGGTGTGCCGGAAGACCAGGCCGAAATCATCGTCTGCGCCAACAACTTCCATGGGCGCACGCTGGGCATCGTGGGCTTTTCAACCGACCCCGACGCCTACGGCCACTATGGCCCCTTCGCCCCGGGATTCAAGGTGGTGCCTTTTGGTGATTACGACGCCTTCAACGCCGCCATCACCCCCAACACCGTTGCCTTTCTGGTGGAACCGATTCAGGGCGAAGCGGGCGTGGTGTTGCCGCCCCCCGGGTATTTCACGCGCGTGCGGCAGCGCTGCACCGAGCAAGGCATCACGCTGATCCTGGATGAAATCCAGACCGGCCTGGGCCGCACGGGCAAGCTGCTGGCTGAAGAACATGAGGGCATCGAAGCCGACGTCACCTTGATCGGCAAGGCGTTGTCGGGCGGCTTCTATCCGGTGTCGGCGGTGCTGTCCAATGCGGACGTGCTGGGTGTGTTCCAGCCCGGCCAGCATGGCAGCACGTTTGGCGGCAACCCCTTGGCGTGCGCCGTGGCCCGAGCCGCGCTACAGGTGCTGACCGACGAAGGCATGATCGATAACGCCGCGGCCATGGGCGCCTATTTCCTGGAGCGGTTGCGCGCGTTGCCCGGCCCGGTGCGCGACGTGCGCGGACGCGGGCTGATGCTGGCCGTGGAACTGGAGTCTGACGCGGGCGGCGCGCGCCGCTGGTGCGAACGCTTGCAGGCACGCGGCATGCTGGTCAAAGACACCCACGGGCACACGCTGCGCCTGTCGCCGCCGCTGATCGTGACGCGCCAACAGATCGACTGGGCGTGCGACCAATTAGCCGCGGTACTATCCGCCCCTTGATGAACCCAACCGGAGTCCGCACTTTGCAGAACACCGCCACCCTGCCCACTCAAATCACCCTGATCGGCGCGCCCACGGATATTGGCGCGGGCGCTCGCGGCGCGTCGATGGGCCCGGAAGCCTTGCGTGTGGCCGATCTGGGCGCGGTCATCGAAGCCCAGGGGTTTGAAGTTACGGACCGCGGCAACCTGTACGGGCCGGCGAATCCGTGGCTGCCTCCCGTGGACGGCTATCGCCATCTGGAAGAAGTCACCGCCTGGAACCAGGCCGTGCACGACGCCGTCTACGCCGAACTAAGCCTGGGCCGCATGCCCATTCTGCTGGGCGGCGACCACTGCCTGGGCATCGGCTCCATCAGCGCCGTCGCGCGCCATTGCCGCGAAGCAGGCAAGAAGCTGCGCGTGCTGTGGCTGGACGCGCACGCCGACTTCAATACCCACGCACTGACGCCCACCGGCAATATCCATGGCATGCCGGTGGCGTGCCTGTGCGGCTATGGGCCGGAACAGATCATCGGCATGTCGGGCCAGACGCCCGACATCGAACCCGGCTGGGTGCGCCAGATTGGCATCCGCAGCGTGGACCAGGGCGAAAAGCGGCTGGTGCATGAAGCGGGGCTGGAAGTGTTCGACATGCGCTATCTGGATGAGATGGGCATGCGCGCCACGATGGAAGCGGCGCTGGCCGGCCTGGATGCCGACACGCATCTGCACGTGAGTTTTGACGTGGATTTCCTGGACCCCGACATCGCGCCGGGCGTGGGCACAACCGTGCCGGGCGGCCCGACCTACCGCGAGGCGCAGCTCTGCATGGAGATGATTGCCGACACGGGCTTGATGCGTTCATTGGATGTAGTGGAACTGAACCCCGCCTTCGACGTGCGCAACAAGACGGCCGAGCTGGCGGTGGACCTGATCGAAAGCCTGTTCGGCAAGTCCACGCTGATGCGGCGCGGCAGCTGATCCGCGGTTGATCTGCGGTTGATCCACCGTTGATCCGCTGGTGATCCGCCGTTGATCGGCCGTTGATCGGCCGTTGATCCACCTTGATCCCCCGGTGGGCCTGCGCCTTCGCCGGCCCCACCGCTACCCTTCCCGCGTGCGCCGGATGGCCTCTGCCGCCGCCTGTAAATGGTGCAGGTTCGGTTCGCGCTGCGCCCAGACGCGCGGTGTCGGGCCCGCCATGCAGAGCGCATACCATTCCCCCCCCAGATCCAGCGCCACGGCCAGCCCGGTCAAATCTTCCACGCTCTCCCCCACGTTCGCGGCCCAGCCCTGCACCTGGACCCGTTCTACCTCGGCACAAAGCGCGTCGCGCGTGGCCAAGGTGTGTTCCGTATAGCGACGGAAATCGGCGGCGGCCAAGACGCCATCGCGTTCCGTTGGGGTCATGCGCGCCAAGATCGCTTTGGCCACCGCGCTGGTATGCAATGGCCGCCGTTCACCCGGCCGCGCGGCGTAATGCACGGGCTGCATGGATTCCACGACATCCAGGAACACCACCGCGCCATCCTGGATCTTGCCCAGCATCACGGTTTCATTGGCGGCGTCGCGCAACGCCAGCAGATGCGGGCGGACCTGTTCCAGCCAGGGGTCACCCGTCTGAATCAACGCGCTCAACGCCTGCAATCGCGCCGTGGGGTAGTAGCCCCCGCGGCGGCGCACTTCGTAGAGATAGCCGCGCGCGACCAGCGTGCGCACCAGCGCCAGACAGCTGGACATCGGCGCGCCCAGGCCTTGGGCCAGTTCGGTCAGCGGCAGCGGCCGGCGGGCCTGCGCAAACAGCTCGATCACATCCAGCGTGCGGGCAACGAGTTTCACTTCCATGGTGGCGACCCCTGTTCGGATTTACCTGAGCGAAATGCCTGAATCTGCTAGGTAATCCACTATGTTGACTTTTCATATGGGCGAACCTAAATTCTTGCACAGGAATTTTTATTCACCAATAAGAAATAAATTTCAGCCGGCTGGAGAACCGGCGCCCCGCCAGCGGTCTCGCGTCATCACCAAAAAACTCAAACATTCGGCCCGGATGGGGCTGAGGAGACAGAAAGATGCGTATCAAACCCCTGTTGGCGGCTGTGGCCGCCGCGACGGCTGCATTCGGCCCGTTCGCCATCACGCCAGCCCACGCCCAATCGGACGTCGTCCGCCTGGGCGTGTCCAATGACCGCTCTGGCATTTACTCGGACCTGGGCGGCTTGGGCTCTGAGATGTCCGTGCGCATGGCCGTTGAAGATTTCGGCGGCAAGGTGGCGGGCAAGACCGTGGAAGTCATCGGCGCCGACAACCAGAACAAGGCCGACGTGGCCTCGGCCTTGGTGCGGCGGTGGTTCGACACGCAGGGTTTGGTAGCGGTGGTGGACGGCGGCGCCAGCTCTGCCGGCCTGGCGGCCCAGGGCGTGGCCAAGGAAAAAGGCGGCACGGCGCTGATCAGCGGCGGCTTTGCCGGCGACTTCAGCGGCAAGCAATGCAGCAATCTCAGCACGCAATGGGCGCCCGACACCTATGCGCTGGCCAACGCGGTCGTGAAAAGCGTGGTGGAAAGCGGCGGCAAGTCCTGGTACTTCATCACCACCGACTACGTCTTCGGCAAATCACTGGAAAGCAATGCCACCCGCTTTGTGCAGAACGCGGGCGGCAAGGTGGTGGGCAGCACCCGGCATCCGCTGGGCGCGATGGATTTCGCGTCGTTCCTGGTGCAGGCGCAATCGTCCAAGGCCGATGTCGTGGGCCTGGCCAGCGCCGGTGGCGACCTGGTCAATCTGATCAAGCAGGCGCAGGAATTCGGGCTAACGGGCGGCAAGCAGCGCATGCTGACCTTCCTGACCTTCATCAACGATGTGCAGGCGATGGGCCTGCCCGTGGCGCAAGGCCTGACGTTTCCCACCGGCTTTTACTGGGACGCCGATGAAGACACCCGCGCCTGGACGCAGCGCTGGCAGAAGAAGATGGGCGTGACGCGTCCGCCGTCAATCGTGCAGGCGCTGAGCTACGTGGCCACCACGCATTATCTGCAAGCGGCGCAAGCCGCCGGCACCTTCGAGGCCGCCGCCGTCAATCAGAAGATGCGCGAGTTGCCCATCACCACCAAACTCATCAAGAATGCCCGTATCCGTCCTGAAGACGGGCGCGTCATCATGGACTTGTATCTGGTCGAAGTGAAAAAGCCCGCCGAATCGAAATACCCGGGTGACTTCTACCGCATCCTGTCCACGGTGCCGGGCGACAAGGTGTTCGTGTCGCTGGCTGACAGCGAATGCCCCCTCATCAAAAAGTGAATCGTCAGCGCTTCGCCCCAGGTGTAGGCTGAGGCCCCGGACATAAGAAAACCCAAGGAGACTTTCCCATGAAGTGTTATTGCGTCGTCAACTTCCGCGAACCCTTGCAGGAAATGGAGCAGCCTACGCCCACGCCGCAGGGCACGCAGGTGCTGCTCAAGGTTCGCGCGGCGGGCGTGTGCCACAGCGATATCCACTTGTGGGAAGGCGGCTACGACCTGGGCCAGGGCCGCACCCTGGCCCTGAAAGATCGCGGCGTGTCGCTACCGCTGACGATGGGCCATGAAACCGTTGGCAGCGTGGTAGCGGCCGGGCCCGACGCGCAAGGGCTGTCGAACGACCGTAACTACCTCGTCTACCCGTGGATCGGCTGCGGCAAATGCGCACCGTGCCTGGCGGGCATGGAAAACCATTGCAGCGCCCCCGCCTGCCTGGGCGTGCACCGCGCCGGCGGCTACGCCGACCACATCGTCGTGCCGCATCCGAAGTACCTGATCGACATCGGCGACCTGGAACCCGCGCAGATCGCGCCGTATGCGTGCTCGGGCCTGACGACTTACTCCGCACTGAAGAAGATTGGCGCCGACGTCTACCGCGAGCACCCGGTGGTGATCTTCGGCGCAGGCGGCCTGGGCCTGATGAGCCTGACGCTGATCAAGGCGCTGGGCGGCGCGGGCGCCATCGTGGTCGACATCGACCCCGCCAAGCGCCAGGCCGCATTGGAAGCCGGCGCACTCGCCGCGATTGACGGCGCCGCGCCCGATGCCGCGCAGCAGATCATCAAGGCGGCGGGCGGCAAACCCGTGCAAGCCGCAATCGATCTCGTCGGCGCGCCCGCCACCACGTCGCTGGCGTTCGACTTCCTGACCAAGGGCGGCAAGCTGATCATCGTGGGCCTGTTCGGCGGCGCTTCGTCGTGGCCGATCGCGTTGATCCCGATGAAGGCCATGTCGATCATCGGCAGCTATGTCGGCAACCTGACCGAACTGCAAGAGCTGATGGACCTGGTGCGTGCAGGCAAAGTGCCGCCGATGCCGGTGCACCGTCACGCGCTGGCGGAAGCCGACAGCGTGCTGGCGTCGTTGCGTGCAGGCAAAGTGGTGGGACGCGCGGTGCTGACGACGGAGGCCTAAACGCAACAAAGGGGAGCCATGAGCTCCCCTTTTTGCTTTTGATCGGGCTATTTTCAGCCCGGCCGCAGCCGGGGGTCGTAGATAAAGCGTTCGCGCCGCACGACCACAATCTGCTCGGCATCTGGATGACCCGGATTGATCAGGACATTGCAATCCGGCACGCCCCGGTAGCCGACGATGGCGCTGGGCAACTCCAACAAGGCCGACACCCCGGATTCCACCCAGTTGTCGCCTACCGCCTGCGACGCCTCGGCAAACGGCACGGCCTCCCAGAACGGAAAGTCCCGCTGCAATTGGTCGACCGTCAGCACCTGCCGGGCGTCATACACCGCGCGCGGCACGGCGACTTCGATCAGATAGCGGTTGGCCTGTTCGGATGCGCGCACGGCGAAATGCACGACGGTTTCCAAAACGGCCAGCGCCACGCTTGAAGAGGTGTACACCACGGCCGTACCCGGGCTGTTGTAGCGCCCGCCCACCGCCGCAGCGCCCGCGCCGCTCAAGTCATCGGCGCGGTAGGTGCCGGCGGTTGTGCCGATACGCCATAAGGAAACGTAGTCGCTCATGGGGTCAGGCGTAGACGCCAGCCGCCGCGCGGGCCAGCGTGTCTTCAACGATGCGGCTGCTGGCATCCGACGTCAGCAAGGACAAGGGCTTGACGTTGCCCAATGCCGGCACGGGCGTGTTCAGCCACAGCACGGCCTCTTCGTCGCTGCCCAACACTTGCCGCGCCACCCGCGCCACACGGGCGACGCGCGCCAGGCGGTCGGATTCGCCCAGCGGCAGCATCTGGCCTTCGCGCGTCCAGCGCGACAATGAGGCCGCCTTGACCTCGGTGATCGCCATGATTTCGGATTTGGGCACTTGAAGGAAGTCGGCCGCGTCGTCCACCATTTGCGCGGGCAGCCCCCGCCGCACATCGCGGGCCATGTCGCTAAGCGGGCTGTCCACCAGTTCCTGAAACAGTTGCTTGGCCCGGGCCGCAGTCACACGGCGCGGCGGCCGCTTGGACGATGCGTCACGTTTTTCAGCGGTTTTGCCGGTGATGGCAATGGTCATGGCGGGCTCCCGTAGCGTTGCTTCCGGCCTGTCGCCAGAAGCACGTATTTTCCAAACAGAATTTATGATATCCCATTTGGAATGCGCTAAACCAGGCGCGGCCTGGCGGGCATGCACCGAATTTGGGCATATCATAGGCGGCGTTACACACGATCACTTTTAAGGACTGGCAATGACGGACCGGCAGCTCACGATACTCGCGGCGTTGAATCTTATGGTGGCGGTGGGTGCTGGCGCCTTTGGCGCGCACGGCTTGAAGCGCATGCTGACCCCCGAATTGTTGTCCGTCTGGCAAACCGGCGTGTTGTATCACCTGATCCACGCGCTGGGCCTGTTCGTGATTGCGCTGCTGGGCGCCCGATTCGGCTCGCCGCTGCTGTCCGCCGCCGGCTTCGTCATGTTCATGGGCATCGTGCTGTTCTCGGGCAGCCTGTATGTGCTGTCGCTGACCGGCATCCATTGGCTGGGCGCAGTTACGCCCATTGGCGGAACGGCTTTCCTGGCTGCGTGGGCGATGGTGGCGCTGGCCGCCTACCGCGCGCAGGGCTAACCCCTCTGCGCTGATCCGCACGGCCACCGCAAGCGCCCCTTGCACACGCGGGCTGCGCCCCCCTTTCCCCACGGCGGCAGGAACCGCCGCCCTAGCAGGTTTCCGATGTCTTCCTCGACTGTATTACCCGCCGCCCGGGACCATTCCGCTGCCGCAGGCATCGCCTGCGTGGTGGGCGGCATCTTCTTTCTGACGCTCAGCGACGCCAACGCCAAGTGGCTGGGAGAACATTACAACCCGCTCCAGATCCTGTTCCTGCGCGCCTTGATCGCGATGCCCTTCGTAACCGCGCTGGCCCTGTGGCTGGGCGGCCGGCGCGTGTTGCGCACTACACACCCGGGCCTCCATCTGACGCGCGGCGCCATCAACGTCGTGTCAGCCTGTTGCTTCTATCTGGGCTTGCGCGCGCTGCCGCTGGCCGAAGCCACCGCCATCGCCTTCGCCGCACCGCTGTTCGTGACGGCGCTGTCTGTGCTGATCCTGAAAGAGCGCGTGGACGGCAAGCGCTGGCTGGCGGTGCTGGCCGGYTTTGCCGGCGTGCTGATCGTGGTGCGGCCCGGTTCCGCTACTTTCCAGGCGGCCACCCTGTACCCGCTGACAACCGCGCTGCTGTATGCCGTGATGATGATCACCGCGCGCGGCATCAACCGCGGCGAAGGCATGCTGACGACCACGTTCTATATCGTGCTGGGGCAGTTGGTGTGCAGCGCGGTCGCCCTGCCGTGGGTATGGCAGACGCCCGCCATGGAGCATCTGCCCTACTTCTTCGGCATTGCGCTGTTCAGCACATTGGGCCTGGGGCTGATCACGCAGGGTTTCCGGATTGGCCCGGCATCCGTCGTCGCGCCCTTCGATTACACCGGCCTGATCTGGGCCACGATTCTGGGCTGGATCTTCTGGCGTGAAGCGCCAGATGCCTTTGCGTACCTGGGTGCGTTGTTTATTGCGGGCAGCGGCGTGTACATCGCGGTGCGTGAAGCGCGAGGCAAAGGCAAACGCCGCGTCAAGGCATAAGCGAATAGCGGCGAGCAGTGCGCGTCGGCGTGCGGCTCGCCGCCAGGCATTGCGCTTTGGGGGGGACGCGATTCGTTGCCGCAACGGATTGCTGCTACGGGTTGCTGCTACGGGATGCTGCTACGGGATGCCGCCACGGGTTGCTGCTACGGGTTGCCGCTACGGGATGCCGCCATTGGTTGCCGCAATTCGTCGCCGCTATTCAGTTGGCGGCGGAAAATTCCGTCTCAGCACCCGCGCCACGTTCGGCTCCAGCGCGGCCTCGCGCGCCACCGCCGTCAAGGCCGGGCATTCCGCGGTAAACCACGCCTGGCCGGGGCGCCAGTGCGTCATCACCGTCACATACAGGTCCAACGCCGAAAAACGCTTTCCCAGCATGTGCGGCGTGCCCGCTTGCCGTTCCAATTCCTGCCACAACTCTGCCCGCCTGGAATGCACGCGCTCGCGCAATAACTCGGCGGCCGCGCCTTCCGTTGTCCATTGCGGAGGGTTATCTCCATACGTGAACGTCGGGTAGATAGCCCCCACCAGCCGCAGCAGCAGGTTCAAAAAATGCGCGCGCTCGGGCTTGTCCGCCGCGGGTGCCAAGCCTGCCTGCGGGGCCACGTCATGCAGATGCAGAATCATCGCGGCGCTTTCAGTCATGACTTCGCCATCCGGCGTAATCAGCGTGGGTACTTGCCCCAACGGATTCAGATGCAACAAGCGGTCGCGCTCAGGGCCGGGCTTCAAATACGGCACGTCCGTCAGCTTGTGCGGCACATTGGCCAGCACCAACGCCATTTCAACGATGGCCGAACCGCAGCCCAGAGATCCGATCAGCTCATAGGTCTTCATCGCTTACCCCCCTGATTCGGCCGGCGCCACCCGCAGCAATTGTCCAGGCGATGCGTCGGTCAATACATACACATACCCGTCCGGCCCTTGCCGCACGTCGCGTATCCGGCTCTTGCGGTCCACCAGCAACCACTCCTGTCCCACCACACGGTTGCCATCCAGCGTCAGGCGGATCAGGTTCTGATTGGCCAACGCGCCAATGAACACCGATTTCTGCCAGGCGGGAAAACGATCCGCGTTATAGAAAGCCATGCCGCTGATGGCAGGCGACTTTGCCCACCAGAACAGCGGCTGCTCGGTGCCAGGCGCGGTTTCGCCTTTGGCTTCAGGAATAGGCTGGCCGGAATAGTTGATGCCATAGCTGGCCAGCGGCCAGCCATAGTTCTTGCCTGGCTGGATCAGATTGATCTCATCGCCGCCGCGCGGGCCGTGCTCGTTTTCCCACAGCTCGCCCGACCAGGGGTTCAGCGCCATGCCTTGCGGATTGCGATGCCCATACGACCAGATCTCGGGGCGGGCGCCTGCCTTGCCCACGAAAGGATTGTCCGGCGGCACCGTGCCATCCACCTTCAGCCGCACCACCTTGCCTTGCAGCTTGTCCAGATCTTGCGCCGTCGGGCGCTGGTTGTTTTCGCCCAGCGAGATGAACAGATAGCCCTTGCCGTCGAACACTAGGCGCGATCCGAAATGCAACCCGGAAGACAGCTTGGGTTCTTGGCGGAACAGCACCTTGAAATCTTGCAGGCCGGTCGCGTCGTCCGACAAGCGGCCCCGGCCAACGACCGTGCCGCTTTTATCACCATCCGATTCCGCGTAAGACAGATAGACATAGCGATCCGTCGCAAAGTCGGGCGACAGCGCCACATCCAACAGCCCGCCCTGCCCCGACGCCGCCACCTTGGGCACGCCCGACAGCGGCTTGGACAAACCGCCCGGGGTGCGCAGCAAGCGCAACTTACCGGGCCGCTCCGTGATCAATACGCCACCATCCGGCAGAAAAGCCATGGCCCAAGGATGATCCAATCCGCCCACCACGGCCGTAACGCGCGCGGCCACCGACGGCGGCTCCTGCGCGGCGCGCGCAGGCGCTGCGGCATATAACGCACCGGCCACAATCAGCATCGAGGAAACAAAAAGGGGAATCGCGCGCGGGCTCGCGGCGGTGCGTGACTGCATGGACATCTCCGGCGGCAACGGGGTTGAATGCGGGCAGGGACGGCATAACAAATGGCGCAACATGTGACGCGTCCGTGACGCGAAACGCACCGTCGGTGGCGTACCATAACGCCCAAGGACGGGTGCCTCCCGTTCTTCCTCTCAGGAGACTCCATCACATGAAACTGTACTACATGCCCGGCGCGTGCTCGCTCGCTTCCCACATCGTTCTGGAGTGGGTGGGCAAGCCTTACGAGACGCATCAGCTCAGCCGTGAAGCCCTCAAGGGTCCTGAATTTTTGAAAGTGAATCCGCTGGGCGCCGTGCCCGCGCTGACCGACGACGGCTGGACCGTCACGCAAAACGCCGCCATCCTGGAATACATCGCCGAACAATCGCCGCAGAGCAAACTGCTGGGCGACGGCACCGCCCGATCGCGCGCTGAAGTCCGCCGCTGGCTGGGCTTCATCAATTCCGACATCCACAAAACCTTCTCGATGATCTTCGGCGCCGGCCGCTTCGTGTCTGACGAAGGCGCGCAGAAGGAACTGGCCGGTTCGGCCTCCAAGCTGCTGACCAAGCTGTTCTCGCAACTGGACGCCCAACTGGCGGGCAAGCCGTATCTGGCGGGTGACGCGCCGTCGATCGCCGACGCCTACCTGTACGTGGTGCTGCGCTGGGCGCACGCCAAGGAAGTGGATCTGTCGGGCCAAGAGAACCTGGCCGCATTCTTCAAGCGCATGGAAGCCGACAAGGCCGTGCAGACGGCGTTGAAGGCGGAAGGGTTGTAAGCCCGACGCGCTTTTAAGCCCTATGCCGTTTTAAGCCCTATGCGCTTTTAAGCCCAATGCGGTTATAAGCCCAATGCGAGACCGCGCCGGCCCTATCTTCGCCGGCGCCCTCGCAAGCTTCAATGGTCTTCGGGCACGTCGTCTGACGCCCCCCACCCCGCCCCTTCCAGCGTCTTCTTCACTGCCGCCAAAAACCGCCGCGCCAGCAACGGCGGCGCGCTCAGGTTGGAATGCGTCGCCCAGACCTCGACGCTGGCCTCAGGCGCGATGGGGCGCAACACCATGTGCGCGGCCTGATCAGGCGTGACGCACCACGCGTCCACCAGCGCCGGGCCCAAGCCCTGCTGCACAAACGAGCACGCCGTCACCGGCGAATGCACTTCGATTGCCGCCGCACACAGCGGGCCGCCGCCAAAGAACGTCGTCAGCGCCCGGCCCAATGGCGTATCGCGCGGATAGCCGATCCACGCGGCGGATGAGAAATCCTCGGGATGCACCACGTCGTGGCTGGCCAGCGGATGGGTCACCGGCAGCACACAGACCACCGGCACCCGCGCCAGCCGGATCGACGTCAGGTTGGGATGATCGGGCGGCTGCATCGAGATGCCGATATCCGCCTGGCCCGACAAAAAATACGCCGCCAGCTCGTCGAACGTGACGCTGCGGTAATCGACCCGCGCATCTGCATTGCGGCCCCGAAAGCGCTCCAGCGCCATCGGAATCAGCCGCTGCCCGTAGCTGGCGCTGGCCACAATCTTCAGCATGCCCGCGCCCGATTGCCCCAGGCTTGCCGCCAGATCGTTCACGCGCTGGATGCCGCCATACACCTGCTCCACTTCCGCATACAGCCGCCGCGCTTCCGCCGTGGGCGACAAGCGGCTCTTCACGCGTTCGAACAGCCGATAGCCCAAGCGGCTTTCCGTCAGCGCCAGCACGCGGCTGACGGCGGGCTGCGAGACGTGCAACATGCGCCCCGCCCCACTGATCGAGCCGGACATCATGATCGCCCGGAACACTTCAATCTGGCGCAGGTTCAAGGGCCGCCCCGCGCTTGGAGCCACCTCGTCCGCGTAGGCGTCCGCATCCATTTTTTTCCCCTTGCATCGATAACGCAGGATTATAGGAGTGCCACATTTTTCGATGATGCAGCGCGGCAAGGCGGGTGTAATCTGCGCCCCTTAACACAACAAAACAAGGGGAATACCACCATGCAACGCACATTCTTCCGCACGCTTTCCGCGCTGGCCGTTAGCGCCGCGCTGATCGGCACCGCCTCGGCGGCGGGCGCCTACCCGGACAAGCCCATCACCTTTGTGGTGCCGTCGGCGGCCGGCGGTTCGCCCGACGTGCTGTCGCGCCTGATCACCACGCAACTGGCCAAGGATACCGGCGCCACGATGGTCGTCGAAAACCGTCCGGGCGCAGCTGGCAACATCGGCATCGCGCTGGTCAAGCGCGCCGCCGCCGATGGCTACACCGTGGGCTACGGCAACATCAACACGCTGGCCGTGAACCGCTCGCTGTTCAAGCGCCTGCCCTACGACGTGGACCAGGACCTGACGCCTGTTGCGCACATGTTCGACCTGTACAACGCGCTGATCGTGCCCGCCGACTCTCCCGTCAAGAGCGTGCAGGACCTGATCGACCGCGCCCGCCAGCAACCCGGCCGCCTGTCGTATGGCGCATCGGGCGTCGGCACCACCGGCCACATGGGCGGCGAGCTCTTCAAGAGCATGGCGAAAGTCGACGTGATGTTCATTCCTTACAACGGCGGCCCCGCTGCCATTCAGGACTTGCTGGGCGGCCGCCTGGACTACCTGTTCGTGAACACGTCGGAAGCCACGCCGCTGGTCAAGAGCGGCAAGGTGCGCGCCATTGGCGTCAGCAGCCTGAAGCGCTTGTCGCTGATGCCTGACGTGCCGACGCTGGACGAGTCCGGCCTGAAGGGTTACGAAACGGTGGCCTGGGGCGGCGTTGTCGCCCCCAAGGGCACGCCGCCCGATGTGGTTGCCACGCTGAACGCGGCCATCCAGAAAGCGCTGCAAGCGCCGGAAGTGCGCACGGGCCTGGCCACGCTGGGCGCCGAACCCGCCACTGGCTCGCCTGCGGAATTCAAACAATTGATCGATCGTGAAACCGCCAAGTGGAAGAAGATCATCGAAACCGCCGGCATCGAAAAACTGGACTAAGCAGCCCCATGACGGATCGCACCTTGCAGGCAGACTTCATCGTGGCGGGCGCCACGCTTATCGACGGCTCGGGCGGGCCGGCCGTTCAGGGCGACCTGGCCGTGCTGGGCGAACGGATCGTGGCGGTGGGCAGTTTCGACCACCCCGCAGGCGTGCCCGTAATTGATGGCCGGGGCCAGGTGCTGGCGCCGGGCTTCATCGATTCGCACACGCACGATGACGGCTACCTGCTGGCGCATCCCGACATGCTGCCCAAGGTGTCGCAAGGCATCACCACCGTGGTCACCGGCAATTGCGGGATCAGTCTGGCGCCGCTTGAACGCGCCGACATCCCGCAGCCGCTGGACCTGCTCGGCCCCGCGGAGTTGTTCCGTTTCAGCACCTTCCGCGCCTGGATGGACGCGCTGCGCGAAACACCCGCCGCGGTGAACGTGATTCCGTTGGTGGGCCACACCACGCTGCGCGTCGCCGTGATGGACGACACCTCGCGCGCCGCTAACGCATCCGAACGCGCCGCCATGCGCGCGCTGTTGCAAGAAGCGATGGACGCCGGCGCCTTTGGTGTGTCCACCGGCACGTTCTACCCCCCGGCCAGCGCCGCTCCTACCGATGAAATCATCGACGTGTGCCAACCGCTGAAGCCGTCGGGCGATGATGGCCACGGCGGTATCGACCGACGCGGTATCGGCAACGGCAGCCACGGTACCGACAGCCGCGGTACCGACCGCCGCGCCATCTACGCCACGCACTTGCGTGACGAGGCCGACCACATCGTGCCCGCCATGGAAGAGGCGTTGCTGATCGGGCGCGAGCTGGATTGCCGCGTGGTGTTCTCGCACCACAAGCTGGCGGGCGAGCGCAATCATGGCCGCACGCGTGAAACGCTGGACATGATCACCCGCGCCGCCGCCCATCAGCCCGTCTGCCTGGACTGCCACCCCTACCCAGCCACGTCCACCATGCTGCGGCTGGACCGTGCACGTCTTGCCAGCCGCACGATGATCACGTGGTCCAAAGGCTACCCCGAAGCGACGGGCCGCGAATTCAGCGACGTCATGCAAGAGCTGGGCCTGGATGACGAAGCCGCCGTGGCGCGTCTGGCCCCCGCCGGCGCCATCTACTTTCTGATGGACCCCGCCGACGTGAACCGGATCTTTGCGCATCCGCTCACGATGGTCGGCTCGGACGGCCTGCCCTTTGACCCGCATCCGCACCCCCGCCAATGGGGCACCTTCCCCAATGTGCTGCGCACGATGGTGCGCGAACAACAACTGTTGTCGCTAGAGGCCGCCATCCACAAGATGACGGGTCTGGCGGCTGACCAATATGGCATCGCTCAGCGCGGACTGCTGCGCGAGGGTTATCATGCTGACCTGGTGCTGTTCGATCCCGCCACGGTGACAGATGTGGCCACTTTTTCAGCTCCCGTTCAGGCAAGCCAAGGCATCCACGCGGTGTGGGTCAACGGTAAACCGGTGTGGGATGGGGAACGAACCAGTACGCAACGCCCGGGCCAGGTTCTGACGCCCGGTGATGCATTACCTCGGAGTTCATAAAGTGAAGACGTTTTCCCAGGGCTGCTACCTGGGTGTATTGGGCGGAATGGGTCCCATGGCCGGCGCGGCCTTTGCCCTTCGCCTGGCGGCGCTGACCCCCGCCGCGATTGACCAGCAACACATCCCCACCCTGCTGCGCAACGATCCCCGCATTCCTGACCGGTCCAGCGCCTATATGGCCGGCGGCGAAAATCCGCTGCCGTACATGGTGGGCGGCGTGCGCTTTCTGGAACAGGCGGGCGCACAGCTGATCGCCATCCCGTGCAACACGGCGCATCTTTGGTACGACGAGATCGCCGCGTCCACCGGCTTGCCGGTGCTGCACATCATCCAAGCCGTCATTGACGACCTGCGCCGTCTGGGCTTGCCCCGTGGCCGCATCGGACTGATGGGCACGGCGGCAACGCTGAAACTGGGCCTGTATCAACAGCACCTGGAAGCACAAGGCTACGAATGCATCGTGCCCAACGATGATGAAGTCGAGCGCTACTGCATGGGCTCGATTCGCGCCGTCAAGGGCAACCGTCTTGAAGAAGCCTTCGAGCCGGCCGCTGAATGCATCGCCCGCCTGAAGGCGCGCGGCGCTGATGCCGTGGTGCTGGGCTGCACCGAACTGCCGCTGGCTGTGCCGCATGCGCTGCGCCCGAGCTTGGGCGTGACGCTGACAGACTCGATTGATGCGCTGGCGCGTGCCGCGATTGCGCATTACGAAGCGGACTTGGCGAAGCAGCAGATCGCGGCCTAATCCGCTACGCCCGCCATAGACGAAAAAAAAGGCGCATCTTTCGATGCGCCCCACTCCCTTCGCGGGGAATGCGTCAACTTGATTTCTGGCCGCCTGCTTAGCCGCCCAGATACGCCTTGCGGACTTGGTCGTTGACCAGCAGATTGGCGCCGGTGTCTTGCAGCACGACCCGGCCGTTCTCAAGCACGTACCCACGGTCGGCCACACCCAGCGCCTTGTTTGCGTTCTGCTCCACCAGGAACACCGTGACGCCCTGCTCGCGGATCTCGCGGATGATGTCGAAGATCTGCGCAATCACCAGCGGGGCCAGGCCCAGCGTCGGCTCATCCAGCAGCAACAGACGCGGCCGCGTCATCAGCGCGCGGCCGATGGCCAACATCTGCTGTTCGCCGCCCGACATCAGCCCCGCGCGTTGCGCGGAGCGTTCCTTCAGGCGCGGGAACAAACCGTAGACGTGTTCGATGCCCGCCTCGATTTCAGCGCGCTTCGAAAAGAAGCCGCCCATCATCAGGTTTTCGGCAACGGTCAGGTCCTTGAAGACGCGGCGCCCTTCCGGCGAAATGGCGATGCCATTGCGCATGATGTGGTGCGTGTCCTTGTTGGTGATGTCCTCGCCTTCGAACGTGATCTTGCCTTCACGCGCGCGGGGGTTGCCGCAAACCGTCATCAGCAGCGTCGTCTTGCCCGCGCCGTTGGCGCCGATCAGCGTGACGATTTCGCCTTTGTTGACGTCCACCGACACGCCGTTCAACGCCTGGATGGCGCCGTAATAGGTGTGTATGTTTTCCAGCTTAAGCATCATTCCTCCCCCAGGTACGCCTTGATGACGCGCTCGTCGTTGCGCACCGCATCGGGGGTGCCGGTCGTGATGGGCTTGCCGTGCTCCATGACGAGGATACGATCCGAAATGCCCATGATCAGGCTCATGTCGTGCTCGATCAGCAGCACGGCAACGCCGAACTCACGCCGCAGTTGATCGATCAGCGATTGCAGATCGCGCTTTTCCTGGGGGTTCAGGCCAGCGGCCGGTTCGTCCAGCATCAGCAGGCGCGGCTTGGTGATCATGCAACGCGCGATCTCCAGGCGGCGCTGGTGGCCATAGGCCAGGTTGCCCGCTTCACGGTTGGCGAATTCGCGCAGGCCCATGAAGTCCAGCCATTGCGCCGCGCGCGACAGCGCTTCCGACTCCGACTGCCGATAGCCCCTCAACTTCAACAAGCCCGGCAGCAAGCGCGATTCCACCTGCGTGTGCTGCGCCACCAACAGGTTTTCCAGCACGGTCAGCTGCTTGAACAGGCGCACGTTCTGGAACGTGCGCACCAGCCCGTGGCGCGCCACCTTGTGGCTGGGCAAACCGGTGATCGGCTTGCCGTCCATGATGATCTCGCCCGCCGTCGGCGCGTAGAAGCCGCCGACGCAGTTGAACACCGTGGTCTTCCCGGCGCCGTTGGGGCCGATGATGGCGAACACCTCGTCGGACTTCACTTCAAACGCCACGCTGTCCACGGCCAACAGGCCGCCAAACCGCATGGTGAGTCCGGATACTTTCAGCAATGCCTCGCTCATTTAGACAGCTCCACGTGGGGACGCTTCATGGGCAACAACCCCTGCGGACGCCACATCATCATCAACACCATCACCAGACCGAACATCAGCATCCGGTATTCGGCGAACTCGCGCGCCAATTCGGGCAGGACCGTCAACAGGATGGCCGCCAGAATCACGCCCACCTGCGAGCCCATGCCGCCCAGCACCACAATGGCCAGGATCAGCGCGGATTCAATGAAGGTGAAGGATTCCGGGTTCACCATGCCTTGACGGGCCGCGAAGAACGCGCCGCCGAAACCGGCGAACGTGGCCCCCAGCGTGAACGCGGACAGCTTGATGCGCGTGGGGTTCAACCCCAGCGAACGGCACGCGATTTCATCTTCGCGCAACGCTTCCCAGGCGCGGCCGACCGGCATGCGGATCAAGCGCGTGGAGACAAACAACGTCACCAGCGCCAGCAACAACGCCATCATGTACAGATAGATGACCATGTCCTGGTTCTGGAACGTCAGGCCGAAAAATTCATGGAAGGTCGTGCCGCCTTCCGTGCTGGCGCGGCGCGTCATTTCCAGGCCGAAGACCGTGGGCTTCGGAATGCCGGAAATACCGTCCGGGCCGCCCGTCAGCGTGTTCAGGTTGATCAGCAACAGGCGGATCATTTCACCGAAACCCAGCGTGACAATGGCCAGATAGTCACCACGCAGCCGCAGCACCGGAAAGCCCAGCACGAAGCCGAACAACGCCGCCATCGCGCCCGAGAACGGCAGCGCTTCCCAGAAGCTCCAGCCGCCCCAGTGATACAGCAAGGCGTAGGTGTAGGCGCCCACGGCGTAAAAGCCCACAAAGCCCAAGTCCAGCAGCCCCGCGAAACCCACCACGATGTTCAGGCCCAGGCCCAGCATCACGTAGATCAGCACCAGCGTCGCGATGTCGACCGAGCTGCGGCCGGCGAAGAATGGCCAGACGACGGCGATGGCCAGCAGCAATAGCGCAAGCCCCTTGTGGCTCTTGGCGGGCGCCGACGGCAAGGTCGGGAGCGACGTCTTCAGCTTCTTGAACGGAATGGCGATCCAGGGGCGCAGCATCTGGAACACGAACACCACGGCAGCGGCAAGCGCCACCAGGCCCCAGTGCGATTCCATCGAGGTGCGAGCGCCCTGACGGATCAGTTGCAGGCCAAAGACCGGGGTAACGATGACTGCCGTCAGCACGGCCGCCATCGTTGCGTTTTTGATATTGTTTTTCGACATCAGACTTTTTCCACCTCAGGTTTGCCCAGCAGCCCGGTGGGACGGAACAGCAGAATCAGGACCAGCAGCGAGAACGCCACGATGTCCTTGTACTGTGACGAGATATAGGCGGCCGCGAAGGTCTCGGCCAGGCCCAGCAGCACACCGCCCAGCATSGCGCCRGGRATGCTGCCGATGCCGCCMAGCACYGCCGCGGTAAAGGCCTTGATGCCGGCCAAGAAGCCGATGAAGGGGTTGAGCTTGCCAATGGTGATGGCGATCAGTACGCCGCCCACCGCCGCCAGAATCGCACCCATCACGAACGTGAACGAGATCACGCGGTTGGTGTCGATGCCCAGCAGGTTGGCCATGTGCATGTCCTGCGAGCAGGCGCGCGAGGCGCGGCCCATGCGGGAATACTTGATGAACAGCGTCAGGCCGATCATCAGCACCACCGTCACCACGATGATCATGATGCGCGAATACGGCACCGTCACGTCAAAGTCGGTACCCATGTGGAACTGCACAGCGCCGGATACCAGCGAAGGCACGGCCATGTCGCGCGCGCCTTGGCCCAGGGCCACCCAGTTCTGCAGGAAGATCGACATCCCGATGGCCGAGATCAGCGCTACCAATCGGGGGCTGCCTCGCACGGGGCGATACGCCACGCGCTCAACCGAGAAGCCGTAGATACCGGTCACGGTAATGGCCACAAGCAGCATGGCGGCAATGATGAACGGCACCGGCAAACCGCTATTGGTGCCGATGGACGTCAAGGTGACCAGGCCTACATAGGCGCCGATCATATAGATTTCGCCGTGGGCGAAGTTGATCATACCGATGATGCCGTAGACCATTGTGTAGCCGATGGCAATCAATGCATAGATCGCGCCCAGGGACAATCCGTTGAAGAATTGCTGGGTAAGTTGGGGTATGAGGTCAGACATATTTCTCTTGCTCCAAATGGTTCCGGCCCCGGTAGTAAGACCCGGAGCCGGAAACCTGGGCGTATTTTATAAGGGCCTGTTGTCACCGATAGCCGGCCGCACAGCGCTTTTGGCGCATCGCTACGCGGATTACGGCACAACGAAGACAGCAGGCCCTACACGCCGGCACCGGCCGGCGGGATCGCGAGTTTACAGCTGGGTCTTCTTGCCGTCCTTGTCCCATTTGTAAACGGCGAATTCGAAGTTCTTCAGGTCGCCCTTGGCATCGTATTCAACCTTGCCAATGCCGGTGTTGAAGGTGGTTTTGTGCATGTAGTCCGCAACCTTGGCAGGATCTTCGCCCACGGCGTTGATGCTGTCGGCCAGGATTTGCACTGCGGCGTAAGCCGGCATCTGGAAGGCGCCGTCCGGGTCGCGCTTGGCGTCCTTGAAGGCCTTCACGATGCTTTCGTTGCCGGGCAGCTTGGTGAAGTCAGCCGGCAGCGTGACCAGCAGGCCGTCGATGGCCGGGCCGGCAATCGCCACCAGATCCTGGTTGGCCGTGCCTTCCGGACCCATGAACTGAACCTTCAGGCCCTGTTCACGCGACTGGCGCAGCAGCAGGCCGAGTTCGGGGTGGTAGCCGCCGAAGTAAACCAGGTCCACGCCTGCCGACTTCAGCTTGGTGATGATGGCCGAGTAGTCGCTGTCGCCAACGTTGATGCCTTCAAACAGCGCCACGTTCACGTTCTGCTTGGCCAGCGCGTCCTTGACTTGCGTGGCCACGCCCGAACCGTAGGTCTGCTTGTCGTGCAGCACGGCCACCTTTTGCGGCTTCAGCGTCTTGGCGATGTATGCAGCAGCATACGGGCCTTGCTGGTCGTCGCGGCCGATCGTGCGGAAGAAGTAATGCGGCTTGATCGTGTCCGTCACCAGCGGCGACGTTGCGCCCGGGGTGATGCCGACGATGCCCTCTTCCTCGTAGACCTTCACGGCGGCAACCGTCACGCCCGAGCACGCATGGGCCACGGCGAACTTGGCGCCGGAGTTGACCACGCGGTTGGCGGCCGGCACAGCCTGCTTGGGTTCGCAGCCGTCGTCGATCAGGATCGGCTCAAGCTTCTTGCCCTTGACGCCGCCCTTGGCGTTGATGGTTTCAATGGCAGTCAAGGCGCCGGCCTGGATCTGGTCACCGTATTGCGTGTTGGGACCGGTCATGGGCTGGGGAATGCCGATCTTGATCGTGTCGGCGGCGTGCGCGGCGCCAGCCAAGGCAAGTGCCCCAAGCGCCATGGCTACCGGGGTAAGGCGATTCAGAAACTTCATGCGGAGTTCTCCAGCGAGGTTTTGAGCGGCTCTGTTCGAAATGGTTTGTCGGGTGGGTACCCCGCAATCCGTATCGCGCGTCGCCGGCTTCTTGGGCAAAAACACGGTGTGGGCGGTATTCTGGAAGCAAGCCGCCATACTGTCACTGCGTGTAATCCCCAATATTTTCAATCCAACCTTTAATCGTGACGGATAGCCGGGACAAGCCCATGAAATCACTGGAGAAATCGCAAATTCTCTTTATTTAACAACTGGCGCGCAGCAAGAACTCGTGCTTGCACCGATATATGAAAAATCATTAATACAGCGTTCGAATACGCATTTAAATACAGTGCTTACGCAGGACTTACGAATAATGATTATCGGGTTAATAAAAAGGCGCGTATCCGGCGGGTTGAACCGCCGCGATACGCGCCTTGTTAAGTCGCGCTGAAGGGGGTGGAGGTCAGCTCATCAGGCGTTGGCCGGCTTGGCCAGGTTCCACATCAGCGCGCGGAATGGCGCCAGCATGCTGATATTGACCACCAGTTTGATGGCCAGATCGCCCATCATCCAGGTCGTCCACGGCGCCCCCGTTGCGGCAAAGGCCACGCTGAAGAACACCGCCGTATCCAGAATGGCGCCCAAGACACCGGACACCAGCGGCGCGCGCCACCAGCGTTGGTCGCGCAGGCGGTCAAACACCTGGATATCGACCAATTGCGCGCAGATATACGCAAGACCCGAGGCCAACGCAATGCGCGGCGACGCCACCCAGAACGACACGACCAGCGCCGCCGCAAACCCGAACCAGACCACGCGGCGCGCAGCGCCCGGGCCGAAGCGGCGATTCAGCACGTCGGTAACCAGGAAGGCGACCGGATACGACAGTCCGCCCCACGTCAGCCAATCGTTCAGCGGCACCTGCACCAGAATATTGGAGCCCACCACCACCAGCAGCATGCACAGTACGGCAATGCCGAACTGCGTGCGGCTCATCGTGGGAAAGCCCCGGCTTGCCTTGCTCATTTCCCGAATTCCTCTGCCAGCTCGCCCGAACGCCGGGCCGCGGCGGCCATGGCGTCTTCAACGATGCTGCTAAATCCTGCGGCGCCAAATGCGGCCAACGCAGCGGCCGTGGTGCCGCCCTTGGACGTGACGCGCTCGCGCAGCACGGACAAGGGTTCAGCCGATTCCGCCGCAAGCTTGGTGGCGCCAGCCAGCGTGCCCAGCGCCAACTGTTTGGCCTGCGCTTCGGTAAGACCCACCTTCAAGCCGCCCGACACCAACGCTTCCAGGAACAGGAACACGTACGCGGGGCCGCTACCTGACAACGCGGTCACGCCATCCAGCGCGGCGTCGTCCGCCACCCACACCACCTGCCCCACGCTGGCGAGCAATTGCGCAGCCAGTTCGCGGTCGGCTTCGCCCACGCCATCCAGCGCGGCAAGACCGGTGATGCCTGCGCCCACCAGTGCCGGCGTATTCGGCATGCAGCGCACCAGACGGTTGAACGGCGCCTCAGGCGTGCCGAGCCAGGCCGCCAGCGTATCCGCGCGAATTCCCGCGGCAACGCTTACCACCAAGGTGTCGTCTTGCAACCACTGACGCGTAGAAGCCACAACATCTTTCATGTTCTGTGGCTTGACCGCGAACACCCAAACGCGGCATCGCGCCAGGGCCTCGCCGGGGGCCACTGCCGTGGTCATGCCACGGGCCTGCCAGGCAGCGTGGCTATCCTCATTAATGTCAATGACATGGATGTTCCCGGCGGGGCATACTTTGCCAGCCAGACCGGAGGCCAGGGCGGCCGCCATATTGCCGCCGCCAATGAACGCAATCGAAAGTTCGTTTTTCATAGCCGGGCATTGTAAACGGTCAGCTTCGTTGGGGAAAAAAAAGAAAATGTTCGTTCGCGCCTAAAACGCGCAATTTGACAGGCGTTTGGAGTGATGTGAAAGTCACGGTTTTGTCACAAACAATTCATAAGGTGTCGTGTTTTCTGTGCCCGGACACCCCGGTCGCAACACGCCCAACTGGAGGAAACCTCACCATGCGATCCCATCGTATTGCTTTAACCTTTGCCGCCATCATGACGGCTTTCGCAGGCGCCTCCGCGCATGCCGCCACCGAGATCCAGTTCTGGCACTCGATGGAAGGCGCGTTGGGCGACCGCGTCAACGGTCTGGTCGACGAGTTCAACAAGAAGAACCCTGACTACCAGGTCAAGGCGATCTACAAGGGCAACTACGGTGAGTCCATGAACGCCGGCATCGCCGCGTTCCGCGCCGGTAACGCCCCGGACATCCTCCAGGTGTTTGAAGTGGGCACCGCCACCATGATGTACGCCAAGGGCGCCATCAAGCCGGTGCAGCAGATGTCCGAAGAAGTCGGCAACCCGATCGATCCGAAGGAATTCATTGGCGCCGTGGCCGGCTACTACTCGTCGGCCGACGGCAAGCTGGTGTCGATGCCCTTCAACAGCTCGACCGTTGTCTTCTACTACAACAAGGACGCCTTCAAGAAGGCTGGCCTGGATGCCGACAAGCCGCCCAAGACCTGGGAAGAGCTGGCTGCCGCCGGCCAGAAGCTGAAGGCCGCTGGCCAGGAATGCGGCTACACGACGTCGTGGCCGTCGTGGGTTCAGCTGGAAACGTTCTCGGCCTGGCATAACGTGCCGTACGCCACCAAGGACAACGGTTTCGGCGGCCTGGACGCGCGCATCGCCATCAACACCCCGCTGCACGTGCGCCATCTGGAAAACCTGGCCAAGCTGGGCAAGGAAGGCATCTTCATGTACGGCGGCCGCGGCGACGAGCCGAACTCGCTGTTCATCAGCGGCAAGTGCGCCATGATCACCGGTTCGTCCGGCCTGCGCGCCAACATCGCCAAGAACGCCAAGTTCGAATTCGGCACCTCCACCGTGCCCTACTACGCCGACGTGCAAGGCGCCCCGCAGAACACCATCATCGGCGGCGCTTCGCTGTGGGTCTTCGCCAACAAGAAGCCGGAAACCTACAAGGGCGTGACCGCGTTCTTCAAGTTCCTGGCCAGCCCGGAAATCGCCGCACGCTGGCACCAGCAGACGGGCTACGTGCCGGTCACCAAGGCTGCCTACGAGCTGACGAAGAAAGACGGTTTCTATGACAAGAACCCGGGCACCGAAGTCGGCGTGAAGCAATTGAACGTGGAAACGACCGCACAATCGCGCGGCCTGCGCCTGGGCTTCCTGCCGCAGATCCGTGAAATCGAAGACGCTGAAATCGAACGCATCGTGTCCGGCAAGGTTGCAGCCAAGGACGGCGCCGAGAACATCGTCAAGCGCGGCAACGAGCTGCTGGAAAAG
This sequence comes from Achromobacter sp. 01N37, assembly GCF_056399725.1. NCBI lineage: Bacteria > Pseudomonadati > Pseudomonadota > Betaproteobacteria > Burkholderiales > Alcaligenaceae > Achromobacter > Achromobacter sp. 01N37. The sequence goes on from NZ_JBFTRX010000008.1 coordinate 57,238, forward strand.
TTCGAGAAGAGTGTAAAGTAACGCCCTTTCCGGGATTCCGTCTGGGCCAAGTCAAGCCTGAATCTTCAAGCATGACAAGGACTTAACGGCCAATCCGGATACGAGCGCAAGGCTTAAAGCCCTGGTTTTTTTAGGGCTTTAAGCCTATCGTATTTTTATGAAAGCGGTTTCAAGCGGCGGTTAATCCAACCGCCGCTTTTCTGTACCTTGGGTTCCCCCTATGGAAAAACGCGTTGTATTTGGGCATAAGACCTTGCCCTATCTGCTGCTTCTGCCGCAGCTGATCATTACTGTGGTCTTCTTCTTCCTGCCTGCCGGACAAGCCATGTGGCAGTCCATGCGATTGGAAGATGCCTTCGGGTTGTCGTCCGAGTTCGTCGGTCTGGACAACTTCATGGAACTGTTCTCGCAACAGGCCTACCTTGATTCCTTCCGCGTCACCGCCGTGTTTTCGGTGCTGGTGGCGGTTGTCGGTCTGGGCGTGTCCTTGCTGCTGGCCGTCATGGCTGACCGCGTGATCCGCGGCGCCGGGCTCTACAAGACGCTCCTGATCTGGCCTTACGCCGTTGCGCCCGCCGTGGTCGGCGTGCTGTGGCTGTTCATGTTTTCGCCTTCCGTGGGCATTCTGGCCGTCGCGCTGCGCAAGTCCGGCGTGGACTGGAACCCGCGTCTGGATGGCAACCAGGCCATGATGCTGGTGCTTGTCGCCGCCGTCTGGAAGCAGATCTCGTACAACTTCCTGTTCTTCCTGGCTGGCCTGCAATCGATTCCGCGTTCGCTCATTGAAGCCGCCGCGATCGACGGCGCAAGCCCGGCGCGCCGCTTCTGGAGCATCGTGTTCCCGCTGCTGTCGCCCACCACGTTCTTCCTGCTGGTGGTCAACATCATCTACGCCTTCTTCGACACCTTCGCCGTGGTCGACACCACCACGCAGGGCGGTCCTGGCACGTCGACCTCGATCCTGGTCTACAAGGTGTATAGCGACGGCTTCCGCGGTCTGGACCTGGGTTCGTCCGCAGCCCAGTCCGTGATTTTGATGTTCATTGTGGTTGCCTTGACGGTCGTACAGTTCCGCTACGTCGACCGCAAAGTGCAGTATTGATTTTGTTCGAGGCTAATAACAATGGTTGAACGCCGTCCCTGGCTGGATATTCTGGCCCACTTCATTCTGCTCTGCGGCGTGGCGATGGTGGCATTTCCGCTCTACATCACTTTCGTCGCGTCTACCCAGACTGCTCAGGAAGTGGCGCAAGCGCCGATGTCGCTGATTCCCGGTCCGCACTTTGTCGATAACTACATGCAGGCGCTGTTTGGCGGCTCGTCCGGCGGTTCGTCGGGCGCGCCCGTGGGCCGCATGATGTACGTCAGCCTGATCATGGCGCTGTCGATTTCCATCGGCAAGATCGCGATCTCGCTGCTGTCGGCGTTTGCGGTGGTGTACTTCCGCTTCCCCGGCCGCATGTTTTTCTTCTGGATGATCTTCGTCACGCTGATGCTGCCCGTTGAAGTGCGGATTGCGCCCACCTACAAGGTGGTGGCTGACCTGGGCATGCTCAACAGCTACGCGGGCCTGACACTGCCGCTGATCGCATCGGCCACGGCCACGTTCCTGTTCCGCCAGTTCTTCCTGACGGTGCCGGACGAGCTCATCGAAGCCGCGCGTATCGACGGCGCAGGCCCCGTGCGCTTCTTCTTCGACGTGSTGCTGCCSCTGTCCAAGACCAGCATCGCSGCSCTGTTCGTGATCCAGTTCATCTACGGCTGGAACCAATACCTGTGGCCGCTGCTCATCACCACGCAGGAAGACATGTACCCCGTCGTCATCGGCATCAAGCGGATGATCAGCGGAGGCGACAGCGTGACCGAATGGAACATCACCATGGCCACCGCCATGCTGGCCATGATTCCGCCGGCGCTCGTCGTCATCCTGATGCAGAAATGGTTCGTCAAGGGTCTGGTCGACACTGAAAAGTGACGCTTGCCCATCCGCACCCACCCGAACACGACTCCGAACACGAATAAACATGGCTACTCTCAGCTTCCGTAACGTCAAGAAAACCTATGCCGGCAACGTGCCGGTCATCCATGGCATCGACATGGATGTCAAAGACGGTGAGTTCATCGTCATCGTCGGCCCGTCCGGCTGCGGCAAGTCCACGCTGATGCGCATGGTCGCCGGCCTGGAAACCGTGACCAGCGGCGACATCGTGATTGACGACAAGGTCGTCAACACCTTGGAACCCGCCGAACGCGACATCGCGATGGTGTTCCAGAACTACGCGCTCTACCCGCACATGACCGTGTTTGAAAACATGGCTTATGGCTTGAAGATCCGCAAGTTCTCCAAGGAAGAGATCAAAAAGCGCGTCGACATCGCCGCGCAGATCCTGGAACTTGGCCACCTGCTGGACCGCCGCCCGCGCGCGCTGTCCGGCGGCCAGCGCCAACGTGTCGCCATGGGCCGCGCCATCGTGCGTGAACCCAAGGTGTTCCTGTTCGACGAACCCTTGTCGAACCTGGACGCCAAGCTGCGCGTGGCGATGCGCCTGGAAATCATGAAGCTGCATCGCCGCCTGGGCACCACCAGCCTGTACGTGACGCACGATCAAGTCGAAGCCATGACCTTGGCCCACCGCATGATCGTCATGTACCAGGGCGTGCCTGAGCAGATCGGCACCCCGATGGAAGTGTTCGAAAAGCCGGCCTCGACGTTCGTGGCTGGCTTCATCGGTTCGCCCCCGATGAACCTGATGGAAGTGCAAGTGGCCGGCGACGGCACCGTGCAAACCGCTGACGGCATGGCGCTGGCGATTTCGCCGCTGCAAGTGCCGGCGCAAGTGCGTGGCCGCAAGATCATCATGGGCATGCGTCCGGAGCACATGCTGCTGAACACGCAAGGCGTGCCGGCCGAAGTCGAGATGGTTGAAACGCTGGGTTCCGAACAGCTGGTCCACTGCCGCTGCGGCAAGACCACACTGGTCGTGCGCTGCACGACGCGTCAGTTGTCCGAGTCGTCCGCCAAGGTGGGTGACCGCGTCAATGTGGGCCCGGACGGCCGCCACCCGCTGCACTGGTTCGAGGCCGACACCGGCCGCCGCGTCAAAGACCTGTAAAGCGAAAAACCCGGGCTTCTGCCCGGGTTTTGCATTCAGGCTCCTGCCCGGTCTCAGCAGAGATCGGGTACCCCCCTTCTTTCAATACGTGTACGTCACCATCGTGCCGATCGTGTATTGATTGCGTTCCTTCACGATCGGGCTATCCGCCGCGTCGCCAAACAGCCGGCGCGCCTCGGCCGCCACGGTCCATGACCATGCCTTGCTAAGCGGCAACGCCCACGTCGCCCCCAAGCTCATGCTTTCCAATCCCCCTTTCGGGTCGTAACGCCGGTAGCCGGACTTTGCCGACTGCTGGCTGCTGACGCCGTACCAGGTGCGCATGTAGTTGCCGTCGCCCAAGGTGCCGCTCAACGCCAGGGACAATGCGCCCGCAGACCCTTCATACACCGTCGTGCTCGCGCCCAGGTTCAACAACGTATAGGCGCTGCCCACGTCGCGGTCGTCGCCCTTCTTGAACGCGTGGCCCAAGGTGGCCGACAACATCACCGGCCCCAGCATCGTCTCGGCATCCATCCCGATCTGCGCGCGGCTTTTGATGTCACCCATGCCACGCAGTTTGTCTGACCCCTGATAGCCTTTCTTGTGATCCTTGCGCGACGCGCTGGGCAAGACATAGAAGCGGAACGTGCTGTCCAGCGCCTGGGTTTCCCAGCCCAAACCGTGGTCGGTGCCAAGAAAGAAACCGTTGGGGCTGCGCACGCCCGCGCCGAAGATGGGAACGGCCGAGCTTTCGTCACTGCCGCTGTAGCGCGGCGCCACCCCCACCCCCAACGTGCCATAGAACGTCCATTGCCCTTCCGGACGCTCTTCCCCTGTGGCCACTGTCAGTCCTCTTGAGCTTGCCCCCCGTTGCCCGTAAACGGAACTGGCTTCCGCCACGACGACCTCACCCGCCGCTGACGACAGGCCGGGCGCACAGGCCAACAAGCTTATGGCCAGGACGCGGCGGGTGACAGGCGAACACAGGAACAACGGGAAAAATCGCTGCATTTCGGAATCCGGAAAATGAAGTAGAAAAGCAAAGTTGAAAAACGAAGGTGAATAGCGAAGGTGAAAAGCGCGGTTGAAAAAACCACGCCGGCGCACCACGCATCTGCGCGGGCGAAATTTCTAGGGGGTGTCGGAACCTTGTTTGGCCTGGCGCATCATGCGCATGGCCATCGTCGACACCGCTGCCACCAGCGGCTCGCCGGAATCGGAGTTGCTCATGACCAGCACGGCAAGCTTGTCCTGCGGGGCCAGCACCCATCGGGAATGGAACGCTTCGGTGGCCCCGCTGTGTTCACGCACGGTCATCGCGCTGACAACGTTGTCGCCACAGGGCGCGGCCAGCCACGACAAGGCGAAGCGGCAGCCCAGATCCAGGCTGCTGCCCGCCACCGTTTCCAGGCCAAGCAGCGTCTGCGCGGATTCCTCTTTCAGTACCCGCTTGCCCTCGGGTTCTCCGCCTGCGTTGCCGACGCTTTTGCCGCCCTCTTTGCGGCCGTATTTGCCATCGCCTTGGCCGCCGTACATGCCATCTGCAAACAGCATGCTGGTAAAGCGCGCCATCTCGGACGCGCTTACCCATAGCCCGTCTGCCGCCTCATTGGGCTGCGGGGCCTCCGTCCATGGCTGGCCGCGCCGGTAGCCCGCGGCGCGCTGCTCCAACATGCGCTCGTGCGGCTGAAACCCCGCACGCGGCATATTCAACGGTTGGAAAATCGTGCGGCGCACATAGCCATCGAAGGGTTCCTTGGCCACATGCGCCACCATGTCGCCTAACAGGGCATACGCCATGTCGGCGCGGGCGCGGCCCATCGTGTCCTCCAGCGTGTCCGGATGCAGGCTCAGCAGATTGCGGGCGGTGTAAGGCTCGGCGCCCATCCACTGCATGGCGTTGCGGCGCGGCGCCACATGCCAGTCCGGCAAGGCGTCACTGGCCGGCGCATCCAGCCGCAGCCGCTTATCGTCGGCGGCGCGAAGCACGCCCGCAGCGGTAACGATCTTGCTGATGGCGCCCACGCGATACAGCGTGTCGCTGGTGGCGCTGCGATGCCGCAGCGTGTCCGCGTACCCAAATCCCGTGCTCCACACAACGCGCTGGTCGTCCACGATGGCGATCGACACGCCCGGCACCTTGGACACGCCCATGTCGTAGGGAATGCGCTGCGACAAGTAGTCCACCACCGCCGCGTAATCTCCCTTGGCGATGGTGGCCGGCGCGGCGGGCGGCACGCTCTGGCAACCGCCTGCGGCAAGCAGCAACGATCCAATGGCAACCAGGCGGCTTAGGGAGAACATGGCTAGCGGCAAAACCTGTGTAAGGTGAATGCCGTGATGCTATCGACGCGCCCGCGCGCGATCTTTCCCGCTTTGTATGGAGTTTGTGAAGATTCGGCGCGCCGTTTGTGAAGTTTCTTTACGCCTGCGCCGTCGCCCGTTGCCGCGCGCTCAGGCGGCTTTCCAGCTGATCACAAAACGGGCGCCACCCAACGGGCTATCGGACGCTTGCGCCGAACCGTTATGCCAGCGCGCCACACGGCTGACGATAGCCAGACCCAGGCCGGTGCCACCAGTGCCTCGGTCGCGGCTTTCATCCAGGCGGATGAAAGGTTCGAAGATACGCTCGCGATCGGCGGGCGGCACGCCCGGGCCATCGTCGTCCACCGTCAACACGTATTCCTGCGGCGCCGGACTGGTCAGCGCAACCTGAACCCGTCCGCCGGCATGCCGAATCGCGTTCTGCAGCAAGTTGAGCAACGCGCGCGTCATGTAGCGCTGATGCAACCGCACCTCGGCCGTATCGCATTGTGCGACCACGCAACGCACGCCCGACAATCCAGCTTCAAAGGCCGCGTGCTGCACCACCGAATCAAGCCAGCCGCGCGCATCCTGAGCCTGTAGCGGCACGTCGTCGCTCTTGTGCTCCAGGCGCGCATACATCAGCAATTCCGACGCCATGCCGTCCAGCTCGGCGACATCGCTCTTCATTTCTTCGACCAGGCGCTTGCGGGCTGCCGGGTCGGCCTCGCGGTCAATCATGTCCAGCTCGAACGACAGCCGGGCAATGGGCGTGCGCAGCTCGTGCGATACCGCATTGGTCAGCTCGCGCTGGTTGCTGATCAGCGTGCTGATGCGGTCGGACATCTGATTGAAGGTGTCGCCCAGCGCCCGGATGCTGGAATAGCGCGACAGGCGGGCCCGCGCCTGCAAGTCGCCCTGCCCCATGCGCTGCGCAGCGGTCTTCAGCGCTTCCAGATCGCGCCAGATCGGCAACGCCCAGACCAGCATGAATGCGCACAACAGCAGGCCCAACGCGGAGTAGATGATGACAATCACCCACGTGCCGACCGGCGGCTCGGGTGGCATCTTGACCAGCAGCCATTGCGCGCCCGGACCGGGAATGGCGGCAATGAAGCTCATCATCTTGTCGCGCAGGAAGAACCCGCCCGCCTCGATGGTGCGCCGCTCGTCATCGGTCAGCGCGAAATCCGCCGCGTTGTAGTCGGCGGGGTCCAGCACCTGCAAGATCAGCCCGTAATGCGGCGCCAAGGTGTCGCGGACATAGTCGCGCCGCGCCTCGGGCGCAACGCTGGCCAATTCCTGCTTCAAACTGTGCAACTGGCCCCGCACGGCTTCGCGCGTGTAGTCCACATTGACCGGTTCGAAGAAATAATTCGCCGTCCGGTCCACCACTTCGTTTGACAGCACAAACCCAATCGCCAGCACCACGAAGAGCCGCAGGACGARCTTAAGCATCACTGCCCTCGTGCGCCTTGGGCGAGAACAGATAGCCCTTGCCCCACACGGTCTTGATGCGCGCCGGGTCGCGCGGATCATCATCCAGTTTGCGGCGCAGCTTGCTGACGCAAACATCCACGCTGCGGTCCAGCCCGTTAAATTCGATGCCGCGCACCGCGTTGAGCAGATCGTCGCGCGTCAACACCTGCCCGGCCTGGCTCGCCAACGCCCAGAGCATTTCGAATTCCATGGTCGTCAGATCGACCTCGACGCCCGCGTGCACCACGGCGCGCGTGCGGCGGTCGATCGAAAGCGGCCCAAACTCCAGATGCTCCGGCGGCTCGTCCAACTGGTTGTGGCGGCGCATCAGCGCACGGATGCGCGCAAGCAGTACGCGCGGCTCAACCGGCTTGATGACGTAATCGTCCGCGCCGGATTCCAGGCCCAGAATCTGGTCCAGATCGTCTTCGCGGGCGGTCAGCATCAGGATGGGCGCCGACGAAAATGCGCGCAGGTCGCGGCAGACTTGCAGCCCATCCCGCCCGGGCAGCATCAGGTCCAGGATGGTGATGGCCGGCTCGTGCCGGCGGAATGCCTCCACGGCATGATCACCGCGATAGGCCTGAGCGACATTGAAACCGTGCTGCTCCAAAAACTGCGCAATCAGGCGCGAGAGTTTTGGATCGTCTTCGACTAACAGGGCCTTGGTCATGGGGTCCGGACAAAAGAAGGTCAAAAAAACCGGACCGGAAGACTAAGGCTTCCGGCCCGGTTGTCATGCGCTGGCTGGCGCATCCGATGCCGCGGGCGCTAAGCCCGCATGGCATCACTTGTAGACGGTCTTGGAACCATCCTTGTGCCAGGTGAACACGTCGAACTCGAAGTTGTTCAGGTCACCCTGCTTGTTCCACGACACCTTGCCGATCGGCGTATCGAACGAGTTGGCGTGCAGGTACTTGGCGACCTTGGTCGGGTCGTCGGAGCCCGCGCCCTTGATGCCGTCCGCAATGACTTGGGTGGCCGTGTAGGCCGTCATCTGGAAGGCGCCGCCGGCATTGCGCTTCTTGGCTTCGAACGACTTGACGATGTCCGCGTTGGCGGCGTTCTGCGTGAAGTCGGCCGGAAGCGTCAGCAGCATGCCTTCGACGGAATCGCCAGCAATGGCGTTGATGTCGGGGTTGCCCGCGCCTTCCGGACCCATCCACTTGGCCTTCACGCCTTGTTCGGCGGCCTGGCGCAGCAGCAGACCCATTTCGGGGTGGTAGCCGCCGTAGTAGACGAAGTCCACGCCCTGGCTCTTCAACTTGGTGATGACGGCCGAGTAGTCGCTGTCGCCGGCATTGATGCCTTCAAAGATGGCGACGGGCACGCCGCCCTTTTCCAGATCGTTCTTCACCGCCGTGGCGATGCCTTGGCCGTACGACTGCTTGTCGTGCAGCACGGCGGCCTTCTTCGGCTTGATCTTTTCCAGCACGAACTTCGCAGCCGCCGGGCCTTGCTGGTCATCGCGGCCGATGGTGCGGAAGATGAACTCGTAGTTCTTGCCGTCCGTCACGGCAGGCGCCGTGGCCGAAGGCGTAACCATGACGACGCCTTCGTTGTTGTAGATGTCGGCAGCGGCGATGGTGGCGCCCGAGCACACGTGGCCCACGACGAAACCGATCTTGCTGTTCACGACACGGTTGGCGGCCACCGGGCCTTGCTTGGGTTCGCAGCCGTCGTCGATGACCACGGCTTCCAGCTTCTTGCCGTTGACGCCGCCCGCGGCGTTGATGCGTTCGATTGCGGTGTCGACGCCCTCACGGACCATGTCGCCATACTGCGTGACGGCGCCGGTGGTCGGGCCAACCACGCCGATCTTGATGGTTTGCGCGTGCGCTCCCGCGGCAAACGTCAGGCCAGCGGCGACTCCCAGCGCCGCGATGACCGGGGTCAGACGAAATACTGGCTTCATGAGTGGACTCCCTTAATCGCTTGTAATCGTTGGTTTTTTAACCGGGCGGACGCCGGATAACGATATGGTCACGCCCCGTTACGGTGCATTTGCACGGCAAGCATACACCGAAAAAACGCCCTATTTAGAGCCGATCCGGCACGGCTTCGGGTGCATTGCCGGCGGCTGAGTGCCGCATCGCGATGCGGCGTCGGCTTATACCCGTCACCGTATATGCAAAAGACGATTTATTCGTTTGAGTTACTAACGTGGCGCGGCATGATGGCCGCCATGAGACTCCAACCGATCATCGTCCCGGGCTGGAAAAACTCCGGACCCGACCACTGGCAATCGCGCTGGGCTGCCCTGCTGCCCCACGCCGTGCGCATCGAGCAACGCGACTGGGAAAACCCGTCGTCGGCGGAATGGATTTCCACGCTGGCGGCAGAAGTAGACCAAGCCCGAAGCCCGGTGCTGCTGATCGCCCATAGCCTGGGCTGTCTGATCAGCGCCGCCTTGCCTGTTCCTTTACGCGCCAAAGTGGCCGGTGCGCTGCTGGTCGCGCCCGCCGATGTCGAACGCCCCGATGCGCCCGACTGCCTGCGGGGCTTCGCCCCCATCGCCCGCCAGCCCCTGCCCTTTCAAAGCGTCGTCGTCGCCAGCGACAACGACCCCTACTGCCGGCTGGAGCGCGCCCGCAGTTTCGCGCAAGACTGGGGCAGCCGCGTCGTCATCCTGCCGGGCGCCGGGCATATCAATGCGGAGAGCGGGCTGGACGATTGGCCGCAAGGTCTGAAGATATTTGGCGCCTTGCGCCGCCGAGCTTCCTGGCGGATTCCAACGCCTGCCAAACGCATTTCTCCGGTGCCGGTCTGCGGGTTGTCTTGAAACAAATGCGTTTTGTTGCATCTTCGCGCGCCATCTGGCGCGCGTCGTCTTTTCTGTACCGACAACTTCGTACAATTGCGATCTTTTGCCCGCTGTTAGCACGATGATTTCGCAAATATTGCAATTTTTGCGGCGGATTACGAAATTGGCGTCAGCTTTGTCTACGCCTGAATCGTTTTGATTAATCTTGCCTGAAAAAAGTTACAAATGATTGATATCCTACCCGCCCAGAAGCGTAGAGACAGCAAAATGACAGCTGAGCCTCAAATGTTTCCTGTGGGGGGCTCGGGGTTACATACCTAGGCCAAGGGCAGTCGTATCTTTGGCATACAGTAAAATCATTCCGTTTAAATCAATTTGTTTCCGCGGCTCATCCGCAATCATGCCCCGCCCTTGCCCAAGCGAGCGGAAGAGAAGGCATGTGCCGAGCGGCGAAGCACAAGAACTAAGTAATGACCATAACGAGCATTCAGATGGCGCGCCGGCAGCAGCGCCAAAGCAGTGTCCAAAGCAAGGGGGCCATCCTCGTGATGGCGGCGGAACGGAGAACCAGCAGCTCGGGCCACACCGACGGCCACGCCTGACGTCCGCATCCGGATCAACACTTGATCTGGTGCGGCAGGCGATCGGCCTCTTCGGCACCCAGGCCCTTACCGGCCCTCTTTCCCCCTGCGGCGTGACCGCAAATTCAAATTCCCTGTCGGCTTCCCGTTGGGGTAGAAGGACACTGCATGGCTAAGCGCGTTGCCGTCATCGGACTCTCGTTCCGATTCCCCAGCACCACCACGGACAGCTACTGGCCGGCCCTGCTCGATGGCCGCAATCTGGTCACCCGCGTGGCGGAAGACCGGTGGTCGGCAGACGCCTATCTGCACCCGGGCAAAGAGCATCCTGGCACGGCATATACGTTTGCCGCCGGCTCCATTGGCGACGTTTCTGGCTTCGATGCCGGCTTTTTTGGTATTTCCCCGCGCGAAGCCGCCCTCATGGACCCGCAGCAGCGCCTGCTGCTGGAAATGAGCTGGGAAGCCATCGAACAGGCAGGCGTGCGACCGTCGACGCTGCGCGGCACCAATTGCGGCGTCTATATAGGTATCGCCAGTTCCGATTACGCCTACCGCCTGGCTGAAGATCTGAACGCTGTCGACGCCTCTATGGCAACCGGCAACACCGCCAGCATCGCCGCCAATCGCCTGTCGTACTTCTTCGATCTGCGCGGCCCAAGCATCGCCATGGACACCGCCTGCTCGTCATCGCTGGTGGCCTTCCACCAAGCCTGCCGCGCCATCGTCTCCGGCGAATGCAGCCAGGCCCTTGCTGGCGGCGTGAGTCTGCACCTGCACCCTTACGGCTTTATTACATTCTCCAAGGCATCGATGCTGTCGCCCCGTGGGCGCTGCAACGTGTTCGACGCGGCGGGCGACGGCTATGTCCGCTCGGAAGGCGGCGGCGTATTCCTGCTGAAGGACTACGATCAGGCCGTCGCGGATGGCGACAACATCCTGGCCGTCGTTGCCGGCTCCGCCGTCAACACCGATGGCCGCAAGTCGGGTCTGACCGTCCCCAGCGCCGATGCACAAGCCACGCTGATGCGCCAGGCCTACGAACAAGCAGGCATCTCGCCTGCTGACATCGACTACCTGGAAGCCCACGGCACCGGCACCGCCGTTGGCGACCCGATCGAAACCCGCGCCATCGGCGCGGCCCTTGCGCAGCAACGCAGCAAAGACGCGCCGCTGCCTATCGGGTCGGTCAAAAGCAACCTGGGCCACCTGGAAGCCGCTTCGGGCGTGGCCGGTCTGGTCAAGGCGATGTATGTGCTGCGCCACCGCGTCGTGCCCGCCACCATCGGCATCAAGACGCTGAACCCGAAGATCGAATTTCAAAACTGGAATCTGGACGTCGTCACGCAGAACCGCAAGCTGCGCCAAACGGGCAAGCTCGTGGTGGGCGTCAACTCATTTGGTTTCGGCGGCGCCAACGCTCACGTCATCCTGGAAAGCGCGCCCCCGCGCAGCCCCGCCTCCGAAGGCAAGATGGCCAAGACCGCGCCGATTCCCGTCATCGTTACGGGTAAGTCGTCGCAGGCGCTGAAGGCTGCGGCGCGGCAAATGGCTGACGTGTTGCGTGGCCAGCCCGCCCGGTTCCTTTACAACGCCGCCTACCATGCCGCCATGCGGCGCGACTGGCATGGTGAACGGGCCGTCGTCTTCGGCACCCAATGCAACACCGTCGCCGACCTGCTAGAACAATTCGCCAGCGACGCCGACACGCATCACGGCGTCGTGGCCGGCACGGCGCTTAACCGCGCCCACGGCCCGGTGATGGTCTATTCCGGCAACGGTTCCCAATGGGCGAACATGGGCCGCCGCCTGCTGGCTGACCCCGTCTTCGCCACGGCGATCGACGAAGTCGACGCCCTGTTCTCGCAATACGCCGATTTCTCGTTGCATAAAGAATTGGCCGGCGAAAATGGCGACGACCGCTACGCCCGCACTGAAATTGCCCAACCCGCGCTGTTCGCGCTGCAAGTCGGCATCACGCGCATGCTGGCGCAACGGGGCGTCGTGCCTTCGGCCGTTATCGGCCACAGCGTTGGCGAAGTGGCCGCAGCCTGGGCCTGCGGCGCGCTTACGTTGCCCGACGCGGTCTGCGTCATTTTCCAGCGCAGCCGGCTGCAAGGCCAGACGAAGGGCCACGGCCGCATGACGGCGCTGGGTATCAGCGGCGAAGAGGCACAAGCGTTGATCGCCTTGCACAACTTGGGCGACCAGTTGTGCGTGGCGGGCTTCAACAGCAGCCGCGGGTCGACCGTAGCCGGTTCGCCTGACGCCCTGAGCATCCTGGAAGCCGCGTTGGCCGAGCAAGCGCTGTTTTTCCGCCGCCTGGACCTGGACTACGCCTTCCACAGCCCCGCGATGAATCCCATCGAGGCCGGCATCCGTGACGCCCTGGCGCAAATCCAGCCCCGCTCAGGCGATATCCCGTTCTACTCCACGGTCACCGGAGCCCCTCTCGACGGCGCTGAGCTCACCGCCGATTACTGGTGGCGCAACGTGCGCGAGCCGGTTCGCTTCGAACAGGCCGCCAATCAGCTGGCAGCCCAGGGCAATAACGTTTTTGTCGAGGTCGGCCCGCACCCGGTGCTGCGCTCTTACCTGAACGACACCTTCAAGACCGCTGACATCCAAGGGCGCGCACTCAGCACGTCCACGCGTGGTGGTGATGACCCCGAAAAGATCTGGAACGCAGCTGGCCAGGTCATCATCAGCGGCGCGCAAATTGATCTGCAATCGCTCTTCCCGTGGGAAGGGCCGGCGGTTGAACTGCCCTCGTATCCGTGGCAGCGCGAGCGCCATTGGCATCCCACCACGCCAGAATCACTTGGCCTGCTGTCACGCCGCCTGGTGCATCCCCTGCTGGGTTACCCCATGCAGCAGCACGATCACACCTGGGAAAACCAGCTGGATACGCAGTCGCACCCGGCGTTGGCAGACCACATTGTCGGCGACGCCGTCGTGTTCCCCGGCACGGGCTTTGCTGAAATCGCGCTGGCCGCGGCGCTGCAATGGCAAGCCGGCGATTGCGCCGAACTTGAAGAACTGGAAATCCACGCTCCGCTGCTGCTGAACGCGTCGCCCAGCAAACTGACGCGCTTCCTGCTGGACGATTCCGATGGCCGCTTCCGCATCACCGCCAAGGACACCAATAGCTCGGAGCCCTGGGTGAAGCACGCCAGCGGCCGCCTGTTGCGTGAACCCGGCTTGGCGCGTTTGCACCAAGATCTGCTGACCCTGCCCACCCGCGCCCCCGACTTCACTGGCGACACGCATAATGCGCTGACCCGTGCCGTGGGCCTGGATTACGGCCCCGCCTTCCGCGCGGTGTCGCATGGCTGGCAAGAATCTGACACCAGCGTGTTGGCCGTGCTGCAAGCCCCCAGCAGCTTGGAAGGCGAACTCCGCGCCACTCACCTGCATCCCGCCCTGCTGGATTGCGCCTTCCAACTGATCATCCAGCTGCTGCGCAATGACCCGGCCATGGGCCAAGGCATTGCCTTCGTTCCATCGAAGATCGGCCGTCTGAGCCTGCGGGCCAATGCTGGCCAACCCGCCGCTGCCCGTGCCCGCCTGGAACGCCGTGCGCCGCATTCGTTGACCGCCAGCTTTGAACTCTTCAATGCAGCAGGCGAACAGATTGCGGCCGTTGAGCAAGCCCGCTTTCGCAGCATCCGCTTGCGCAAGCCCGCCGCCGATCACCTGAGTTTTCTGGACGCCGTCGCCACGCCGCGACCGCATGCGCCATTCGGCCCGAACCCGCTGGACCACGACGTCCTGCACACGGCACTGCGCGACGCGATCGCCGATTGCGCCCAGCACGGCGCCCACGCCCGCTACTCGGAAGAAGTAGACCCGCTGCTGGAAAGCCTGTGCGATGGCTTCTCGCTAGATGCCTTGCGCCAGATCGCGCCTGACGGCCTGCTGCTGCCGCAAGCCCTGATCACGGAGTTGTGCCGCCACGCGCCGGATTCCGCCTTGCTGCTGCAACACACCATCGCCCGTCTGACGGCCGCTGGCTACGCCGAGCCCTCAGCCGCAGGCATCCACCTGCCGCCCAAGGACGAAAGCGAAAGCGGCACGGGTGATATCTGGAACACGCTGCTACGCGAGTATCCCGACTACGCCCAGATCGTTCACGCCGTTGGCCGCGTTGGCCTGCACTTGCCTGCCTTGCTGCGCGGCGAAGCCTCGCTGGATGACGTCTGCCCACGGGCCAGCACGCCCGCCTCGATCAGCCGCAGCGCGCTCGGCGCCGCCAGTGGCCAGCGCCTGGGTTCCGCTTTGAACGCGGCCCTGACGCAAGCACAAACCAATCGGCTGCCCGGCCAACGCTTGGCCGTGATCGAACTCGGCCAAGCCGCGCCGCTATTTGCCTCAAGCTGCTGCGACGCCCTGGACTTCAACGTCTCTGACTACTGTTACGCGTCGAACAACCGCGACGTGCTGGACCATGTCGTCCACCAGCAGTCGGAACGCTATCCAAACGCGCAGACCGAATTCATCGGCGAAGGCGGCGCCACTGCGACCGCCCGATGCGACCTTGCCCTTTTCCACTGTGAGTTCGATACGCTGGAAGCCGCCCGCGCCGCCCTGCGCCACGCACGCGCCAGCCTGCGGCCCGGTGGCGTCCTGTTGCTCTGCGGCGCCCATCCCGCTGCCTGGGGTGACTTCGTCTTCGGCGCCCGCCCCAGCTGGTGGCAAACCAGCGAAGACGGCGCACAGCTGTCCACACAACAGCCCGCCGAATTCTGGCAGGAAGAACTGCAAGCAATGGGCCTGGATTGCGACAGCCCGATGCCCTTCGCGGATTCTTTCGCCAGTGGCGCTTATCTGCTGACGTCGCGCTTGGGTGAACACGCGGATGCGGCGCCCCACACGGCCGCGGCCATCGAACCCGCCAACTGGCTGATCCTGGCGGATCGCAACCCTGAGCATGGCGCCGGTCTGGCGCAATCGCTGAACGACAAACTTGCCGCTCTTGGCCACCACGTGCGCATCGCCACTGAGGTTGACGCCGATGCGCTGGACGAACTGCTGCGCAACGGCGCCACCGGCCCGGTGAACCATGTCGTTCACCTGGACGGTCTGGCGTGGGCTGACGCTCACGAAACACCCGAAGAATTGCTGGCCAAGCAAACGCGACGCTGCGGCCTGGCCGCTGCCGTCATCCAGGCATGTGACCGCAGCCAGACCAGCGCAACGGTCTGGCTGATCACGGCCGACGCCGCCCAGTACTTGTGCGGCAAGGCCGTTGCCAGCGCCGGCATGCACGCGTTGAACGACGCGTCGCTGTGGGGATACGGCCGCACATTGGCCAACGAGGCCTCTAACTTCCGCATCCGCTTGGTTGACCTGCCGCTGGCGCAAGCCGGCCTGCTGACCGACAGCGTGGTGCGTGAGCTGACGCATCTGGACAACGAAGACGAAATCATCCTCGGCGCAACCGGTGCGCGCTTCGCCCCGCGCTTGCAACAGGCTGCGCGCCCCGCGCAGGCATCCGACGCGTCCCGCGCGTCCCAGGCCATCCGCCTGGGCTTTGAATTCCCTGGTCAGTTGCGCAACCTGCGCTGGGAATCCTGCCCCGCGCCCGCGCCAGCCGACGACGAACTTGAAGTCCGCATCGAAGCCACCGGCCTGAACTTCCGAGACGTCATGTACGCCTTGGGCCTGCTGTCCGACGAGGCCATCGAAAACGGTTTCGCCGGCCCCACATTGGGCCTGGAATTCTCTGGCACGGTCATCCGCGTGGGCGCCGACGTGGACGGCTATGCCGTCGGCGACGCCGTCGTGGGCTTCGGCCCCGCCAGCTTCGGCGACCGCGTGCTGACGAAACCCAGCGCCATTTCCCATATCCCCGACGGCTTCTCGTTCGAAGCGGCCGCCACCATTCCCAGCACCTTCTTCACGGTCTACTACGCGCTGCACCACCTGGCGCGCCTGGAAGAAGGCGAGAAGATTCTGATCCACGGTGCCGCGGGCGGCGTCGGCATCGCTGCCATCCAGTTCGCGCAATGGCTGGGCGCAGACATCTACGCCACCGCCGGCTCCGACGAAAAGCGCGACCTGCTGCGCCTGTTGGGCGTGCGTCATATCTATGACTCGCGTTCCCTGTCGTACGCCGATGAAATCCTGGCTGACACGGATGGCCGCGGTGTCGACGTCGTGCTGAACTCGTTGGCCGGCGAAGCGATCAACCGCAACCTGCGGGTGCTCAAGCCATTCGGCCGCTTCCTGGAGCTGGGCAAGCGCGATTTCTACGAGAACACCCGCATCGGCCTGCGCCCGTTCCGCAACAACATCAGCTACTTCGGCATCGACGCCGATCAACTGATGAACGAACGTCCCGACCTGACGCAACGCCTGTTCGGCGAGATGATGGCGCTGTTCCGCAAGGGCGCACTGCATCCGCTGCCCTATTCCGTCTTCGACGCGAACGACATCGTCGACGCCTTCCGCTACATGCAGCAGGCCCGCCAGATTGGCAAGATCGTCATCACGTATCGCAACGGCATCAGCGGCGTCCATGCGCCAGCCATCCATGCGGCCTCAGGTTTAACGCTGCCCGCCGAAGCCACCTACTTGGTCACCGGCGGGCTGGGCGGCTTCGGGCTGCGCACCGCACAATGGCTTGCCGACAAGGGCGCTCGCAACCTGATCCTGATCAGCCGCAGCGGCCCCGCCAGCGAGGACGCGCAGTCCGCGCTGGCAGCCTTCGCCAGCCAAGGCGTGCAAGTCCACGCCGCAGCCTGCGACGTCACCAACCGCGACGCCCTCGCCCGCCTGCTTAACGAAACCTCCGCCACCCTGCCCCCGCTGAAAGGCGTGGTGCACGCGGCGGTCGTCATCGATGATGGCTTGGCGCGCAGCGCCACTCCCGCTCAAATTCAACGCACGCTCGCCGCCAAGGTGCTTGGCGCGCAGTATCTGCACGAGCTGACCCGCGACTTGCCGCTGGACTTGTTCGTGTTCTATTCGTCGGCCACGACGCTGTTCGGCAACCCCGGCCAAAGCAACTACGTCGCTGCCAACACCTGGCTGGAACGGCTGGCCGCCCAACGCCGTGCCGACGGTCTGGCCGCGACCTGCGTACGATGGGGCGCTATCGACGACGTCGGCTTCCTGGCTCGCAACCAGAAGATCAAGGACGCCCTGCAAGGCCGCATGGGTGGCGGCGCATTGGCATCCCAAGTCGCCTTGGATGCGCTGGAAGACATGCTCGTCACGGACGCCTCGGGCCTGGGCGTACTGGAACTGGACTGGCGCGCCCTCAGCCGCTTCCTGCCCACCGCCGGCTTGCCCAAGTTCTCGGACATTGCACGGCGCGCTGGCGACAGCGGCGATGAAGACGGCGGCGCCGACGACATCGCCCAGATGATCGCCACCTTGGACGACGCCACGCTGCATGAGCGGTTTACTGACATGCTCAAAGCCGAGATCGGCGAGATTTTGCGCGTGTCGCCCGACAAGATTGAATCCACACGCTCTGTCTACGACATGGGCCTGGACTCGCTGATGGGCGTGGAACTGGTGGTTGCATTGGAGAACCGCTTCGGTATCCGGCTGCCGGTCATGGCGCTGAACGAAAGCCCCACGCCCGCCAAGCTGGCTGAGCGGTTGGTGTTGTTGCTGCGCGATGAGCATGACGGCGCGACAAGCGATGCGGTGACCGCCAGCGTGCAACAGGTGGTCGCCAGCCACGCCGCCGAAGTCGGCTCCAGTTCCGTGTCCGAGTTCGTCGACGAAATCAAGATGAACGGCAGTCTCCCCATGCAACGCATGATCCAGTAGGCCAGAATTAATTGAGCACCATGAAAAAGTTGCCCGGCCTGGCGGCCGGCATCAAGGACAAACTCATCCAGCAAGCGCTGGAGCGCAAGCTGCGCCAGGCGTCTACGCCGGCCGGCCAGACGCCCGCGCGCCCCGCTGAAAAGAAGCCCGAGATTCCCGAAGAGCATTACCGCTTCCACCTGCATCCGGGCTACCAGCAACTGCGCATCATCAACGACGGCGCCAAGCGCCTGGGCGTGAAGAACCCGTTCTTCAAACTGCACGAAGGCACCGCCGGCGCCGACACGCACATCAATGGCCGCGAGTTCGTCAACTACGCCAGCTACAACTACCTGAACATGTCCGGCGACCCCGTCGTTGCCGCGGCCGCGAAGGCAGCCATCGACCAATACGGCACATCGGTATCCGCCAGCCGCCTGGTCTCAGGCGAACGCCCGATACACCGCGAACTGGAACAAGAAATCGCCACCCTGTACGGCGTCGACGACGCCATCACCTTCGTCAGCGGCCACGCCACGAACGTGTCGACCATCGGCTACCTGTTCGGCCCGCGCGACCTGGTGCTGCACGATGAACTAATCCACAACAGCGTCCTACAAGGCATCCAACTGTCAGGCGCGCGCCGCCTGCCCTTCCCGCACAACGATTGGGAAGCACTGGATGCCATACTGAACGAGCAACGCCATCAATTCGAACGCGTGCTGATCGTGCTGGAAGGGATTTACAGCATGGACGGGGACTTTCCTGATCTGCCCCGCTTCATCGAGATCAAGCAGCGCCATCGGGCGTTTTTGATGGTGGATGAAGCACATTCGCTGGGCGTGATGGGTGCGCGCGGATATGGCATTCGTGAGCACTTCGGCGTGGAGGGTAAAGACGTCGATATCTGGATGGGCACGCTGAGCAAAACGCTGGCGGGCTGTGGCGGATATATCGCGGGGGAGACGGCGCTGGTGGAGCATTTGAAGTTCCTGGCGCCGAGTTTTTTGTATAGCGTGGGGATGCCGCCCAGTGTTGCGGCGTCGGCGTTGGCGGCGTTGCGGCGGATGAAGGAATTGCCGGAAAGAGTGGCTGCGCTACAGGCGCGGGGGAAGTTCTTTTTGGAACAGGCTAAGGCGGCGGGGATTGATACCGGGACGAGCACCGGGTTGGCGGTGGTGCCGGCGATTATGGGTAGTTCGCTGAAGGCGACACGGCTTTCAGCGGCGCTGTTTAAACAAGGGATTAATGTCCAGCCGATTTTGTATCCGGCAGTGCCGGAGAAGTCGGCGAGGTTGAGGTTTTTTATTTCTTGTATGCATACGGAAGAGCAGATATCTCGGACGATTCTCGCTTTCGCGCGACTATCCTGAGTCACTTTTGTAGATGAACCAACGCCCGAATATCGATCACCCATTTACTTGTGACTATTGGAACCTACTCCCGCCGGCTGTCGCAACAGCCTGGAATGAACGCCCTGCTCGGACAGTCAATAGCGTATTTGCGTCCAGGCTCGCGCCCATCCAATCGTAATTTGAGCGCACTTGCCGGCTGGGGATTCCGTCCTTCTACGACCCGCCCTCGCGCGATTGCTCAAAGTTGCGGCCTGCCCTTTATAGGCTTGGAGGACGGATTCTTGCGCTCGTACGGCACGGGCCCTGACTATCCCGCCCTATCCCTAGTGGTGGACGACCTTGGAATCTATTACGCGGCTGACCGTAGTTCCGCCCTGGAATCGCTCCTTGCGTCGGACACGGACGTATTGCAAGGGCCGGGGCAGGAGTACGCACGTGCACGCGATCAGATCTTGGAGAAAGGTCTCAGTAAATACAATCTCGCGCCAGACCTTCAAACGCTACCCGGCCCCACTATTGCCAAACGCGTGCTTATCATCGATCAGACTGTCGGGGACGCCAGCATCAAATATGGACTGGCCAATGACAAGTCTTTTGAAGAAATGCTCAACGCGGCGCGTGAAGCGCACCCGGACGCGGTTCTGTACATCAAAACGCATCCTGAGGTTAGCGGAGGGGCGAAACAAGGCTACCTATCCAACACACCCGAGGACAGCCACACCATCCTGCTGCGGGATCCTGTCTCGCCGGCTAGCCTGTTGCCGATGATGGATCACGTCTATGTCGTGACTTCCCATTTCGGCTTTGAAGCGTTACTGCGCGGCATCCCCGTCACTTGTTTTGGCCTTCCTTGGTTTGCTGGCTGGGGGGCAACCACAGACCGCATAAGCTGCCATAGGCGTACCCGAACACGAACCGTAGACGAACTATTTGCGGCTGCCTATCTTCATTACACGCGCTACTTGAATCCTGAAACCTTAGAACAGGGTTCAATTTTTGACGTGATTGATTGGCTGGACCTTCAGCGGAGGATGCAGCGGGCTCTACCCGGTCGCAGCATCGCAGTTGGCTATCGACGATGGAAAGCGGAGAACGTCCGCTCATTCCTTAGCCCCAATCACGACTCCGTGCACTTCGTCCCAGACGCGCAAGCGGTCCGGAAGCTAAATCCCAGTGCGAACGACCGGCTGATCGTCTGGGGAGCATCTGCGCCGAATATGATTGACGCTTTGGCCCGTGAAACGGGAGCCAGACTGCTTCGCATGGAGGATGGTTTTATACGATCCGTCGGATTGGGATCGGATTTTGTGGCTCCGCATGCGTTGGTCATGGACGGCCATGGATTATATTTCGATGCGCGCCAGGGCAGCGACCTCGAGACCCTTCTGAATACCAGGAAGTTTACTGAGCGAGATAATTTTCGAGCGGAAAAGGTGCGTGCATTGATCGTTGAAAACCAACTGACAAAGTACAACATCGAACCTACAGAGTCCCCCTCTTGGGCTGGAGTGGCCCAGCGAGTCATCCTTGTGCCCGGCCAAGTTGAAGATGACGCTTCCATCCAGTACGGCTGCGGACCGGTCCGCGATAACCTTTCTCTGCTCCAAGCCGCCCGTCGAGCCAATCCCGATTCTTTCCTGGTGTACAAACCGCATCCCGATGTAGCCGTTCGGAACCGCAGGGGCAAGATACACGCCCATGACGCCCTGCAATATGCCAACCACATCGAGACGAAAGTATCGATCGTCAGCTGCATAAAATCGAGCGACGAGGTGCACACGATGACTTCATTAAGCGGCTTTGACGCCTTACTTCGAGGCAAAGCAGTCGTCACATATGGAATGCCATTCTACGCAGGGTGGGGTTTGACCACAGACCACATGGAAGCGCCGCGACGTGAACGGTCATTGACGCTGAACGAGCTTATTGCAGGTGTGATGCTTCACTACCCCGTCTATTGGGATTGGGTGTTGAACGGATACACCACCTGCGAAACATCGCTTCGCAGAATCATTCAGCAACGATCCGAATTGCTGTCCGCGAATCGGTTGTCGAGCGTCAGAAAATCCTACATACAACGACAGCTCCACAAACTTCGTTTGTGGGCCAAAGCCGGATTTTTAGTACAGCGATGAGCAGCAAGCAGCGATTTCTGTTCTTGCAAGGGGTCTGTTCCCCTTTCTTCCCGGCTTTGGCTAAGGGGCTCCGCCAAACGGGCTGCTCGGTGCACAAGGTAAATTTCACTGTCGGTGATCGAGTCTATTGGCCTCAGGGCCACGAAACATCGTTCCGAGGGCCGATGAGCAGCTTGACGGAGTTCTATCACC
The DNA here is from genome assembly GCF_056399725.1 of Achromobacter sp. 01N37. Classification (NCBI taxonomy): domain Bacteria; kingdom Pseudomonadati; phylum Pseudomonadota; class Betaproteobacteria; order Burkholderiales; family Alcaligenaceae; genus Achromobacter; species Achromobacter sp. 01N37. The sequence goes on from NZ_JBFTRX010000008.1 coordinate 78,907, forward strand.
AAGAATTCGAGCGCAAGGGCATTAGCGATATAGTGCTTTTCGGCGACTGCCGTCCCGTCCACCAACCTGCGGTAGCGCTCGCCAAGCAGGCCGGCGTGCGCGTCCATGTCTTCGAAGAAGGCTACTTCCGCCCTTACTGGGTCACGTTGGAACGAGATGGCGTAAACGGGCACTCGGCACTGCCTTCCGACCCCGACTATTATCGCGAGCGGGCTAAAGAAGTTCCTGCCTACGACAACGGCGTCGCCTTTATATCCCCATTTTGGAAGCGCGCCGCATATGATATCGGCTATAACTTCTGGGCCGGACTAAATCCCATTCTTCATCGTGGCGTACAAAGTCACGTACCTTACAGTCCAGCCGTTGAATACACCAATTATCTGCGCAAAGGAATGGGCGCTCACATCTACCGTCGCCGCGCCCAATCGGTTCAAACGCGCCTTACRCTCGATCCACAGGTTCAGCCCTATTACCTATTCCCGCTGCAACTTGCGACTGACTCCCAGATCATATTTCATTCCCAATATGAAAATATGAGCGAGGTCATTGAAGAAGTGATCCGATCCTTTTCCGCACATGCCCCCGAGAACACCCTTTTACTTATAAAAGCTCATCCGTTGGATCCCGGCATCGTGAATTACGCGAAGCAGATTCGGGCTCTGRGTACGGAACTTCAAATCGGACGGCGCGTACTCTACATCGATGGAGGCCACTTGCCGGCGTTGATCAATGCCGCCAGGGCCGTTATTACCGTTAACAGCACCGTTGGTGGATCCGCTCTCCTCCATGGAAAACCAACGAAGACGCTGGGGCGTGCTATCTATGACATTCCCGGCCTGACTGACCAAGGGCCGCTCAGCAACTTCTGGCGCGAACCGCATAAACCGGATGTCCAGCTTTTCAAGAATTTTCGTAATGTTGTTATTCACGATACGCAGATCAATGGCGGCTTCTACTGCCAATCGGGTATAAATTTATCCGTCAAGAATTCCCTTCGAAAACTTATTCTGTAATTTTCGCACACTAGAGCACCATGAATAGACAAGAAGAGATTAAGCTCGCGGTCGTGGGTCTGGGATATGTCGGCCTTCCCCACGCTGTAGAGTTTGGCAAGATCCGAGACGTCGTCGGCTTCGATATTAACGAGCCTCGAGTAACCGAATTGAAGGCTGGCCGTGACACCACATTGGAAGTCAGCGAAGACGAACTGAAGCAGGCGCTCGGTCTCAGCTTCACCACGGACAAATCCAATCTAGCCAATTGCAACTGTTATATCGTTACAGTGCCGACTCCAATAGACGAGTTTAAACGCCCCGATCTGACGCCTTTGCTCAAAGCCAGCGAAACAATAGGCAAGGCGCTGAAACGCGGCGACGTAGTCATCTACGAATCCACAGTCTATCCTGGCGCAACCGAAGAAGATTGCGTACCTGTGCTGGAACACGCCTCTGGCCTGCGGTACAACGTCGATTTTTTCGCGGGTTACAGCCCTGAACGGATTAATCCCGGCGACAAAGAGCATCGCGTGGCCGATATCAAAAAAGTGACATCGGGTTCTACACCAGAAATCGCTGAACTGGTCGATTCGCTTTACCGCACAATCATCCGGGCAGGCACGCACAAGGCTTCATCGATCCGAGTCGCCGAAGCCGCCAAGGTCATCGAGAATACACAACGCGACGTCAATATCGCCTTGATCAACGAACTCGCGCTGATCTTCAACAAGATGGGTATCGATACGGAAGCGGTCCTTGCGGCCGCCGGAACCAAGTGGAATTTCTTGCCGTTCCGCCCTGGCCTTGTTGGTGGCCATTGCATCGGGGTCGATCCCTACTACTTGACCCACAAAGCTCAGTCGGTAGGCTATCACCCCGAAATCATCTTGGCTGGCCGCCGCCTGAATGATGCGATGGGTTCATATGTAGCCAGTCAACTAATCAAAGCGATGACTCGGAAAAGAATCCACGTGGACGGTGCGCGCATCCTGATTCTCGGCTTTGCGTTCAAGGAAAATTGCCCCGATCTGCGCAACACTCGAATAATCGATATTGTGCGGGAGCTGCATGATTATAACGTGCAGGTCGACATTTACGATCCGTGGATTAATGCGGATGAGGCCTTGCACGAATATGGCATCAAGCCTATATCAGAACTTGAAGAAGACACCTATGATGGAGTCATCGTCGCCTTGGCCCACAAGCAGTTTCGAGAAATTGGCGCATCTTCGATACGCAAACTCGGAAAAACCGATAATCATGTCCTGTATGACCTGAAATACGTGTTCCCTGTAGACACGTCAGATCTTCGCCTATAGCTTCATATCGTTCGAGCTAGCGTCTTTCTTAATTAAACCAGCAAAATCGTTTGATAGAACCCGAGCCGTTAGTGAAAAATAGTTCATTCTTCTTTTATGAAAACTGGCTTCGGAACGGGTTCCGCTGGAAGTCGCCCTACCACGCCATCGCCTTTCGGGCGGCTACTAAACTATTCCCAAGTGCAGCCCATCTGTTACTTGATCACGGATTCCTAACTCGGGCCGCCGACCTCCTCTCTTCCTCAAGCTCCAATGCGAAACTGCTCACTCCGCAAGCAAGGGTGGCATATTTAAGTGGCGACCATGCGAGTGCCGTGGCATATTCGTTCGCTGCCTTAGATTCGCGAACCAATGCGGCGGATCAGCGGCGGGTCGTGAAACTCTTGGCTCGCATTTCGCCAAATGAGCTAATTGCCTGGTTGGACCGACGGGGCAAGCACGATTTGGCGCTGCGTATTCGCGCCGCCAGAGACGTTGTGGAGACTGGCGGTCTACTATTCCCGCAGCCTACGGGAGACGAGCGTCTATTGAACGCCAACCGGAAAAGAAATAGCGCTGAAAAGCTGTTCATACTGAACAGTTTTTGGGAGGAAATGGGGCTCTCGTCAATTAAATTGAGATCTGATACACCTGAGTTTGACATCAACTGTTTCTTGAATTCGCGTGCTGACCATCAAGTTAGCTTGGCAGAGAACGCCGATGTATCAGTAGTGGTGGCCGTTCACAATGGTGCCGCGTACATCGAATCCTCATGCATGTCAATATTGAATCAACGGGGCATCTTGTCGGAGTTGATAGTTATAGATGACGGCAGCACTGACAATACCTGGGAAATACTCGAAGAATTAAAGCAACGGTATGTGGGGCGGGTGATGTGCAAGCGCCTGGAACAAAATATAGGCACATACAAAGCAAAAAATATCGCTCTAAAGATGTGCAGACGCGAGTACATTGCATTTCAGGACGCAGATGATTGGTCACACCCTGAACGCCTTAGCACAGCCATAAAATGGCTCCGCGCAGACAGTCAGAACGTAGCCGTCACATCGCGCTACGTTCGCCTTGATAAAATCGGTGTTTTTAGTTCACCAGCAGTGTGGCCAATTCGCCAGTGGTCCCCAAATACTCTAGTAATGCGTCGCAAAGAAGTGATAGAAAAAGTCGGTATCTTTGATGAGGTCAGTGTAGGAGCAGATACCGACTACTTCGAGCGAATTCGCGCTACATTTGGAGATGGGAGAATAAACTTTCAAAAAGAAGTAATGCTTATTGCAATGAAACTCCCATCATCATTGATGCACAACAAGACTACTGGCATAAGTCAAAACGGCTATTCAGCACCCCGAATCGCCTATCGGGAGAAAAGAGCCGAAAGACTTTTACACTGCATATCCCTTCGGCGCGACCCCCATCACGACAATCTGCTCTAGCTCCCCATGCAACGGTGCTGTTCTATTTGCATCCTGAGCAAAGATACATGCAGAAATGAGCAAGAAAATATGCCCCATTACGGCGACGATAACCTGCGCATCGACGGCAGATCATCTACATTGAACAGCGTCTTCAACTCATCGGGAAGCGCGATTTCCGTGAAATTCTGGGCTCTGTAGCTATCATCAATCTATTTTCCACTGATGCGGAAAAACTCAAGAGGCGCCTCCCCCTAAAATAACATGAGCGGTTATTTTGGAAACGCATCACCGAAACAACGGACACCTGACTACACCAGTCCATTACTACAATCGGCATAGCTTAAATTAAACACTGAATCACTCAACTAAAGCAGCGTTTCCACCCGAGCGGACATCTCTTCAAGAGTTAAAGGCGTGTGACCCGTGGAATCGACCCGTGCAGGAATAACTTCGACCCTCAAATTCTTGGAAGAATCGAGCAGAACACTATTTCGAAGATATTCGACGTGCTCTTCGTAATGATGAACATCAGATTCTTTGATGACCACCAACCCATTAGGGATATGATTAAGGCTCCACATTAACTCAACCACATCGAGCCTAATCAGGTATTTTTTATCGATTTCGGCTATCGATTTTGTTCCGTAACATACTTGCGCCAACCGATCCATATGCGTAGTCCACATGTATTTGGGAAGACATGTTTGGGGGTTTTCTGAAAAAACCACACACGCCTCAGGATTGAACCCGACGGAAGGCGCCAGCGCGCCGGCCTGGAGCGCCACAAAACCGCCCAAAGAAGAGCCGCAGAACACGACTTTCTCGTATCCGAATTTCTGCTGCAGCGTCAAGATGTGCGCAAGGGATCGAAGAAGTACCCAATCGTCCTTGTTTCCCTGAAACCACGCGCCCAGAAATTCGTTATTCAGGCGCAACGTCGGGTCTGACACACAGAGCACATCTGCCCTTTCTATGTTCTCAGCCCAGGACCATCTATGGAAACTTGGTACATGCCGCTTACCGCGCACCAGTGCCGATGGGAAAAAGACAAACAGGTTCTTTCGACCTAAAGCATGCAGAAAATAATTGAACTTCCAGCCCGCCTCGACGAATTCGCAAACCGTCGAAGGAGCATTAGAATTTATGGTTATAGCATCCCACGAGGGGGCCACTCTCGCTTGCGCCAAGCTAGTCAATGTTTACACCTTGTTAGTCAAAAATCCTTCGCGCGGGATGTACATCACGAATCATCACAAGCGCGAGGTCGAAGCCGACAAATTGTGGCTGTATGGACCGAATCTAACGAAGCCGAGGGAAAATCTCGGAAACGTTGACATGGTCCGCGAATAGAGGAAGAGATGGACTTAGTGCCTTGCGCGCGTCTTCCTGCTGCTTTTCAAGCACACGCAGGATAGCCTTGTAACCCCAAGGTGCACCCTTTTTTAGCTCATCCACAATCAGGCGCTCTTTATCCTTAAATTCACCAAACAATGTCGAGTTATCTTCCGGCATTTCATTTTCGACTAGCCAACCCGAATGCCGAGCGAGGCACAATAGCGGAACATTTTTTCCCATTGCTTCATTTGCGAAGAATATGTCCACCATCCCTCCATTTCTCCAATTTGATGGATTCAACGTGTCAAAAACGGATGAATGAAATGCGACAGTCCCGGTTCCCAAATTATTGACCAAACGGGGTTGACTCATTTCGTCCTTAAAGTGATACACAAAACGCCGACGAAAATATTTCTCGACAGACTCCTCATATACGACGCCGTGAAGGCCCACGATCACTTTGTTGCCATATGCGGCCAAGTCTCTAATCATGGCTCTTACATAATCGAAAGGATAGACGAGGTCATCATCGCAAGTAAAATAGTAAAATTCGCCCTTGCTCTTCAGGTCATTGAAATTGACAAACTTGGCGTTATCCCGATGATCCTCCGGAAAATCACGCGAATGGCTCACTGTGATTTTATTTTCATTAAGAAGAAACGCCGGGGTTTCCTGATACTTGTCAAGATAGACGTACAAATGGTCCACTTGCGGAAGCAACCTGGAAACGACACATTCCAATTGTTTAATGCGCTTTGGAATACTACATACCGACGCGTAGACCCGCTCGCTCGGGGCGACAATGGCAGTAATAGATTCTGGATATTTGGCTACGGGTCTTAAGGGGGAAGCAGGAAAATTCTGCTTATACCACTCACGACGCTTCCTAGGATCATCAAAACGGCTCTTGAACTGCTTGACGTAATCCTTCCGCTGCTTGGAGCTGGTTTGTTCGACAGAGCCGTCTGCATTGAAGGTAAGCATATCGGCGACCAAGGATCCCGATCTCAGTTCGGCCAAATATAGCGAAACATCCAACTGCCGGATTCGATTTTTTCCATAAAGATGCTGCATGCGCTGGAACCACTCATCATCACCGGCTTTTCGGACGGCATCGAAGAAACCAATTTGATCGAATGCTTCCCGCCTTACCGCTAGGGTAATCAAACCATATTTAGAAAGAGTATTAGCAACAGGTACAATGCGGCCAGTCTCTGGATTAAAGCGGCAGTATTTTGTTCGAGTTGCTATTAGATCCTTATCATGCAGCAATGGTGCCACCTGCACCGTCACTCGATCCGGATGCGAGTAATCATCCGAGTCCTGAAACATGATAATCGAGCCACGTGCAATAGAGATTGCCGCATTCTTGGCAAGATACGTCCCGCTATTGCAATTTAGTCTCAACACGCGCAACGCTTTAGGCATGCGGCTAGCCAATTGAACCAATAGTTCCCATGTGCCATCCGTGCTCCGGTCGTCGCAGACAATCACCTCCACGTTGGAGTAGGACTGATTGATCAGCGACATAACTGCGTTTTCAACGGTGTTTACCGCATTATGGGACGTCATGGCGAACGTGACCAGCGGCAAGTCGACAGATGGAACGCCTCGAGGAAGGGTCTTTAAGCCCCTAAATTCGGACAATGATTGGATAGCAAAGTCCGTTGCCAACGGCGTATTTACAGACTCGGTGTCGGCTGGTGCCCGCTGCGGTGCAATCGCGATAGTTGCGATTGGCTCCCCGGGCACTACCGGCGTGACGGCTGCCCCCTTGACACCGGACAAGTGCTGACGGCAAAGCTCAATATTCGCACTAAACAAATGGAGGCCATAGAGCTCGCCAGCTTTAGAAAAAAGCTGTAGCGCTGCTTCGTATTTTTTATTCTTATATGCCAATATTGCTTCTTTAGCAATGCTCATAAAAACCATCCATCCGCATTCGAAATATTGAACCGTACATCGTAAGACATCCGGCACTCTAACAATAATTGATCATCCACGCCGGGCGCGTATCAAGCATGCTTTTTTCTCCATGGCCAAATCTATTATTTCTACATGTAAACCACGGCTTTTGATGTCGACGACCCATTTCTCGGCCACTTCTTTTTCATCCTCACGAGAGTAGTCGTCAAGCAGAACATCAACCGCAACATCCTTGAAAAGATCAAGAATCACTGGCACAGCCGGGTACCGTGCATGCTTGCCCGTGGCGGCGGGAGGGCCATCTACTATGACAAGCATTGACATTCCCTCCGGCTTGACGGAGCTCAGATAGTTGGATAATGCCCGCGTGCAGTCGTAGTATTGATATACCTCTCCATCCGCCGCCGCATAAGGCACCAGCGGTGCATGAACTAAACTCACATGCTCGCTCAATTGGGATTGCTCCAATTCATCGGCAGTCTGCTGGCAATACACCTCGGAATGTTCAAAGGTGATCTGAGCCGCCGATGGACGGCCCGAACGTCGCAGCCGATACAAAGTCTTCGCAATCAGTACAGTTGAAGATCCCGATCCAAATTCAATCACCAGATCGTAATTCCGCTTTACGAGCGAGTCGATTATGAAAAGGGCAAAGTCGGGACTGACAGGCCAGCCGTGGAAAGGCGGCAGATGCTCACCGTGCAAAAGGTAATTCTGGATATTCAGATGCGCCTCAATCTGCTGAGTTGAGTTGGATATCTCGGCCCTGACAACTCGTTCCAACCCCTTTCGGGTCGTCACCAAGTCTTTTACATGCCTGTCGGCATCAGCATCCAAACGTTCCTTGATGCGGCCAAACTCTTTTTTGATTATGTCTGTAATCAAAGCGCTATCTCGCGCAGTCCCTACGCCATTCCCCACTTCCAGAATCGACTTCTTGGAATTTAGAACCTCTTGCGTCACGGCATCGCATCTTTCCTCCAGCACCTTACGGACTCCTCGGATGTCCTTTGCGCGACGCTCGGCCTCATCCACCAACTGCTCGCTTAGGCGCGAAAGCGAATCAGCCATGTTGTGAATACTCAGAGCCGTATCTTTCTCTGCGGTGAGCTGTTCCATCAAGCGCGCATTTTCCGCTTGCACAACAGAGAGGTCTTTCGCAAGCCGAGCGCACTTTTCCTTTGCTGAACTAACTTCGCCGGCCGTGAGTTCTATCTCCCTGAGCATCCCCACCTTGGCGGCTGCGGACTGTGCATGCTGCAGCCGAAGCTCCTCAGCGAGCTGTGCTATGGTCCCAACGCCCTTCTCATAGAGACGACGCCATTCCCTCACAAAAAATAGCCGGACCACACCAGGGTGCTGTTCGGCATATTCGGCGCGCAAGACAAAACCCTTCTGATTGAGCACATCAATAGCAGCAGCGCGCGAAGGGCTCCATGATCCGTCAGGCAACTCATCCACGAGCGCTCGGCACTCCACGACATCCAAATGCTCAGCCTGCACATCGAGGCCGCTCAACAGATCGGCGGCCGGGATGCAGTCAATTGTCAGCCAGTTAAATGAAACGCCTGTCGACGCCGCCTCCTCTTTTAGCACCGTCTCAAGCGTCTTGGCGTCAATGGAGTGACGCGCCCGTTCTGTCAAATTGCGCCAAAGACCTCGAAGCTCCGCTGGGGCAACCAATCCGCTTTCTCGAGAGCTGGATGCCTCGAAAAAGCATGTCGGGCCAGCTGTCGGCGCAATCAGAATGTTGCGACTATGCCGGCCCTGGTGGTGAGCCAAATTCTGGCGCAACTGAAAAAAAACGTGCTCAACAGCCTCCACTGCGACAAGGCAGGGCACTTCCGAGGAATCAATCTCGGCAAGTTCCGCACCCGTACCTGCACCGATGTACAGCCATCCACTAATTGGAAAACTAATACATAAATGATCGCGGATAGTTTCGACCGCGAGCTGTTCTTCCAATTCTTTCCCCTTGCATGATCAGATTTAGCAGAACGCTAATATCGAAAATTCTAGTTCTTTGCAGACCTATATATATTGAATTCTCGTACCGCCTGCTTTAAAGCGAATGGCAGTTTCAACCAGCCGGCGAGTGATCTCGTATTTGCCAAATATGCGGATCCGAGCCGATAGGAAAGGTGTCGAGTGACTCTGAATGCTTCATCAGCATCGCGGTAGCTCGAAATGGGCGGAAGTCCGAGTTCTAACGGCTGGACATGCTTGTAGTCATTTTGTAGGTCTTTTAGTGCCCCAAGCATGCCTAGGCGGCCACCCCAGGATTTCGATCGTTGAATCATTAACGCACCCAGCTTATAAGCTAGCTGCTCTTTTACCCGCTCGGCAGCCCCATATAACGGTTGGACACTTTCTTCCTTCAACTTCTTGGCTTCAAGATAGTACTTTTCGAGCTCTTCTTGAACTGCATGAAGCTGATCTAACAATTGCTCATGACTTTGTTGAGCACGTGCAGCGTCGCTCCGAGAAATATCAACGGCACTTTGCAATGCGACATTGGCTTCCAGCAATTTTTCGTTATCCGTTTTCAGCTGCACGGCCTTGGCTTCACCTTCAGCCTGTACGAGACGATACTCAGCCAATAATTTCTGCATCCTGGCGGCTTCTTCGCGCTTCTCGGCGTCGCGCTCGATCGTCATCGCGTCCAGCATGCTCTGCAGTCGTCCTGTCCGCTGCTCCAATTCTCGGAACCCTAGCCATGCTGCCCTTACATTAGTCCCTTCGTCAAAATCACGCTGGGACGACAAGTTCGCGCTGGATTGAAGTTCTTCGTATAGCCGACCTACCTCTGGATATTCGGCTAATAGCTGCTGATCAAAATATTCACTCAACATGCTGCTACGAAATGACCCTTCACTTCGAGCGGATTTGTTTGGACGGCTTATTTCGCGTGCCGCATCGATTTCCGACGGATGAGGGAATGCTGCCGGCGCTAGTTCCGCTTCCCCATCGCCATCCAAAACGGAAACGTCCAGCCCACTGACAATCTGTGAAAGAAAAGCTGCAGGCGGTTCACTTAGTGGAGCATTTAATCTCGTGCGAAGCTGTTGCAGATACGCGTGCACGGATGACAAGGCTTCATCTGCATGAACCAAAATGCTACGGTCGCGATTGTAGTTGTGGAATCGCAAAATAGCAGAATTCACCATACACCAGTCGCGAAGCTGTTTGTCCAATAGCGCATCATTTTGTTCACGCGAACCTAAAGCGGCCTCCGTCAACGCCGTTCGCGGGTCGGAATAGACCAACACGAACTTCATTGAGGGATCCAGGGCCTTCCAGTAATCCAGAAGATGAACTGCGTTCGGATCCGACCACCCCCAGAAGTCTTGGTCGATATTGCCCAGCATTAAATCCAACACAAGGCCTTGCCATACGGGGCCGGGAGTCAGTTGGCTTAGAGCTCCTGGGGCGTGGCTCTTATCCCGTTCACCATCCAGGGCGCTTGCCTTGAGTATGGTAGAACCGATCTGCTGGGGACTGAATCCCTCCTTCCGGCTCGGTAAGGGGGTAGCCATGCCGCACTGGTTCAGAAGATCTTCGATGTCCCCGCAGGCTGCGGAAGGATGACCAACGATAAGAAGCTTATTCATAAAAATATTGATCCCTGCTGATTGCAGATTCGCAATCGATTCGTCTTAACGGCAACGGCGACCCACACCATTACAATATGGTATAAGCCTCGATTCCCTCTTCAACGTTATCAAACTGCTTTACCTGACCATTGTTAAGCAGCAAAACGATGTCGCACAGAGAGCGAACTTGGGTCATTCCGTGCGTTACCAATATGATGTTGGCCTTGTTAGTTTTCTTCTTAAATTCTGCAGTAGCTTTTTTCTTAAAACTAGCATCACCCACTGACATCGCCTCATCAACGAGGTAATAGTCGAAATCGAATGCCATACTCAGGCCAAACCCTAAACGCCCCCGCATGCCCGACGAGTATGTATTCACTGGTTGATCAAAGTACTCTCCCAGCTCAGCAAAGTCGGCGACGTACTGCACGACTTGCGCCATTTTCTCCCCTTGAGCGCCATACACGCGCGCCACGAATTTCACATTCTGGCGGCCCGTCATAGAGCCTTGAAAGCCCCCACTCAACCCTACGGGCCAGGAGATCGAATTCTTCGTTACGATTCTCCCTGAGTCCGGGGAATCTTGACCGCCAAGCAGGCGCATCAGCGTAGACTTTCCCGCGCCATTTCTCCCAATGATCGCGACATTCCTGCCTTCTGGAATCACAAAGGAAAGGTCACGGAAAACATATTTCCTGCCTCGAGGTGTTCGGTATGATTTACTGACGGAGCGCAATTCGATCATATTGCCTGCAGCTGCTCACGCCTGTGTCGATAGAGCAACGTCCCAAGAAAAAAAGTTATCACCGCTACTGATGCCGAGTATTCAAGACTAACGCCGCTCACACTGGGGTAATAGAGAAACGTGGCCTCCCTTGCCCCATCTATCAAGTGAAGAAAAGGATTCCACCACAACCACTCCCTGACATGCGGCGGAATAACCCAGATGGGCACGATCACGCAGGATAAGAAGTACAGCGGCATAAACAGAATCTTAATAAACCCTTTCAGATCAGGCATAGTTTCCGCGATTACGCAAAAAACCAATGCCAATCCAGTCGAAAACACGATACCCGTCAAGAACACTGCGAACCATTTTAGAGGATAGTGAATTGCCACATCGTACCCCCCCCAAAAACCCAAGACGAAGCTCATAGCGAGATATATACATGCCATCAATGCGCATTCGACGATAGCCCTAGCTATGATCGTATCAAAAGGCTTTATCTGCCGATACGCAAAAAGAGCCTTGTTCGCTGATACGGCTTCCATCCCCTTCAACGCAATGTTCTTGAAAAGTAGAAAAGGTATGATCCCAGTCAATAAAAACATGGGGAGAGGCGGCCCATAATGAGCTTGACCTCGCACAAGCGTGAAAATCGTCAGTAGCACTAGTATGTGGGCTAGCGGTTCAAACAAGAACCAGAATGCACCTAGCCTATTCACTCCAAAACGCCCTCGCACCTCTCGAATCACCAAAGCAAACAGAACCGAGCGCAAAATGTTGAATGGCTTTCTTTTTTCCATAATACCCCGCGAATACTAGTTTCTATCTAATTTTCGGATTATCTGGAAAACCCCTCAACGGTCCGGCCCAGCACTAAGACCTGCACAATAGGCGATATGATTTTCTGCCATTCATAGACAGCTGCATTCGTAACGTATATGGCATCTTCAGGTTGAACCAGGAACTGTCTGGCAATGAACATCGCGGCAGGTTCTTTCAGATTCAGACGAAATACCTGCGCGCGCGAAACGATCTCATCGGAGTCGGGCGATTTCTCATCCACCAGGCGGAATACAAACACGCCGGCAGCGTCTGCCTTTACCTCGCTCAAGCCCTTGACGCTACCCAATACTTCCAAAAGACTTGGGTTGTTGGACGGTAGGTCATGCAGGCCAGGATCCCCCACCGCCCCCATGGCCACAAAGCGCTTACGAGCACGCTCAAGTACCACCTCAGCACCAGGAGGAACTACTTGGTTCTTTCCTGAGAGCAAATCCTGATAATTGAATTCGTACGACTTCTTCCCGGTGCGCACCACTACGCGCATCAAGTGGGGTTCGAGCAGCGGGCCGCCTGCACGGTTGATGGCGTCCAGCAGTGTGAGAGGCCCTTCCAATGCGGAGAATCGTCCTGGAGCTTTTACTGCACCTGCGACCAATACCGAACCGGAAAGATCTCCGGTTAACCCTACTCTGACTTGCGCGTCCGTCGTACCACCTTTGAGCTTCTGGCGGATCAGCGTTTCGACCTCTGACGGGCTTTTACCCGCGACGACCTGACGCCCAAAGTAGGGCAGCGAAATCATGCCCTTATTATCCACTCTGACGTTATCGAAAACCGTACCTCCAGTCGCTAATGGTGCAAACACCGCCCCCTCCACCGCGCTTTCCGCAATCATTACGCGCAGCACATCGCCTGGCACCAAACGTATATCAGGGACCTCTGGCAATGCCACAGCCGTATTCAACTCCCCTTCCCTCGGTCTCATATAAGGCGCAATCGTCTCTGCGGAAAGATCGATCAACTTATAGTTTTGTGCCTCTTCATTATTCATCACCGCTGAACGGGAGGGTCCTGCGGCAGACAGCAAACTGCCGCAGCCGGTCAAAATCAGGGGCATGCAAATTATGGAAGCACGCAGTGCAAAGCGGATATTAAGGATTTTCATGGATTCGACGGTGAGACTCAATCGCGATGATCTTCAATCGTAGCTATTACAAATCGCGCAATTCCGTAGAATAGAAGCAACGCGATGAACAAGGTGATCAAGTTGTAAATCCGCTGTGGGTAAATAGCTTTATCCGGCATGTTTGGCGAAACGATCGTCACTAGACTGCGCAGCTTCTTGCTGGCCTCTATTCTGGCTGACTCGACAGAGCTCACGGCGAACTTATAAGTCTCTTCGGCGATGGCCGCATCGATCGTCAAATTGCGATAGCGAGATGCCACAACGTTAAGCTTCTCACCGCCCTTTTCAGACAGCAGGCGTTTGCTTTCCACAGCTAACTGTTGCTCCATCGCGCTGATGCGATTTCGCTGCTGGCGCACCTGAGGAGTGTTGGAGTCCAAACTACCCAGCATGCCTTTCAGCGTAGTTCTTTCCTTAGTCAGATTCGCTTCCAACTCCGCTATGACATCGGCACGCGCTTTGGCAGTCGCTTCGGCATCGAGCAGATTATTGGTGCTTTGAAATACGAGCATGGCATCGCGACGCTCTTCATAGTTTTGCCGCGCTTTTGCAAGTTCACCCTGGGCGAACGCCATTTGCTCGCGGGCCATACGGTGGGACAATTCGTTCACGAATCTCTCGCTCTCGCTCAGCATGACTCGTAACGTCTGCTCCGCAAATTTTGGATCAAACGCCTGTACTTCCACTGCCAGCAAACCGGTTTGCTCGTCGAAATGCGCTGTCACCATGCGCTGATAGAACTCGAGAAGGTCTTCACGAGGGGAGTCCGCCAAAAGCAGATACAGCGGATCCCGCCAGTGCTGCGCATAATGCTCCGACCATTTCAGTTTTTCCTGAAGCACATTCAGCATGTCCTGGGAAGTCAGGAACTCACGCAAATAGAGCGTCTCTTCTCTCGACGTGGGATTCAGCCCGCTTAGCATGACCGCTAAGCCCGGTATTTGAGGTGTTTCATTATTGCCGACCTGGCGCACGGCGACCTGAGCCACACTGACATAACGATCAAGGGCAAAGAAACTGTAGTAAATGAGAGCCAACAGCATGGGAACGGCCACTAACCACACCGCAAGTCGGGTCGATTTAATTTTTTCGAAGTTAATCATTTAATAGTTCTGGACCACTACAAAACAATGCAGATATTGCTTTATTTTGCAATTTCTCCAATCTCTTTCCATGTAGAACGCTATGCGGCGCAAGGATTGTACTGGTTGGGCCCCGATTAGTCCTGTACCTTGTCACCAAAATACAGCAGAAATAACTGAATATTTCAAAATGTATAGTATCTACGATAACAGCGTATTAGCGTTGGGCCGGACTTGCGCAGAGGGTTCACACATCGACAACTGCTGCGCGGCGGCTAGACAAGCGGCTGCAAGCTCGGCGACATTGCAGTCTTGACGCCGCGGAACCTCAGCCCGTTGGGTAGTCCACATCAGGTAGTCCGTCGTACCGGCCGGCTCGCCCAGTTGCCTGTAAACCTGCGGCATGATCGGAACATGGTCTCCGAAGATGCATAGCGCTGCTGGGTGCCCACGAACCAGCAGTTCCGCACGTAGGTCTCCAAACATCTCGTCAGCGTTGCGCAGATGACGCGCATACGCGATCAAGTCCCCACAATCGTTTGGCAACTCTTCGCGAAGGACGTTGCGCGCATCGTCTTCGTTAGTGGCTTCCCAGTGCAATGGACCATGGTTTTCCATTGTTATCACGTGGATATATAGAGGATGACCAGGGCGGTCCCCCAGCAGTTGCAGCACGCGCTGGCCTAGGACACGGTCGCCCACATACGGACCATCACACACGGCGTCTGCGAAGGCGTCGAGGCCGATGAACTCATCGAAGCCCATCTTTGGCAGCACTCTGTCGCGGTTGTAAAAGCTACGATGATAGGGATGCACACATATCGTCCGATAACCCTGAGCCTTCAGGTGGGAAGCCAGCGTTGGAAATCCGTCGGCTGCCAGTCGGCGATAGGGGTTGTAGCGATGAATGCCCAAGTCGGCTCCCGCCATCCCTGAGAGAAAGCCAAATTCCGTGCGGACGGTATTCGCGCCCCAAGCCGGCACATCAAGCGCACCGTACTGCACCGCCTCTCCCCTGAGCTGATCGAAATTCGGGAGTAGATCAGTTCTCAAGTGGCCATACGCTTGCCGCGCATCGAAAAATGACTCGCTTTGTATGACCACTATGTCTGGTAACGTGCCCGCCTGTGGTGGAGGGCTTGCAGTGCTTGCAAAAGGCGCGCGTTTTCGCACGCTATCGGAAGACGCCCGCTCCGCCCTTCCGTATGCCCATACGCTACCTATCAGGCCCGATGTCTTCAAGTCGTGCACCGCCTCAAAAGACACCTGAACTCTTCGACCAGTTGTTAGCGCTATGGCTAACCCTGCGGCGGCCAGGCATAGGGAATGGAGCAAGAAAGGCACAAGCGGCGCCGTAGGATCGAACGTGTGCTCTTGCGGCAAATCCGCGAACGAAACAAGCCACACCCCGGCGCCAGCGGTTATGGAGTCTTCCAGCGCTAATCCAGCCCAAAGCGCAGCGCCGTACCCGCCCCCCGCTGCAAGAGCACGCCCCACTCCGAAGAAGGGCAAATAGAGCCGCGGATGTTTGATGGCATCCATGAAATACTCAAAATCCGGATAAACAAACGGCTCTTTCAGCGCCTTAAACTTCGCATTACTCACCAACACAATCAACAACTCGATCGCCAGCACATTAGCCACCGCAAAATACGGCCGTCTAAACAGCATCAGCTCCAGCGCAAACGCCAGCGTCCACCCCCCCACATGAACGCCCACCGCCGCCATCGGCCTCCGCCAGGGCGCAACAGGTCTGGGCGTCAACAACGCCTCCACCGCAAACGACAGCACCAACCCAATCAGATAAGGCGGCAGCAGCGGGATCCAGAATGCGTCAATCACCGTAGCCCATCCTCTTCAGTATCCACCCCGACACGGCCGGATGGATCACCGACAGCAGGAAGCACCCCAGATTCAGCGGAAACGGAAAACTGATCCTCGCCCTATTCCGCTGCAATCCACGGCGAATCACCCTGGCCGCTTTATCCGCTTTCCACAAAAACGGCTTGGGACCAGGCATGTCGAAGCACATTTGTGATTCCACGTACCCCGGCATGACGACGTTGAACTTGATGCCTTCACCGGCAAGCGCGTCGCGCATGGCTTCGCCGTATACCTTCACCGCGGCCTTGCTGGCGCTGTAGCTGGGGGTTTCCGGCAGGCCTCTCCACGCGGCCAACGAACTGATCAATGCAATCTGTCCATGCCCCAAGCGACGCATGGTGGGCAGCACGCCGTGGACGGTGGCGAAGACGGCTTTGACGTTTACGTCCAAAAGGCGATGGACGTCTTGCCAGTCCTCGCCCTGCCCGTCCGGCCCCGTGTTGATGTTGACGCCTGCGTTGGCGACCACCAAGGTGGGCATTTCGGTTTCGCAGACCTTGGCCAACCACGCCAAGAGGGCGTCGTGATCGCGCACGTCAAGTTCATACGTGATGACGCGCGCGCCCAGCGCGCCGCAACGGTCGGCCAGTTCTTGGAGACGAGCGGCGTTGCGGCCTTGCAGGATCAGGGTTTTGGCGCCGGCGCTGGCGTATTCCAGCGCAAGCGCCCCGCCGATGCCTCCGGTTGCGCCGGTGATGAGAACGCAGCGCGGAAAACCGGGCTCTTGGCTATCGGTGGTGTTCATGCTTGGGGGACTGAGTTGGCGCGGAGGCCAATGGGGGGTGCGGTGAAGCGGCAGGGCACGCGAAGCCCGCGCGGCGAAGGCGCGGGCCATCTGGGTAAAGGCAAGACGTATAGCGAATGTAGGCGTGATCTGTGGCACGGTTACATGGACATGGCCGCCTTTCGGCGGCCATTATCGGGGTGTTCACAAAGTTACGGCCATCTCCCCGGATGGGAAGATGGCCGGCCATTGTAAGCGATCAATCGATCGATTTATTGCAATAAGCTACGCAACATCCACGCATTCTTCTCATGCACATCCAGCCGCTGCGTCAACAGATCCGCGGTCGGCTGGTCATTCGCCGCATCGGCCTTCTCAAAAGCCGCACGCGCGGTCTTGGCGACCGACTCATTGGCGCTGACCAACAAGCGCACCATTTCCAGCGCTTCCGGCACTGATTCCGGCTCGGCGATCGACGACAGCTTCGAGTACTCGCGATACGTGCCCGGCGCGTAGTGACCCAGCGCGCGAATGCGTTCTGCGATGCTGTCCAGCGCGTTCCACTCTTCCGTGTACTGCGTCATGAACATCAGGTGCAGCGTGTTGAACATGGGCCCCGTGACGTTCCAGTGGAAGTTGTGCGTCATCAGGTACAGCGTGTACGAGTCGGCAAGCAGCTTGGACAATTCGCCGGCGACGGCGGCGCGGTCCTTGTCCGAAATGCCGATGTTGATGCGCGGAACGCTCGGGGTCTTCTTGGTGGACTTGGCCATTGCTAGCTCCTTAGTAAAAGTACGAGTGAAGATACTACTGCATCAATCTTGCACGGCTGCGACTTCATCGGCCAGCATTTTGACGCCGGGCAATTCGCATTCATAAACGGCTTGCGCCAGTGCTTCGATGGCGGCCAGGCGGGGGAAGCTGCGGCGCCATGCAAGCACCACCCGGCGTTCAGGCACGTGGCCCTCAAACGGCAGGTAGCGCAGCAGACTGTTGCTGGGCGGATGCTCAGGCACAGCCGTCACCGGCAAGACCGTGACGCCGATGCCGGCCGCGACCATGTGGCGGATGGTTTCCAGCGAAGACCCTTCGAAGGTGCGCTGGATACCATCGCTGGCGGCCGAGAAGCGTGACAGTTCCGGGCACACTTCCAATACTTGATCGCGGAAGCAATGGCCGCTGCCCAAGAGCAGCATGGTCTGCTGCTTCAGGTCTTGGGCGTCGATGGATTTGCGCTGCGCCAGTTCGTGGTCGTTGGGCACTGCGACGATGAAGGGTTCGTCGTACAGCGGCTGCATGACCAGGCCGGCTTCGGGTAGCGGCAACGCCATGATGGCGCAGTCGATTTCCCCCTGCCGCAGCAGCTCCACCAGGCGGACGGTGAAGTTTTCTTGCAGCAGCAGCGGCATTTGCGGGGTGCGGCCGATTTGCACCGGCACCAGCTTGGGCAACAGGTACGGCCCAATGGTGTGGATGACGCCGACGCGCAAGGGGCCGGCCAGCGGGTCGTGGCCCTGCCGCGCGATCTCTTTGATGCTGGCGCTTTCTTCCAGCACTTTCTGCGCCTGCGCGACGATGCGCTGGCCGATGGGGGTGACGCCCACCTCGGCGCCGCCGCGCTCAAACAGCGTCACGCCCAGTTCGTCTTCCAGCTTGCGTATCGCGACAGACAGCGTGGGCTGGCTGACGAAACAGGCCTCGGCTGCGCGGCCGAAATGCCGTTCGCGCGCAACCGCGACGATGTACTTGAGTTCGGTGAGAGTCATGGTGGACTACGCCCCCGGGGGTTGTGCGCGGGTGTTTTGGCCCGCGCTTAAATGATTCAGGTGATGGACGGGCCGCATGGCGTCAGGTCCGTAAGAAGTCTTCGCGGCCGCGCATCCAGCGCGCCAGGTGCGCCTCGACGGCGGCCGGGTGTTCGGCGCGCAGCCATACGGCGGCGTCGCGGGCGTCTTCGGCGATGGCGGCATCCGTCTCCAGGTCGGCGAAGCGCAATAGCGCCATGCCGGACTGGCGGGTGCCCAGGAATTCGCCGGGACCGCGCTGTTCCAGGTCGCGCCGGGCAATCTCGAAGCCGTCCGACGTTTCGAACATGGCGCGCAGCCGTTCGCGCGCGACTTGCGACAGCGGCGTTTGGTAAAGCAATACACAGACAGACTCGGCGGTGCCGCGCCCTACCCGGCCGCGCAGCTGGTGCAACTGAGCCAGGCCGAAGCGTTCGGCGTGCTCGATGACCATCAGCGATGCATTGGGCACGTCCACCCCAACTTCGATGACGGTGGTGGCAACCAGCAGGTCGACCTCGCCTTCGCGGAAGGCCTGCATGACGGCGGCTTTTTCCGCTTGGGGCAGCCGGCCGTGGACCAAGCCGATGCGCAGGTCGGGCAAGTCAACGCGCATGCCTTCGTAGGTGTCGACGGCGGTTTGCAGTTCCAGCGCCTCGCTTTCTTCAACCAGCGGACAGACCCAATACACTTGCTGCCCGCCACGCGCCGCCTGCGCGACGTGGGCGATGACTTCTTCGCGCCGTGCGTCAGACACGAGCTTGGTCAGCACGGGCGTGCGGCCCGGCGGCAGTTCGTCGATGACGGAAACGTCCAGGTCGGCAAAGAACGTCATCGCCAAGGTGCGCGGAATGGGCGTGGCGCTCATGTTCAGCTGATGCGGCACGATGCGGCCGCGCACGGTCTCGCCCTTCTTCGTCAGCGCCAACCGTTGGCCAACGCCGAAACGGTGTTGCTCGTCGACGATGGACAGACCCAGCCGATGGAATTCAACGTGGTCTTGAATGATGGCTTGCGTGCCGACGACGAGCTGCACGCTGCCGTCTGCCGCAGCGGCGGCCGCTTCACGGCGCGCTTTGGCGGTAAGGCTGCCGCTTAACCACGCGACGTTGATGCCCAGCGGCTGCAGCCACGAGACCAGCTTGCGGAAGTGTTGCTCGGCCAGAATTTCGGTGGGCGCCATCAACGCCACTTGGGCGCCGCCGGCAATCGCCTGGGCGGCGGCGATGGCGGCCACGACCGTTTTGCCGCTGCCGACGTCGCCCTGCAACAGGCGATGCATGGGGTACGGCTTGGCCAGGTCGGCAGAAATTTCCTGCACCACGCGTTCCTGCGCGGCCGTTAACTTGAATGGCAGGTTGGCGTATAGCTTGGCGACCAGGCCGCCGGCCTCGTTGCGCACCGGTAGCGATTCGGCTTCCTTGATGCGACGGGCGGCGCGCGCGGCGGCTAGCGACAACTGCTGCGCCAGCAGCTCGTCGAATTTGATGCGGCGCCAGGCGGGGTGGAC
This sequence comes from Achromobacter sp. 01N37, assembly GCF_056399725.1. Lineage (NCBI taxonomy): Bacteria > Pseudomonadati > Pseudomonadota > Betaproteobacteria > Burkholderiales > Alcaligenaceae > Achromobacter > Achromobacter sp. 01N37. The sequence continues at coordinate 99,167 of NZ_JBFTRX010000008.1, forward strand.
GCGGTCCAGCAGCGCTTGTTCGGATTCGCCTTGTGCCGGCGTATGCAGCGCACGGATAGCGGGTTCAAAGGGAGGCAGGTCGTAGCGGGCGCGGGCTTCGTCCGGCAAGGTGTCGGACAAATCCGCGCGATCCAGCGCTTGCGCGATGGCGCGGCGCAGCGGCAGCTGCGGCAGCCCTTCTGTTGTGGGATAGACCGGGGTCAGCGCCGTGGGCAGCGGCGCGTCCGCATTGGTCATGCGGGGGTGCACCATCTGGCGGCCAAAGAGACCGCCGCGGACTTCACCGCGAGCGCGCAACCGCTTGCCCACCGCGATCTGCTTTTGCTGGCTGGGGTAGAAATTCAGCCAGCGCAATTGGAGTTCGCCCGTTTCATCCGCCAAGGTGGCGGTGAGCTGACGCCGAGGCCGGTACTGCACCTCGGATTTCGTGATCTCGCCTTCGACCTGGCCAGCAAAGCCCGGGCGCAGCGAACTGATCGGGATGATGCGGGTTTCGTCTTCGTAGCGCAGCGGCAGGTGCAGCACGAAGTCCTCGGGCAGCACCAAGCCCAGATTCCGAAGCTTGCGCTCGGTATCCGTCATCGGTTTGCCGGCGCCTTTGGTATCAGCGCCGGGTCGCTTGGAAGCCACTGCCGCGGCCGGCATGAAGAAACGAACCTCTGGGCTTGACCGTCCGGGTGCGCCTTACAGGACCAGAATGGCTTCGACTTCGAACTGCGCGCCCTTGGGCAGGCTGGCCACACCGATGGTGGAGCGTGCCGGGAACGGCTGCGGAATGATCTCGGCCATGATCGAGTTGGCGGCGGTGAACTTGCCCAGATCAGTCAGGAACAAGGTCAGCTTGACCACGTTGTCCAGCGTGCCGCCAGCTTCGGTGATAACGGCCTGCATGTTGGCAAAGGCCTGACGCACTTGCGCGTCAAAGTTTTCAGAGACCAGATCGCCGGTGCCGGGCTCCAGGCCGATCTGGCCCGAAAGGTAAACAGTCTTGGTGCCGGTAACGGCAACCGCTTGCGAGTAAGGGCCAACGGCGGCGGGTGCGGCGTYGGTATGGATGATTTGCTTGCTCATGGGCGGAATCCTTCAGGTGACGGATAGAAGCTACAACTATCGAAGTTTATCTAGCAATAGACGTTTGCGAAAGTGGCCGGATGACGCAGGGACGAATGAATCCCGGTTTCATGCCTCTGCCTGATGGCCGGCGCCGCCGATATCACCGCGATGGGTGATCAGCAAATCCACCAGCGCTTGGGCCGCGACCGACAAGCTGCGGCCTTTGCGCTGCACCAGATAGAGGGGCCGAGTCAACGCACGGCCGGCCAATGGCACCACGCGCAGATCGTCGCTGGCGAAATGAAAAAGCGTCATGGCTGGCACGACAGACACGCCCAATCCGGCTCGCACCAGCCCGGTTACGGTGGCCAAGTGTTCGACTTCGAAGACCGGCGATGGCGCATCGGCGCCGAAAGCCTCGTCCAGATGTTTGCGCACACTGCTGCCGCGCGCAAGCTGAATGACGGGGTGGCGGACGATATCGCGCAAGCGCACTGATTTTTGCGCGGCCAACGGATGATCGGCGCGGCACACCAGAAAGTAGCGGTCGGCGTGCAGAAATTCGCTGTCCAAGTCCGTCATGTCCGCCCGCCGCGACGCCACCGCGAAGTCGACCTGCCCGCTTTGCACCATATTCAGACAAGGTTCCAGCAAGGCGTCGCGCAGATCCAGCACGATGCCGGGGTGCTCATTGCTGAAGCGCGCCAGCAGATTGGGCAGCCAGCCGGCCGCCAATGACGGTAGCGCCGCCAGCTCCACGCGGCCACGGCGTCGGGCGGCGTGGTCGCGCAGGTCTTCCATGACGAGATCCATATCCGCCAGAAGTCTGCGCGCGGACGCGTCCAGCACACGGCCTTCGGCCGTCAGTTCGACATGGCGGGTACTTCGGTCGAAAAGGCGCAGCCCGGCGGTGTCTTCCAGGGATCGGATCAGCGCGCTGAATGCGGGCTGCGTCAGGTGGCAGCGCTGCGCGGCACGCGTGAAATGCCGTTCTTCAGCCAGCGCCACAAAGGCGCGGAGTTGGCGTGCAGATAGATTCATGGCTTTCTTCTATCAATTGATCCGATTTTTCTATTTTACTGATGATCGGCAGGTGCCTATAGTGGCCTCGACACCCGCAAGGCCCGACTGGACTCCCCTATGCCTCAAACCCCTCTGCTTATCGGCTGCGCGTCAGGATTCTCTGGCGACCGAACCGACGGCGCCGCCGACGTGGTGCGCACCCTGGCTGCCCAGGGCGGCGGCACGCTGATATTCGAAACCCTGGCCGAACGCACGCTGGCGCTGGCGCAACTCGCGCGCAACGACGACCCCGATCGGGGCTACGAGCCGCTGCTGGACGAACTGGTATCGCCCGTGCTGGCGGATTGCCTGCGCCATGGCATCAACATCGTCAGCAATTTCGGCGCAGCCAACCCCGCAGCGGCGGCCCGGCGCATTGCCGCGATTGCCCGCGAACAAGGCCTGCCCGTGCCGCGCATCGCCGTCGTGCATGGCGATGCCTTGAACACGCCCGAGCAGCGCGCCCTGCTGCAAGACCGTTTGGGCGCCGGGCTGGCAGGGCAAGAAGTCGTCAGCGCCACGGCGTATCTGGGCGCGACCGAAATCGCCGAAGCCTTGGCGGCCGGGGCGCAAATCGTGGTGGCGGGACGCGTTGCGGACCCTTCCCTGACGCTCGGCCCGGCCATGGCGCACTTTGGCTGGGACGCCGCCGATTGGCCGCGCCTGGGCCGAGCGACCATGGCGGGCCATATGCTGGAATGCGGCCTGCAAGTCACCGGCGGCTACTTCTGCGTGCCGGGCCTGAAGGATGTGCCCGACGTCCACGCGGCAGGTTTCCCCATTGCTGAGATCGATGCCGACGGCGAATTCGTTATCGGCAAGGCGGCCAACACCGGTGGTGTGGTGGATGCCCGCACGGTGAAGGAACAGCTGCTATATGAAGTCCACGACCCCGCGCGCTATCTGACGCCCGACGTCGTGGCCGACCTGAGCCAGGCGCGCGTCGTCGAGCTGGGCGGCAACCGGGTGGCGGTGCATGGCATCACCGGCCACGCGCGGCCCGCCGAATTGAAGGTCAACGTCTGCTATCGGGGTGGCTGGCTGGCCGAAGCGGAAATTTCCTACGCAGGGGTGCAAGCTGAAGCCCGGGCACGCCTGGCTGCGGACATTGTCCAGAAGCGGCTGGGTTCGACCTTCAAACTGCGCGCGGATTTGATCGGCGCGATCAGCATCCTGGGCGACGACGCCGGTGAAATGCGCCGCGCCCAGCCTGACTCGCACGCCCGCGATGTGCGCCTGCGCCTGGCCGGCGAACACGCCGATCGCGCCCAGGCCGAACGCATTTTGCGCGAAGTGAACGCGCTGTACACCTGCGGCCCGGCAGGCGGCGGCGGCGTGCGCACCGCGTTGCGGCCGCGTTTGAACATGCTGTCTTGCACCATCCCCCGCGACGCCGTGCAAAGCGGCTGGAAACTCCTGGAGGAAATCGCGTCATGACCCGCGCCCCCCACACGCAAAAAGTACCGCTGTATCGCCTGGGCCACAGCCGCTCGGGAGACAAGGGCAACATCTCGAACCTGAGCCTGATCGCCTGGGACCCCGAGTGCTACGACGTGCTGACCRCACAAGTCACCGAAGCCCGCGTCGCCGATTGGTTCGCGTACCGCCACCCCACGCGCGTAACGCGCTACCTGCTGCCCACGCTGCACGCCATGAATTTCGTGCTGGAAGGCGTGCTGGACGGCGGCGTGAACGATGCGCTGAATCTGGACACGCACGGCAAGAGCCTGTCCTTCCGATTGCTGGACCTGACGGTGGAGGTCAGCGCAGAACTGGCCGCCCGCCTGCCAGACATACCCGGCGACCGCCCCGCGGCCGCCTGATACTCCCCGCCCGACCATAAAAAAACACCACAGGAGACACACAACATGCGCATTTCTTCCAAGGGCCGTCTGGCCCTGCTGCTGGCCGCCGCCCTGCCCCTGACCGCCATGGCGCAGAACTTTCCGGCCAAGCCCATCACGTTCATCGTGCCGTTTGCGGCCGGCAGCGCCACCGACCAGATCGGCCGCGCCATCGGCCAGGGCGTCACCGAGCAGACCGGCCAAGCCGTGGTGATCGAAAACAAACCGGGCGCCAGCGCCATGATCGGCGCGGCTGCCGGTGCGCGCGCCGCGCCCGACGGCTATACCGTGCTGATCACGACCAACACCACGCACGCCGCCAACGAGCATCTGTACAAGACGCTGACGTATCAACCCGTGAAGGACTTTGCGCCGATCTCGCTGCTGGGCAAAGGCGGCCAGATCATGGTCGTGAACCCGAACTCGCAGGCCAAGACCGTGGGCGAATTTCTGGCCCAGGCCAAGCAGTCACCCGGCAAGCTGAGCTTTGGCAGCGGCAGCTCCAGCAGCCGCATCGCAGGCGAACTGCTGCAACAGATGGCCGGCGTGCAATTGCTGCATGTGCCGTACAAGAGCAATCCGCTGGCGGTCACCGACCTGCTGGGCGGCCAGATCGACATGATGATCACCGACACCGCCACCGGCCTGCCGCAAGTCAAGTCCGGCAAGCTGCGCGCGCTGGGCGTGACCGGTGTAGCCCGCTCGCCGCTGGCGCCGGACGTGCCGACCATCGCCGAAGCCGGCGTGCCGGGATACGAGATGGGCTATTGGTTTGCGGCCTACGCCCCGGCCGGCACGCCGCCTGACGTGGTGAAGCGCCTGAACGAGCTGCTGGTGAACGCGACCAAGACGAAGCCTGCGCAGCAGTTCTACGCGCAGACCGGCACGGACGCTGCCACGTCCACCCCGGACGAACTGGCCACGTTCCAGCAGGCCGAATCGAAGAAGTGGGGCGACATCATCAAGAAGGCCGGCATCCAGCCGGAATGATCGCCATCGTTTCCAGCTGACGGGCATAAAAAAGCCCCATCGCATGCGATGGGGCTTTTTACTAGCGCAAGACGGTGACTTATTTGTCCACGAACGCGCGTTCAACCACGTAGTCACCCGGCTGGCCCACGCCCGGCGACACCGTGAAGCCGCGCTTGTCCAGCATGGCGCTGATGTCAGCCAGCATATGCGGGCTGCCGCAGATCATGGCGCGGTCGGTTTCGGGGTTGATTTGCGGGATGCCGATGTCGTCGCACAGCTTGCCGTTTTCCATCAGTTCCGTAATGCGGCCCTGGTTGCGGAACGGTTCGCGCGTAACGGTCGGGTAGTAGACGAGCTTGTCGCGCACCACGTCGCCAAAGAATTCGTTGTTCGGCAGTTCTTTTTCGATGAAGTCGGCGTAGGCCAGTTCGCTGACCCAACGCACGCCGTGCACCAGAATGACCTTGTCGAAACGTTCGTAGATGTCCGGGTCTTTGATGATGCTCATGAACGGCGCCAGGCCCGTGCCCGTGCCAAACAGGAACAGATGCTTGCCGGGCTTCAAGTCGTCGACGACCAGCGTGCCAACCGGCTTGCGGCTGACGAGGATGGTGTCGCCTTCTTTCAGATGCTGCAGCCGCGACGTCAGCGGGCCGTTCTGCACCTTGATGCTGAGGAACTCGAGGTTCTCTTCATAGTTGGCGCTGGCGATGCTGTAGGCGCGCAACAAGGGCTTGCCTTCAACTTCCAGGCCGATCATGACGAAGTGGCCGTTGTGGAACCGCAAGGCCGCGTCACGCGTCGTGGTAAAGGAAAACAGGGTGTCGTTCCAGTGGTGCACGCTAAGTACGCGCTCAGTGTTGAAAGCAGCCATGTCGAATTCAGTTAGGGCGGCTTCCGGGTGTGAGCCCGAGGGCGCCGCGTGGTCGTTCCGCGCCGCACAAAAGACGCGGCCGGCATTAGGGTAAGCCCTATTCTACAGGGTCTCGATGGGAATTGCTCTCATTATTCCGTAATACGCTTATGCCGAATTGATAGGGATCAAGCTTCTGAACCCCCTCCTGCGGTCATGCTGACGAAAAGTTGAACAGCGCAATGCTTCCTGTTATTGTCGCGGTCTCAGTTGATAATCGTTTTCGTTAGCAGACCGCTTTTCAAGCACTTTCAGCATTGGCAAGGGGTGCGCCCCTTGCAGCCCTAGCCGGAGTTTCCGACATGACCAAGCGTCCCCAATTGAATTCGCTGCTGCGCGCCCTGGCGCTGGCAGGCGCCGCCGCCTTCACCGTTTCGGCCAACGCCGCCGAAGAAGTCAGCCTGTACACCACCCGGGAACCCAAGCTGATCCAGCCGCTGCTGGATGCGTTCACGAAGGAAAGCGGCATCAAGGTCAATACCGTCTTCGTCAAGGACGGTCTGCTGGAACGCGTCAAGGCTGAGGGTTCGAAGTCGCCCGCCGACGTGCTGATGACGGTGGACATCGGTAACCTGCTGGACCTGGTGGATGGCGGCGTGACCCAGCCGATCAAGTCCGAAACCCTGGAATCCGTGATCCCCGCCAACCTGCGCGGCGCTGACGGCAAGTGGTTTGCGCTGTCGCTGCGCGACCGCGTGCTGTATGTGGAAAAGGACTTGAAGCTGGAGTCCTTCCGCTACGAAGACTTGGCCGACCCGAAGTGGAAGGGCAAGGTTTGCATCCGTTCGGGCCAACACCCCTACAACACCGCCATGGTCGCGTCGATGATCGCGCATGACGGCGCCGAAGCCACTGAAAAGTGGTTGCGTGGCGTGAAAGCCAACCTGGCCCGCAAGGCGGCAGGCGGCGACCGTGACGTGGCCCGTGACATCCTGGGCGGCATCTGCGACATCGGCCTGGCCAACGCCTACTATGTCGGCCACATGAAGAACGCCGAAGCCGGCACCGACGCCCGCAAGTGGGGCGACGCCATCAAGGTCATCCGCCCGACGTTCGCCAATGAGAAAAGCGGCGGCACGCACGTGAACGTCAGCGGCGCCGCCGTTGCCGCCCACGCGCCGCACAAGGCCAACGCCATCAAGCTGCTGGACTTCCTGGTGTCGGAACCCGCCCAAGCGCTGTACGCCCAAGCCAACTACGAATACCCCGTCCGCAAGGGCGTGAAGCTGGACCCCGTCATCGCCAGCTTTGGCGAATTGAAGGTTGATCCGCTGCCCCTGACCGAGATCGCCAAGCATCGCAAGCAAGCCAGCGAATTGGTGGACAAGGTCGGCTTCGACAACTGATCGACCCGTGGCGCGTCACGCCCCTTGGCGTGACGTAACCATGAGGCAGTATTGGGCCTGTTCCCTTCCTTTGAAGGGAACAGGCCTTGCCATTGATGCAATCGACCTTGAAGCATGCACACTGAATCTTTGCCCCGGCCGCTGCGTTTGCGCTGGACTGAACGCGGCGCTGGCTGGCTGACAGGCGCTGGACTGATTGCGCTGGCCGTCCTGGCCCCGGTGCTGACGCTGGCCTGGTGGGCGCTGGGCGGCGAATTGGCCCACTGGCAGCATCTGGCGACCTACGTGTTGCCCCACGCACTGGCCAACACCGCAATGCTGCTGGCCGGCGTGGGCGTGATGGTGACGTTGCTGGGCACGGGGGCCGCCTGGCTGGTCACCGCTTACGACTTCCCGACCCGCCGCATCCTGACCTGGGCGCTGCTGCTGCCGCTGGCAGTGCCAACCTACATCATCGCGTTTGCCTACCTGGACCTGCTGCACCCCATTGGCCCGATCCAGACCGCCATCCGCGCGCTGCTGGGCTATGACAGCCCGCGCCAGTTCCGCTTGCCTGATCTGCGGTCCATCTACGGCGCGATCTTCGTGCTGGGCTTCGTGCTGTATCCGTACGTTTACCTGAGCACCCGCGTTATGTTCATGACGCAAGCGGCCAGCCTGCTTGAAGCCGCGCGCACCTTGGGCGCTGGCCGGGTGGCCGTCTTCTTCCGCGTCGCCCTGCCCTTGGCGCGGCCTGCCATCGTCGTGGGCGTCAGCCTGGCGTTGCTGGAAACGCTGAACGATATCGGCGCGTCCGAATTTCTGGGCGTGCAGACGTTGACGGTGTCGGTCTACACCACGTGGGTCACGCGATCGGATCTGGCGGGCGCGGCGCAGATTGCGCTGACGATGCTGGCGATTGTGATCGGCCTGATCATGCTGGAACGCCATGGCCGCAAACGCCAACGCTATGCCAACACGCAGCGCATGCGCCCGATGCAGCCGCGCCGCCTGCACGGTGTTGCGGCAGGCATTGCCGCCTTGCTGGGCTGGATTCCCGTGGTGATCGGTTTCGTCGCCCCTGCCGCGTACCTGATCTATGAAACCTACAAGCGCCTGCACCTGGTGGGCGGCGTGTCGGACCAGTTGATCAACGGCTTGAGCAACACGCTGATCGTGGCGTTCAGCGCCACCATCGTCACCTTGATTTGCGGGCTGATTGTGGCTTGGGCCGGGCGCACCTTGCGCGAAAGCGCCAGCTTCAACCCGGCGCGTGCCTGCGCGCGTATCGCCAGCTTGGGCTACGCGGTGCCTGGGACCGTGCTGGCCATCGGGCTGTTGACCCCCTTCGTGTGGATCGACACCGCTGTGGCCAAAGTATTCGGCGGCACGGGCCTGTTCCTGATGGGCTCAATGGCTGCGCTGGTCTGCGCTTATGTGATTCGCTTTCTGGCCATTTCCACTGGCGCGCTGGAAGCCGGGCTGGCGCGCATTCCGCCGTCGCTTGAACAGGCCTCGCGCCTGTTGGGCGAAAGCTCTGCCGGCACCCTGCGCCGCGTTCACCTGCCCCTGTTGCGGCCCGCGCTGGCCGCCAGCGCCCTGCTGGTGTTCGTGGACGCCATGAAGGAATTGCCGGCAACGCTGCTGCTGCGCCCCATGAATTTCGACACGCTGGCGACGTGGCTCTACGCCGAAGCCGCGCGCGGCACGTACGAGGAAGGCGCCGTCGCGGCGCTGGCGATCGTGCTGGCCGGCCTCTTGCCCGTCATCTTGCTGGCGCGCACCAATCTGAAAATGGGACATTGATCATCGTGCCCGATCTGTTAGAAATCGACCGCCTTTCCCTCGCCTACGAGACGCCCGCCGGGCTGAAACCCGTGGTGCAGGATTTGTCACTGGGCTTGCCGGCCGGCCACATCGGCTGCCTGCTGGGCGAATCCGGCTGCGGCAAGACCACCGTGCTGCGCGCCATCGCCGGATTTGAGCCCGTGCGCGCCGGGCGCATCCTGCTGGATGGCACGGTCATCTCTTCGCCGAGCGAACAAGTTGCGCCGGAATTGCGCCGCGTGGGCATGATGTTCCAGGACTACGCGCTGTTCCCCCACCTGACGGTGGCGCTGAACGTGGCCTTCGGGCTGCGTAAGCTGGCGCGCCCCGAGCGCGCTCGCCGCGTCGACGAAATGCTGACGCTGGTGGGCTTGGCCCATGCGGCCAACAGTTATCCGCATGAGATTTCGGGCGGGCAGCAACAGCGCGTGGCGCTGGCGCGGGCCTTGGCGCCCTCGCCCGATCTCTTGCTGCTGGACGAGCCGTTTTCGAATCTGGATGTGGACACGCGTGAACGTTTGGCGTTCGAAGTGCGCGACATCCTCAAGACCACCGGCCACACCGCCATCCTGGTCACGCACAACCAGGCCGAAGCCTTCGCCATTGCCGACCGCATCGGGGTGATGAGCAAGGGTTGCATCGCGCAATGGGACACGCCCTACAACCTGCATCACCACCCCAGCAACGATTTCGTGCGTGACTTCATCCGCCGCGAAGCGTTGGAAGAACGGCGCGAGCAAGCGTTTGCCCGCGGCCGCTAGAGAGTCAGCAATTGCGAATCTGCGATTTGAACTGCCCCCCGAACGTTGGGTCCAGGTCCAAGTTCCGGGGGCAATTCAATTCGTGTGTGTGTTCAGGCCTTGGCGGCATCAGTCCGCCGACAGCTTCACCTTCTGCGACAGGGCCTTGAACGACTCGTACTGGCTGGCGGTCAAGCGCTGAACTTCTTCCGGGCTGGACCCGTAGGGCATGAAGCCCGCCTGCTCCAGCTTGTCTTTCACTTCGGGCAGCGCCAGCGCCCATTGGAAGGCCTCGCTCAACGCGCGCGTGGCCTCTGGCGACATGTTCGCCGGGCCATACACCGCAAACCACGGGTCTACAACAGCGCCCGAGTAACCCAGCTCAGCCAGCGTGGGCACATCCGGCAAAGCCGGTGCGCGCTTGCTGCCCGTGACCGCCAACGGATGCACCTTGCCCGCCTTGATGTGCGGCAGCGATGCAGGCAGGTTGTCGAACATCACGGGCAAGTGCCCGCCCAACAAATCGTTCAACGCTTGCGCGCTGCCTTTGTACGGAATGTGCTGCATGCCTGCGCCCGTCAGCTGGTCGAACATGACGCCCGCCAAATGCATGGACGTGCCCGTGCCGGGCGTGCCGAACGAGGTGCCGGGATGCTGCTTGGCGTAGGCAACCAGATCCTTGACGCTGTCCACCTTCAGCGCGGGGCCGGTTTCMAGCACGACCGACGACGCGCCCAACATGCTGACGCCCGTGAAATCCTTCGTGGGGTCGAACGGCATCTTCGGGTAGACGAAGGGATTGAGCGCATTGGTCGAGATCGCGCCAAAGCCGATCGTGTAGCCGTCCGGCGCGGCCTTGGCCACGGCGTCCATGCCGATGTTGCCGCCCGCGCCAGGGCGGTTTTCAACGATGACGGGCTGGCCCAGTTTTTCGGCCACTTTCTGCCCGGCCGTGCGCGCCACCAGATCGGTGGTGCCGCCTGCCGTATAGGGCACGATAAAGGTGATGGGCTTGGCCGGGTAACCGGCGGCAAGCGCGGTGGATGCGCCTTGAATAAGCGCAAGCGCGGCCAGGCCGCGCGCAAGGTTGAACGTGTGGCGATGCATGAGTCTCCATCCTGTTGTTATGAAGGTTTGGAGGCGCATGATACTGCCGCGCGAGCGCGCGCGGCAGCAGATTAACGCGGCATCATTACGCCCGGGCTTCGGGCAGCGGAATGAACTCGGTTTCATCGCCCGGCACCACCTGGTCGAAGCGGGTGCGCTGCCAGTCTTGCTTGGCCTGTTCGATGCGGTCCTTGCTGCTGGACACGAAGTTCCACCAGACAAAGCGCGGGCCGTCCAAGGGTTCGCCGCCAATCAACGCAAAGCGCGCGGCCGTCTTGGCGCGGATCTGCACCGGGCGGCCCGGCGCGAAAACCACCAGGCGGCCGCTTTCAAACTCTTGCCCGTCGATCTCGACCGTGCCTTGCGCCAGATACGCGGCGCGTTCTTCGAATTCGGCCGGCAGAACGGTGGTGGCGCCCGCTTGCAATTGCAGGTCGCCATAGAACAGCGGCGACAGCGTCTTCACCGACGACGTCTTGCCAAACAGCGAACCCGCCACGACCTGCGCGCGCACGCCCTCGCCTTCAATCACCGGCTGCGCGTCCAAACCGTAATGCGTGAAGCCCGGGTCCGTTTCTTCGTGCTGCTTGGGCAGGCCCACCCAAATCTGCAGGCCACAGAGGCGCTGCGGCGCAAGCCGGCTTTCCGGCGACGAACGTTCCGAGTGGACGATGCCACGGCCCGCCGTCATCCAATTCACTTCGCCCGGCAGGATGGTTTGCGTATGGCCCACGCCGTCGCGGTGCACCATCGACCCTTCATACAGATACGTGACGGTGGACAGCCCGATATGCGGGTGCGGACGCACGTCAATGCCCGAACCGATATCAAAATCCGCCGGCCCCATGTGGTCCAGGAATACGAACGGCCCGACGCTGCGGCGCTGCGCCGACGGAATGGCGCGCCGGACGGAGAAACCGCCCAGGTCGCTGGTGCGCGGCACCACAATGGTTTCGATTTGGTTTTCGCCTGCTTCGGACAAGGTAGACATGTTGTAGCGCTCCGCATGAATAGGCCAATGGCCATCTTAAATCTCAGTCACGGCCAGATGGCCAAAACGCAATCGTGCCGGGCGGATCGTATCCGCCCGGCACGTGGGCTTACGCCAAGTCAAACACCAGCACTTCGGCCTGCTTGCCACCCGACAGCTCGACACGGCTTTCGTCCGTGATCGCCACGGCGTCGCCGGTGGACAGCTCGGTGCCGTTGACGACGATGCTGCCCCGGGCCACATGGATCCAGGAACGGCGGCCGGCCGCCAGGTTCAGCGTGGCGGATTCATCACCATCGAACAGGCCGCCATACAGCCGCGCATCTTGATGGATCTTCATCGAACCATCTTCACCATCGGGCGACACCAGCGCTTGCAGACGGCCACGCTTTTGCGCATCGCTGAAGCTACGCTCTTCGTATTCCGGGGCAATGCCAGTCACGTCGGGCTCGATCCAGATTTGCAGCATGTGCGTTTCGGTATCCGGCAGCGGGTTGAACTCGGAGTGCATCACGCCGCGTCCCGCGCTCATCCGCTGCACGTTGCCGGGCTGGATGGTCGAGCCGCTGCCCATGCTGTCCTTGTGCGCAATCGCGCCGTCCAGCACATAGGTGATGATCTCCATGTCCCGGTGGCCGTGGGTGCCGAAACCGCGGCCGGCGGCGATGCGGTCGTCATTGATCACGCGCAGCGCGCCAAAGCCCATGTGAGCCGGGTCGTAGTAGTTGGCAAACGAAAAGGTGTGAAACGAATCGAGCCACCCATGGTTGGCGTGACCTCGTTCGGCAGCGCGGCGAATCGTAAGCATTGTGGACTCCTGTTTCAATAATATGAATGATTGTCGGGTGCAACGCTTCAGGCTTTTGTCCTGCCTGTTTCGCTGCATCCCTGGCATGAGTGATATTCTGCGCGTGCCGAACCCTGCGTTTGGCGCTATATTTTGACGAGTTCATTCAAATTTTTTGAACACCCCTCTTCCATGCAACCGATCACCCCTGAACTGCTGATTCTTGTCGACGCCATCGCCCGCCACGGCAGCTTCGCCAAAGCGGCCCGCGAACTGGGCAAAGTGCCCTCGGCCGTGACCTATTCCATCCGCAAGCTGGAAGACGGGCTGGACGTGTTGCTGTTTGACCGCTCTGGCCACCGCGCGCTGCTGACGCCTGCGGGCGAAGCGCTATTGAAAGACGGGCGGCATGTTCTGCAATCGTTAGATGACCTGGCTTGCCGCGTCAAACGTATCGCAACGGGCTGGGAAGTGGAACTGCGCATCGCAGTCAGCGCCGTGCTGCCCTGGCGGCCCCTCTATGACTTGATCGATGAATTTCAAACGCTTGAAAGCGCGACCACGCTGCGGTTTTCCAGCGAAGTGCTAAGCGGAAATTGGGATGCGCTGACGTCCAACCGTGCGGATCTGGTCATTGGTGCGGGCGCGCATGCGGAGCCGACCGGGCCGTATCGTTCGCAGGCTATTGGCACCACGCAATTCGGTTTCTGCGTGGCGGCGCATCATCCGCTAGCGTCGCTGCCGCAGCCGCTCAGCCGCGCGGACATCACAAAGTACTGCGCGGTGGTGGTGGCCGATACGTCACGAAATTTGCCGCCGCAATCGCGCGGGATTCTGGCGGATCAACCCACGCTGGTGATGCCGTCGATGCAGGCAAAGATCGAAGCGCAGGTGCGCGGGCTGGGTTGCGGCTATCTGCCGCTGACGATGGCCGCGCCGTACTTATCGCAGGGCTTGCTGGTGGTGTGCGACACGGATGAGGGCATGGCGCTGACAGAACACGTGGCGTATGCCTGGCGGGCCGAAGCGCCGGGGGAAGCGCTGAAGTGGTGGCTGCAGAAGCTGAAATCGCCGCGGTTATGTGAGAGTTTGTTGGGAATGGGGTGATAGGTTTCGCGCGGGGGTTGCTTGCTTTCTTGCGGTGGGTGGAGCGCGCCATGTCATCCCATAGGAATGGGATGCGCACCGCGCGCCCCCCATCTATCACTCGTCCTCGATCCCCAATTCGCGCAGTTTGCGCGTGATCGTATTGCGCCCAATCCCTAAACGCGATGCGGCTTCCACGCGGCGGCCGCGGCTGGCGTCCAGCGCGCTTTGCAGCAGGATCTTTTCAAACTGGCGGGTCAGCGTCGCCATCACTGCCGGCTCACCACGTTCCAAGCGGTACTGCGCATCGCGCAGCAACGAATCTTGCCAGTTGCGTGGCGTGCCGTCGTCGACAACCGATGATGCCTGCACAACCGTACCGATGCTGGGCACGGACGCCGCCGGACGCAGCGGCGCCGAGCCGGCTTGCTGTTGATGCTCCAGCGCACGAATTTCCGGTGGCAGATCCTGGCGGTCTACCGTCTGGCCGGGCGCCATCACCGTCAGCCAATGGCAGAAGTTCTCCAGCTGGCGCACGTTGCCGGGGAAGTCGAACTTCGTCAGCACGGCCAACGCATCCGGCGTCAAACGTTTGACCGGCACGCCCAGYGTGCGGGCGCTGGCGGTCAGGAAATGCTGGGCCAGGGCCGGAATGTCTTCCACGCGCTCACGCAAAGGCGGCAGGCGCAGGCGGATGACGTTCAGGCGGTGGAACAAGTCTTCGCGGAACAAGCCCTGTTCAACGCGCTGCTCAAGCGGCTGGTGGGTAGCGGCCACGATGCGCACGTCCACGCGCACCGGCTGTGCGCCGCCCACGCGATAGAAGCTGCCTTCGGCCAGCACACGCAGCAAACGCGTCTGCAATTCAATCGGCATGTCGCCGATTTCATCCAGGAACAGCGTGCCGCCGTGGGCTTCCTCGAAGCGGCCGCGGCGCAAGTTGTTGGCGCCGGTAAACGCGCCCCGCTCGTGGCCGAACAATTCGGCTTCGAGCAGATCACGCGGAATGGCCGCCGCATTCAGCGCCACAAAGGGGCCGCTGGCGCGCACGCCGTGGCCGTGCAACGCACGCGCCACCAATTCCTTGCCCGTGCCCGATTCCCCGGTGATCAACACCGTGACTTTCGACTGCGCCAGGCGGCCAATGGCGCGGAACACTTCCTGCATCGCGGTGGAGGACGACTGCGTCATCATCCAGCGTTCGTTGTTCTGCGCGGACTCGCCCTGCCCTTCGGGCGTTTCGGGCTGCGCAGATTCCTGCATGGCGCGCTGGATCAACGCCACCGCTTCGTTCACGTCGAATGGCTTGGCCAGGTAATCAAACGCGCCGCCCTGGAAGGCGGACACGGTGCTGTCCAGGTCGGCGAACGCGGTCATCACAATGACCGGCAAGCCGGGATGCCGTTCTTTCAACTGGCGCAACAGCTCCAAACCATTGCCGCCAGGCATGCGGATATCGGACACCAATGCGACGGGCGTTTCGCGCGACAGCGCTTCCAGCACGTCAGCCGATTGGGAGAAACTGCGGGTGGGGACACCAGCGCGGGCCAGGGCCTTTTCGAGGACCCAGCGGATGGCCTGGTCGTCGTCGACGATCCATACGGGTTTCATCAGTGTGCGGGCTCCATCGGTAGGACCAGGCGAAACTCGGTACGCCCGGGTCGGGATTCAAATTCGATGATGCCGCCGTGCTGCTGCACGAAGTCCTGGGCCAGGCTCAAGCCCAGCCCGGTACCGCCGGCCCTGGCCGTGACCAGCGGGTGGAAAATGCGGTCACGGATATGGTCCGGCACGCCGGGACCGTTATCAATAATGGACAGCACCAGCGCCAGCCGGTGTTGCCGGTGCGCCAGCATGACTTGGCGCGCAACCCGCGTGCGCAAGGTGACCACGCCGGGTTCCGTCTGCGGGCCTTGCGGCCGCGCGACGAGTTCTTGCGCGGCGTTGCGCGCCACGTTCAGCACGGCCTGCATCAAGCGGGCGGCGTCGCCCTTCAAGTCAGGCACCGAGGCGTCGTAGTCGCGCAAAATCGTGACGTCGTTGCGGAACTCGGCCTGAATCAGCGCGCAAACGCGCTCGCAAATTTCGTGGATGTTCACCGGCCGGGCATTCAGCGGCACACGTTGCGGGCCGCTCAAGCGGTCCACCAGCGCCTGCAAGCGGTCGGCTTCGGAAATAATGACCTGGGTGTATTCGGCCAGCGCCGCACTGGGCAGCTCGGCTTCAAGCAATTGCGCGGCGCCGCGCAAACCGCCCAAGGGGTTTTTCACTTCATGTGCAAGGTTGCGCAACAGCTCGCGGTGCGCTTCGATTTCATCAACCAGCCGATGGTTGCGGTCGGCCAGCACGCGCTGCTCGATCTCACGCGTTTCGATCAGTACCGGCCAGCGTTGGCCGGTCAGCCCCACCGTGGTGACGGCGACTTCGACGGACTCGGCGGCGCGGCGCAACGAGGCTAATTGCCTGACGTCGGCGTACCTGCCGGCGGCGGCGCGGTCGATGGAGGACTGGATGTTTTCTGGGGTGTCGAACAGCGTGGCGGCGGAGTGCCCGCAGAGTTGCTTGCGCGAGCGGCCGAACAAATCCTCGGCGGCGGCGTTGGCGTACTCAATGTGACCGCGCTCGTTGACCAGGAAAACGGACGTGGCAAGCAGATCGAGAGCTTCTACATTCATTTTTCAACGTACCCGAATGACAGGGGGGAAAGCGGAACGCGCCCGCGACGGCGGCGCCGGAACCCGGCGCCCTGCCCGCCAGGCATCGCCTGGCGGACAAACCGTCGAGCCGCGACCTGGTGGTGCGCGTGGTGTGGGCCCTGGTTTCTGCCTACATCATCGCGCTCCCCCCCGCCACAGCCTCTAAACGATCAGAGGCTGTAGTACATGTCGAATTCGACCGGGTGCGTCGTCATGCGCAGACGATTCACATCGCCCATCTTCAGGTCGATGTAGGCGTTGAGCATGTCGTTGCTGAACACGCCGCCACGGGTCAGGAATTCGCGGTCCGCGTCCAGGGCTTCCAGCGCTTGTTCCAGCGAGGAGCACACGGTCGGGATCTTTGCGTCTTCTTCCGGCGGCAGGTCGTACAGGTTCTTGTCGGCCGGCTCGCCCGGGTGGATCTTGTTCTGGACGCCGTCCAGGCCGGCCATCATCAGGGCCGAGAAAGCCAGGTACGGGTTGGCCAGGGGGTCCGGGAAACGCGCTTCGACGCGGCGGCCCTTCGGGTTGCCGACGTACGGAATGCGGATCGAGGCCGAACGGTTGCGGGCCGAATAAGCCAGCTTGACCGGGGCTTCGTAGTGCGGAACCAGACGCTTGTACGAGTTCGTGCCCGGGTTGGTGATGGCGTTCAGGGCGCGGGCGTGCTTGATGATGCCGCCGATGTAGTACAGCGCGAATTCCGACAGGCCGGCGTAGCCGTTACCTGCGAACAGGTTTTGGCCATCCTTCCAGATGGATTGGTGCACGTGCATGCCGGAACCGTTGTCGCCAACGATGGGCTTGGGCATGAACGTGGCGGTCTTGCCGTAGGCGTGGGCCACGTTGTGCACGACGTACTTGACGATCTGCGTCCAGTCGGCGCGCTGAACCAGCGTGCTGAACTTGGTGCCGATTTCCAGCTGGCCGGCGCCAGCGACTTCATGGTGGTGCACTTCAACCGGCACCCCCATTTGTTCCATCAACAGGCACATTTCCGAGCGCATGTCCTGGAACGAATCAACCGGGGGAACGGGGAAGTAGCCGCCCTTGACTGCGGGACGATGGCCGGTGTTGCCGCCTTCGAATTCCAGGCCGGTCGACCACGAGGCTTCTTCGGACTTGATCTTGACGAACGTGCCCGACATGTCGGTGTTCCACGTCACGCCGTCGAACACGAAGAATTCGGGTTCCGGACCAAAGTAGGCGGTGTCGCCCAGGCCGGAGGACTTCAGGTAGGCTTCGGCGCGCTTGGCCAGCGAACGCGGGTCGCGGTCATAGCCCTTCAGGTCCGACGGTTCGACAACGTCGCACGACAGGATCAGGGTCGGCTCTTCGCGGAACGGGTCCAGGTTGCCGGTGGAGCAATCGGGGATGAGCAGCATGTCGGAAGCTTCAATACCCTTCCAACCCGGGATCGACGAACCGTCGAAAGCCTGGCCGCTTTCCAGCTTGTCTTCGTCGATCTGGCTGGTGGGCACGGACACGTGATGCTCACGGCCAACCGTATCGGTAAAGCGGAAATCCACGAATTTGACTTCGTTATCGGCGATCTGTTTCAGGACGTCTTTCGGGCTTGCCATGTCATCTCCATTAGATAAAAGGGTCGAGGGCTTTGCCGCTCGACTGGCATAAAAGAGGGAAGCAATAAGCGTGCCAGGTTTTTACCCCGGGATTCCCCGGGGAAAGCCGCACGGTCATGGAAAAATGTAGCACCACTTTGGTGCAAATAGTGGGGCATGATTGCCCCAGTTTGGTGCTGCACCACTACAGGAACATTTCCTGAAGGTCATTCAGGAACCGCCAACCCAATGGCGTGGCCTTCAGGCGGGTGGGATCAGCGTCCAGCAAGCCCCGTTTAGAGGCTGCCTCCAATTGGTGCGCAATGGCCGCCAGCGACAAACCAGTGCGCTCATTGAACGCGGTGCTGGGCACGCCGTCTTTCAACCGCAGCGCGTTCAGCATGAATTCGAACGGCAGCTCGTCAGGGCCGACCTGCCGGCTTTCCGATACGTGACTGCCGTCGCGCGCCATCGCGGCTTGCATCCAGGAGTCAGGGCTGCGCAAGCGCGCCTCGCGCACGATACGGTCATGGAATGACAGTTTGCCGTGCGCGCCGGGGCCAATGCCCAGGTAGTCGCCAAATTCCCAGTAGTTCACGTTGTGCCGGCAGCGGGCGCCGGGCTTGGCGTAGGCCGACACTTCATAGCGCGCCAGGCCGGCAGCCGCCAGCTCGGCCTCGACGGCGTCCTGCATGGCGGCGCTGGTGTCGTCGTCGGGCAAGTCTTCGGGCGGAAACTTGGCGAAGACCGTGTTCGGCTCCATCGTCAGGTGATACAGCGACAAATGCTCGGTGCCAAACGAGATGGCTTCGCGCAGGTCTGCCACGCAGGCGTCCAGCGTCTGCCCCGGCAAGGCGAACATCATGTCCAGGTTCACGCGCGATACCGCCTGTTGCGCCATGTCGATCGCGGCGCGGGCTTGCGCCGAATCGTGGATGCGCCCCAGCTTCTTCAGCTGGGCGTCGTCGAAACTCTGGATGCCCAACGAGAAACGCGTGACGCCGCTGGCCGCATAGTCACGGAACCGGCTGGCCTCGGCGGTGCCGGGGTTGGCTTCCATGGTGATTTCGGCGTCGGGCCATACGTTCAGACAGGCGCGCAGCATGGCCAGCAGTTCGTCCAGGCCGGCAGACGACAGCAGGCTGGGCGTGCCGCCGCCAATAAATACCGACACGACCTGACGGCCCCAGATGGACGGCAGCGCCTGCTCAAGATCGCTGCGCAGCGCATCGAGATAGGCGCGTTCGGGAATCTCACCCGGCGCGGCGTGGGAATTGAAATCGCAATACGGGCACTTGCGCACACACCACGGCACGTGCACATAGATAGAGAGCGGCGGCAGGCTCGAAAGCGTGGCGCCGGCCGGCACGCGCAGGCGCGAGGCGGGCGCGCCCATGTCGTTGCGGATGGGAATGATGATGGACATGCGGGTTTCCTGGGGCGGACGCGGCGGGCGCGCCCCTCAAGCCTGGCTGAGCTTGCTCAGCAGCTCGCGCAAGGCGCGGGCGCGATGGCTGACCCGGTTCTTTTCTTCGGGGTCGAGCGACGCGGCGGTGAGCGCCATGTCGGGCAGATAGAAATGCGGATCGTAGCCAAAGCCGTTGGCGCCTTCGGGCTGATCAATGATCTCGCCGTGCCACAGGCCTTCGCCAATGATCGGGCACGGGTCGTTTTCGGAACGGACCAGTGCCAACACGGCCACATACCAGGCGCGGCGGTCGGCCACGTTGGCCAGGTGCTGCACCAGCAACGCGTTATTGGCTTGATCGGATTTTTCGCCGCCATGCATCTTGGCGTAGCGGGCCGAATAGACGCCGGGCGCGCCGTTCAGCGCGGCCACGCACAGGCCGGAATCATCGGCCAGCGCGGGCAGCCCGGTCAGGCGGCTGGCGTGGCGCGCCTTGGTCAGCGCGTTTTCAACGAAGGTCACGTGCGGCTCTTCGGCTTCCGGCACGCCGAGTTCGCCTTGGGGCACCAGCTCAATACCCAGGGGAGCAAACAAGGCGGAAAACTCACGCAACTTGCCGGCATTGTTGGACGCCAGCACGATGCGGCGCAGGGATTCGGGAATCTTGGGGGAAGTCATAGCGCAAATTGTATAGGGCGTGGCCCTGCGCGCGGCGGGTGTTTTGGGCATGACCTTGCAAGGGGGATGGGCAAGAGCCCCAAGTCCGGAAAACGCGCAAGGTCAATGAGTCCGATGACAGGCAAGGTCAACAAGTAGGTTGACAGCTATGTAACACCCGCCGGAAGATTGCGCGTCGCGCGAGCGGCAACAACGCAGACATATTTTGTTGTCACTATGGCCAATCTTGTCACTGATCGTATCTGAACGCCCTCGGCGATGACCTCACTTCACGCTATGCCCCGGCCAGCTGCGGCCCGCGCGCCCCACTCTTCAACGGGCGATGCGCCCGCATCCATCGGCTTGGCCGGCATTCTGCGCGAAGGGTTGTTGCGGCCGCGCTACCAGCCCGTGGTCGATTTGTCTCATAGCCGAATCTACGGCCACGAAAGCCTGATTCGCGGCCCGGCCGATACCGCCCTGCACTACCCGGACGCCCTGTTCGCTGAAGCCCGCCGGCGCGGTCTGCACCCCCAGCTGGAGCTGGCCAGCTTTCGAGCGGGCGCCCAGGGGTTTCAGGATAACGAGGCCACCGGCAAGCTGTTCTTGAATTTGTCTGGCTCCGCGCTGATCCATTACTGGACGCTATGGGGCAGCGACATGCCCATGCGGCTGCTCAAGGATTGCGCGCTGGAGCCGTCCAGCATCATCGTTGAACTGACCGAACAAGATCCGCTGTCCGAACACATGGGCGAACTGGGCAACGCGTTTGCCTGCCTGCGTGAGCACGGCATGCGCATCGCGCTGGACGACTACGGCGTGGGCAATTCGAATCTGCAGCTATGGTCGGAAATGCAGCCCGACCTGGTGAAAATCGACCGCTACTTCTTTGACGGCATCGGCAAGGATGACCGCAAGCAAAGCATGGTGCGCGCCATTCTGAAGGTGGCCCAACACCTGGGCACGGCGATTGTCGCTGAAGGCATCGAGACCGCCGAAGACCTGGCCATGGTGCGCGAGCTGGACATCCGCTATGCCCAAGGCTGGCTGCTGGGCCGCCCCGAAGAAACGATGTTGACCGAGCTGACGCCGCCGCTGCGCGATTCATTGCGCGTGCGCAGCACCGCGCCGCTGTCGCAACGGGCGGCCGGCGGTACCGCAGCCAGCCTGCGCGTGGAGGCGCCCGCCGCGCTGCTGAACAAGCACACCAACGACGACGTGCATCGCTTGTTCATCGAACACAAGACCATGCACGCGGTGGCGGTCGTTGACGCCGACAACCGGCCGGTGGGCATCATCAACCGCCGCGATTTTTCCGAACACTACGCGCAACGCTACACCCGCGAGCTCTTCGGCCGCGACGCCTGCTCGACGTTCATGAACGCCGAACCGGTGCTGGTGGACCTGAATGTGTCCATCGACCAGTTGAGCCACGTGCTGATCTCGGAAGACCAGCGCTACCTGATGGACGGCCTGATCATTACGCGCGACGGCCGTTACGACGGCTTGGCCACGGGTGAAACGCTGGTGCGCTCGGTGACCGAAATGCGTATCGAGGCCGCGCGCTACGCCAACCCGCTGACGTCCTTGCCCGGCAACATCCCCATCAGCCGGCACATCGCCACCCTGCTGGAAGACGCGGCCGACTTCACCATCTGCTACGGCGACCTGAACAACTTCAAGCCGTTCAACGACGTCTACGGCTACTGGCGCGGCGACGACATGATCATGTTGACGGCCGAAGTCATCAAACACCACTGCGATCCGCTGCGCGACTTCGTGGGCCACGTGGGCGGCGATGACTTCGTGGTGCTGTTCCGCAGCGCCGACTGGATGGATCGCGTGCAGCGCATCATCGCGGAATTCAACGAGCAGGCCACCGACCTGTACGACGATCAGGGCCGCCATAACGGGGGCATCGAAGCCGAAGACCGTTATGGCGTGCCGCGCTTCTTTCCCTTCGTGACCTTAGGCGTGGGCGCGCTGACCGTCACCCCGTCGTTATGCGAGCGCATCCGCCCGGAGGACATCGCGTCGGCTGCCGCGCATGTCAAGCACAAGGTCAAGCATGGGAACCTGTCGCTGGTGGCCGAGCGCTACACCGGCGGCGCCCTGCCCCAATTGAGCGACTGACTGGCCGGCTGCCGCGTGCACGGCAGCCGCATCCTGCGCAGCCTGCGCAATCTGAAACACTGCGACGGCACGGCGCAGGCCTTGCGCCTGGATTTCCAGCGCGGCAGCGGCGGCCGCAGTCTGCTCGACCATGGCGGCGTTTTCCTGCGTGGACCGTTCGATGTCGGCCACCGCGTCATTCACCGACGCAATGCCCGCCGCCTGTTCGGCCGTGGCGCTGGAAATTTCGGCCACGATCTGCGTCACGCGGTCCACCGACACCACCATGTCGCGCATGGTGTCGCCCGCCAGGTTCACCTGACGCACGCCCGCCTCGACGCGCGCGGCCGAGTCTTCGATCAAGCCCTTGATTTCTTTGGCGGCCTGCGCGCTGCGCTGCGCCAGCGAGCGCACTTCGCCCGCCACGACGGCAAAGCCTTTGCCTTGTTCGCCGGCGCGCGCCGCTTCCACCGCCGCGTTCAGCGCCAGGATGTTGGTTTGAAAGGCAATGCTGTCGACCACGCCCACGATCTCGCCAATGCGGCGCGCGCTGTCGGCAATGCCCTGCATGCTTTGCACGACCTCGTCCACCGCCTGCCCGCCGCGTTGGGCCAGCTGGGTGGCGCTTTCGGCCTGCCGGCTGGCCAGGTCGGCATTGCCTGCCGTCATCTGCACCGTGTGCGCCAGTTGCGTCATATTGGCGGCGGCCTCTTGCAGCGAACCGGCCTGGCGCGCGGTACGGTCGGACATGTCTGCCCCGCCCGCGGCGATTTCGCCCGAGCCCGTGTGGATTTCTTCAACGCCATGGCGTA
The DNA here is from genome assembly GCF_056399725.1 of Achromobacter sp. 01N37. Taxonomy (NCBI): domain Bacteria; kingdom Pseudomonadati; phylum Pseudomonadota; class Betaproteobacteria; order Burkholderiales; family Alcaligenaceae; genus Achromobacter; species Achromobacter sp. 01N37. Next base: position 122,121 of record NZ_JBFTRX010000008.1, read on the forward strand.
CCGAGGCCACCGCCGCCGACAGGCCCGTCTGCATGCGGCGCATGGCGGAATACAGCACGCCGATTTCGTTGTCGCCGCGCGTGGCGATGGCGCCGGTCAGGTCGCCGTCGGCGATCCGGTCGAAGTGCGCACCGGCTTCGTTCAACGGACGCAGAATGCTGCGGCGAAACGCCAGGCGGATCAACACGGCCAGCAACAGCACCAGCCCCAGCACACCTGCCGCCACGAGAATCACGCGCTCCAGCGTTTGGCTGGCGCCCGCCACGGCCGCCTGGCCCTGGTCACGCGAATAGGTCTGATAAGCGTCCGCTTGCTTCACATACGCCGCACCGCTCACGGGCAGCGCCTTGTCCACCAGCCGATTCACTTCGATCCCGTTCCAGCCCTGGATGGCCTTTTGCATGGGGGCCAGCGTCTGGTCGGCAAACGCGGTGTAAGCCGTCAGCACCTGTTCAAACAACGGCCCGCCCTGCTCGCTGGTGTCCGGGTTGCCGCGCAGCCGCGCCAGGCTGGCTGCGGCTTGCTTCAACAGCGCATCCGCTTGCGCCAGGGATTGATTGCGCGCGTCTTCCAGGCCGCCTTCCATGCCGGTCTTGGCGTCTGTCAGCGCGGCGCGCGCCTGAAACAGCCGGCTGGTCATGTCGGCCAGGTCGCTGGCCCGTTCGATGCTGCCCCGGCCCAAGGCCTCGATGTCGGCGCGGTTGTCGCGCAGGACGGCGATGCCGGCGGCGGCCGCTACTGCGAACAGCACCACAAACAACGCCAGAATGGCGGAAACCGCCGTGGTGACCCTGAGATTTTTACGCATATCCATCCGTGTGTAGCCTGGCGCCTGGGCGCAGTGCTACGGATTATGGACACGCAGTTTGGCAATTTCTTGACACAACCTGGCCGCCGCCATGACGAACGCCGGTCATGAAACTGCGCTTTTGCGAACAGGAACCCCGTATTAAGGAATTGTGAATTGGCAGGGTCGCGCCCTTGCGGCACATTCGATGCTGTACCGAACCCTTACTTACCTCACATCAGCAGCCCTATGCCCAACGCCTCTCACGCTTATCAGGACATCCGCGAAGCCGTGCGCGACCTTTGCGCCCAATTCCCCTCCGAGTATTTCCGCAAGATCGACGAAGAGCGCGGCTATCCCGAAGACTTTGTCCGCGCGTTGACCGAGGCCGGCTGGCTGGCTGCACTGATTCCGCAGGAATACGGCGGCTCGGGTCTGGGCCTGACGGAAGCCTCCGTCATCATGGAAGAAATCAACCGCAGCGGCGGCAACTCGGGCGCCTGCCACGGCCAGATGTACAACATGGGCACGCTGCTGCGCCATGGTTCCGAAGCGCAGAAACGCGAATATCTGCCGCGCATTGCGGCTGGCGAATTGCGCCTGCAATCCATGGGCGTCACCGAGCCCACCACCGGCACCGACACCACCAAGATCAAGACCACCGCCGTGCGCCGTGGCGACCGCTACGTCATCAATGGCCAAAAGGTCTGGATTTCGCGTGTGCAGCATTCCGACCTGATGATTCTGCTGGCGCGCACCACGCCGCTGGACCAGGTCACGCGCAAGTCCGAAGGCATGTCGATCTTCCTGGTGGACCTGCATCATGCAGTGAAACACGGCATGGCGATCCGCCCGATTCCGAACATGGTCAACCACGAGACCAACGAGCTGTTCTTCGACAACCTGGAAATTCCCGTCGAAAACCTGATCGGCGAAGAAGGCAAAGGCTTCAAATACATTCTTGACGGCCTGAACGCCGAACGCACGCTGATTGCCGCCGAGTGCATCGGCGACGGCTACTGGTTCGTGGACAAGGTCACCGCCTACGCCAAGGAACGCATGGTGTTCGGCCGCCCGATCGGCCAGAACCAAGGCGTGCAATTCCCCATTGCGCGCGCCCACATCAACGTGGAAGCCGCCAGCCTGATGCGCTACGAAGCGTGCCGCCTGTTTGACGCGCACGAGCCTTGCGGCGCGCAAGCCAACATGGCCAAGCTGCTGGCCGCCGACGCATCGTGGGAAGCCGCCAACGCCTGCCTGCAATTCCATGGCGGCTTTGGCTTTGCCACCGAGTACGACGTCGAACGCAAGTTCCGCGAGACCCGGCTGTATCAGGTTGCGCCCATCTCCACCAACCTGATCCTGTCCTACGTCGCCGAACACATCCTGGGCTTGCCCCGTTCCTTCTGACACCAGGCCATCCGCTTATGACCGCTACTCAAGATACGCCCCACCTTAGCGCCGGCCTTGCGGCCTTTGCCGCGAACTTGCGCTACGAAGACATCCCCGCGCCGGTGTTGCGCCGCGCCGAAGATTTGCTGTTGGACTGCCTGGCGTCGATTCTGGCGGGCGCCTCGGCGCGCGCCGTGCAAGCCATCGACCGCTACGCGGCCGCCATGGGCCCCACGGAAGGCCCAAGCGAAGTGCTGATCACGCGCCGCCGCACCAGCCCCCTGTTTGCCGCCATGGTCAATGCCGCCGCCGCGCACGTGGTGGAACAGGACGACGTTCATAACGGCTCGGTGTTCCATCCCGCCGCGGTCGTCTTCCCGCCCGCACTGGCGGTGGCGCAGGCGCTGGGCAGCTCGGGCCGCGACCTGCTCGTGGCCGCCGTCGCCGGGTACGAAGTGGGTATCCGCGTTGGTGAATTCCTGGGCCGTTCGCACTACAAAATCTTCCACACGACGGGCACGGCGGGCACGCTGGCCGCTGCCGTGACGGTGGGCCGCTTGTTGAAGCTGACGCCCGAGCAGATGCTGCACGCACTGGGTTCCGCCGGTACGCAGGCCGCCGGCCTGTGGGAATTTTTGCGTGACGCCGCCGACTCCAAGCAACTGCACACGGCAAAAGCCGCCGCTGACGGCATCACCGCAGCCTATCTGGCGCGCGAAGGCTTCACCGGCGCACGCCACATTCTGGAAGGCCCGCAGGGCATGGCGGCTGGCATGTCCACCGATGCCGATCCGTCCAAGCTGTGCGATCGCCTGGGCGAACGCTGGGCGTTGGCCGAGACCTCGTTCAAGTTCCATGCGTCGTGCCGCCACACGCACCCCGCCGCCGACGCGCTGCAACAAGCGCTGCGCGACAACAATCTGACGGAAGCCGATGTGGAACGCGTGGTGGCCCATGTGCATCAGGGCGCCATCGACGTGCTGGGGCCGGTCGTCAACCCGCAGACGGTGCATCAGTCCAAGTTTTCGATGGGCACGGTGCTGGCGCTGATCGCGCGCAAAGGCCGCGCAGGGCTTGCCGAGTTCGATGCGGGGTTGGACGACCCGGCCGTTGCGGCGTTTCGCGGCAAGGTCGACATGGTGCTGGACCCGGAAGTCGACAGCGCCTATCCGCAGCGCTGGATTGGCAAGGTCACCGTCACTACGCGCGACGGCCGCACGCTGCACGGCCGCGTGGACGAACCGAAGGGCGACCCCGGCAACACGCTCAGCCGTGCCGAGATCGAAGACAAGACGCTCAGCCTGGGCCGTTACGCGGATGCGGCAACGGAACAGGAGCTGCGCGGCCTGATCGATACGATCTGGGGGCTTGAGCAGGTACAGAAGGTGGGGATGTTGCTGGCGCACAAGGGCGCGTGACGATACGCTTTTGCTGACACGCAATGACAAACAGCCGCGGAAAAGCGGCTGTTTGTCATTGGGCGAGAAAACGCCGCGTGGTCAGGTTCAACGCATGCGTCAGACCAATGCTGCGCGCTGCGCCCGAACCAGGCTGGCAATACCGCCTTCGGCCAGCACCAGCATCGTGTCCAATTCAGCACGCGTGAAGGTCGCGCCCTCGCCGGTGCCTTGCACCTCAACAAAGGCGCCGCTGCCCGTCATGATGACGTTCACATCGGCGTCGCAGGCCGAGTCTTCGGCGTAATCCAGATCCAGCACCGAACGGCCTTGCACCAGGCCCACCGACACCGCAGCCACCGCGTCGCGGATCGGATTCACGGCCAGGTCGCCGCGTTTCATCAGCAACGCCACGGCGTCAGCCGCTGCGACCCACGCGCCGGTGATACTGGCGCAGCGCGTGCCGCCATCGGCTTGCAACACGTCGCAGTCCAGATGCAGCGTGCGTTCGCCCAGCGCCTTCATGTCGAACACGGCGCGCAGGCTGCGGCCGATCAGGCGCTGGATTTCCTGTGTGCGGCCGCTTTGCTTGCCGCGTGCGGCTTCGCGGTCGCCACGCGTGTGCGTGGCGCGCGGCAGCATGCCGTATTCCGCCGTGACCCAGCCTTCGCCCTTGCCCTTCAGAAATGGCGGCACTTTTTCCAGCACGCTGGCCGTGCACAGCACGTGGGTGTTGCCGGCCTTCACCAGCACCGACCCTTCGGCGTAGCGCGTGAAGCCGCGCTCCAGGCTGAACGGGCGCAATTCATCAACAGCGCGGCCGGACGGACGGGCGATGGTGGGCAGTGTGGTCACAGGCAGACTCCAGACAGGAACATTGATTCGCGGCATTGTACGGGGTGGCGCCGCAGGAAATCGCCGCTTGGAGTATCCTGCCGCGATATATCACCAGGAAACGCACATCATGATTCGCAGCATGACCGCCTTCGGCAACGCCCGAGCAGACCTAGAACAAGGCACGCTTGCCATCGAACTGCGCAGCGTCAACAGCCGCTTTCTTGACCTGTACTTCCGCCTGCCCGATGAATTGCGGCACGTGGAAACGCCCTTGCGCGAATTGCTGACCGCCAACCTGGCGCGCGGCAAGGTCGAGATCCGGGTTTCGTTCACGCGCAACGCCAGCACCGACCTGTCCAAGCTGGACCCGACGTGGCTGGAAAGTCTGGCGGAACAACTGCAAGCCGCACGCCGCATCGTCCCCGATATCGCCCCGCCCCGTCTGGTGGAGTTGTTCAATTGGCCCGGCCAACGCGGCAACGACGCGCTGGACCCGCAGATCTGGGGCGCCGCTTGCCTGCAAGCGGCCCAGCAAGCGCTGACGCAATTGCAGGAAGGCCGCGCACGCGAAGGCGAACGCCTGGCCGAAATGATGCGTGAATGCGCGGACGGTGTCGCGCGTGTCGTCGATATCGTGCAAACCCACCTGCCCCAGCTGCTGGCCGACCATCGCGACAAGCTGGCCGCAAAGCTGCGCGAAAGCGTGGAATCCGCCTTCCCCGGCGGCTTCACGCATATTTCGGGCACGGAGTTGTCCGAGCGCTTGTCGCAAGAGGCCAACTTGTTTGCGCTGCGCATTGATGTGGCCGAAGAGTTGTCGCGCCTGCGCTCGCACCTGGAAGAACTGCGTCACCTGCTGACGGACGGCGGCGGCAAGGCCGTATCAGGCAAGAAGAACGCGGGCAGCGCAGGCAAGCGCCTGGACTTCCTGTTCCAGGAAATGAACCGCGAAGCCAACACGCTGGGTTCCAAGGCCGGCAGCATGGAAGTCACCCGCGCCGCCATGGACTTGAAACTGCTGATTGAGCAAATGCGTGAACAGGCGCAAAACATCGAGTAATGCGCGGGCGTTTCTGACACATTCGTGACAAACGAGGGCCGCTTTCGCGGCCCTCGTAGCATTCCAGACTTTTCCTATTCGTCGAACGTTCGCAGCGTGGTGTCATGGCGGGTTTATTTTAGGGTTCGACTAATCAGGAATCGCCATGTTCCGCAAGACCTTTCTGCCGCCCGTCGCCAACCTGCTCGCCTTCGAGGCAGTCGCGCGGCGCAACAGCGTATCCCGCGCGGCGGATGAGCTGCACTTGACGCAAAGCGCTGTCTCACGCCAGATCCATCAACTTGAAACGCAGTTGGGGGTCACGATGTTCCATCGCGTGCGCCAACGCGTCGTACTCAGCGAAGCCGGCCGGGCTTATGCCGCTGAAGTCCGCATCCTGCTGCACCAACTGTCCGACGCCACGCGCCGCACCATGGCTTGCACGCAGCGCGATGAACTCAATCTGGCGGTGCTGCCCACCCTGGGCACGCGCTGGTTGATTCCGCGCTTGGGGGATTTCATGGCGCTCAAGCCCGAGGTCACCATCAATTTCACCTCGCGCACGCTGCCTTTCGAATTTTCCAAAGAACCCTTCGATGCGGCCATACACTTTGGCGCCCCCGACTGGGCCGGCGCGGTCTGCGAATACCTGATGCATGAAGAAGTCATCGTGGTGTGCAGCCCCGCGCTTCAACRGCTGCATCGCATCCGGCAGATTGCCGACCTGAGCGGCGTCGTGCTGCTGCACCAGATGTCGCGCGCAGCGCAATGGGCGTCGTGGCTGGAACAACATGGGGCGAACACCGCGCAGGCCCTGCGCGGCCCGCAATTCGAGCAGGTGGCGATGCTGGCACAAGCCGCCGCATCGGGGTTGGGCGCTGCCCTGCTGCCCCGCTTCCTGGTGGAACGCGAGCTCAGCAGCGGTGAATTGATCCAGCTATTCCCGCAGGCCCTGAACAGCACCGACGCGTATTACTTCGTCTACCCCCAGTCCCTGGCCCAAGCCCCGCTGGTGCGTGAGTTTGGGGCCTGGATACTGGGGCAGTGCCGCACGCCCGCGGACGTGCCGCAGGCGCACGCTTAACGGGCCTCGCCTTAAAGGGCCGCGCTTTAACGGGCCAGGCTTTAAGGGCCTCGGATTAGCGGGCCTTGGCTAGCGGGCCTCGGCTTAACGGGCCTCGCCGGCTGCGGGTTCGCCGCGCAATGCGGAATCCAGATACTGGCTACGGGCGCGCGCATCCGGGAAGCGCATGTCGCGATAGCTGACAAAGCGCGACCCGCGCGTCAGCCGGTATCCCAGCCAGATCAGCAGGAACAACGGAATGCCAATGTAGGTGGCGACGACGCCGCCCCAATCGATCCGGTCTTGCAGGAACGCCTGGTAGTTCTGGCCCAGCGTGATGATCAGGCACAGCACAAAAGCGAAGATGGGGCCGAACGGGAAGAACGGCGACACATAGGGCAAGTCCGCCAGGTTATGGCCTTGCTTCACATAGCCACGACGGAAACGGTAGTGGCTGATCGCGATGCCCAACCAGGCGATGAAGCCCGTCATGCCGGATGTATTCAACAGCCAGATGTACACGGCGTTCGGGCTGAAGATGAACGTGAAGAAGCACAGCGCCGCGACGACCGTCGTCGCCAACAGCGCCCACAGCGGCACGCCATTACGCGAAATACGGCCAAAAATGCGCGGCGCCTTGCCATCGCGCGCCAGGCTGTAGAGCATCCGCGTCGCGGCATACATGCCGGAGTTGCCCGCCGACAGCACGGATGTCAGCACCACGGCATTCATGACTGACGCCGCCCCCAGCAGGCCGGCGCGTTCGAAAATGAGCGCGAACGGGCTGACGCTGATGTCCTCGACATCGTTGCGCAGCAAGTGGGGGTCCGTATAGGGAATCAACAGGCCGATCACCAGGATGGCCATCACGTAGAACAGCAAAATGCGCCAGAACACCTGACGCACCGCACGCGGCAGGTTGCGGGCCGGGTCTTTGGATTCGCCAGCGGCGATGCCGATCAGCTCGGTGCCCTGGAACGAAAAACCCACCACCATGGCCACGCCGATCAAGGCCGCGAAGCCGCCCGCAAATGGCGCATCGCCTACGGTCCAGTTGGCGACGCCACCGGTTTCGCCCCCGCGAATGATGCCCAGCAGCATCATCACGCCCATCGCCACAAAGCCCAGCACGGCCACCACCTTGATCAGCGCGAACCAGAATTCGGCTTCGCCGAAACCGCGCGCCGACATGGCGTTCAGGCCAAAGGTAATGGCCAGGAACAAGGCGCTCCAGTAGAAGCCCGGCACGTCGGGAAACCAGTACGCCATGACAAGCTGCGCCGCCACCAGATCGACCGCGACCGTAACGGCCCAGTTGTACCAATAGTTCCAGCCCAGCGCGAAGCCGAAGCCGTCTTCCACGTAGCGTGCGCCGTAGGTCGAAAACGAGCCCGATACCGGCATGGCGGCGGCGAGTTCGCCCAGGCTGGTCATCAGGAAATAGACCATGATGCCGATCAGCACGTAGCCCAGCAGCGCGCCGCCGGGGCCCGCCTTGGCGATCGTCGCGCCGGATGCCACGAACAGGCCGGTCCCGATGGACCCGCCCACGGCGATCATCGTCAGGTGGCGCGCCGACAAGGTGCGGCGCAGTTCGGAAGGCGCTTGCGCCTTCGTCGCGTGCGCGCCGCCCGCGCGGCGGTCATCGTGTTCCGATGGAGACAACATGCATTCCTTAACGTCATGAAAGGCCCCGCGCGAACCGGCGCGCGCAGCCTCGGGATTACCAAACAACGCGCGAGGATAGCGCAAACGGCCCCGTCACGAAAAATGACGGGGCTCGGGGGACGCATCAGCGTTTATTGAAACGCTGTTTCCATGAAGGTGCGCAGCTTGCGCGAATGCAGGCGTTCCGGCGGCATGTCGCGCAGCCGTTCCAGCGCCCGGATACCAATTTCCAGATGCTGGTTGACCTGCCGGCGATAGAACACGCTGGCCATGCCCGGCAGCTTCAATTCGCCGTGCAGGGGTTTGTCAGACACGCAAAGCAAGGTGCCATACGGCACGCGGAAGCGGAACCCGTTGGCCGCGATGGTGGCGGATTCCATGTCCAGCGCAATGGCGCGCGACTGCGCGAAACGCTCGACCAGTTCAACGTGATCGCGCAATTCCCAGTTGCGGTTGTCGATGGTGGCGACGGTGCCTGTGCGCATGATGCGCTTCAGATCCCAGCCCGACAGGCCGGCCACTTCTTCCACCGCCTGTTCCAGCGCCACCTGCACTTCAGCCAGCGCCGGCACGGGCACCCAGGTGGGCAGGTCGGCATCCAGCACGTGGTCTTCGCGCACATAACCATGCGCCAGCACGTAGTCGCCCAGCCGCTGGGAGTCTCGCAGGCCGGCGCAATGGCCCAGCATCAGCCACGCATGCGGACGCAGCACGGCGATGTGGTCGGTGATGGTCTTGGCGTTTGACGGCCCCACGCCGATATTGACGAGCGTGATGCCGGAATGGTCGCCACGCACCAGGTGGTACGCGGGCATTTGCGGCAGGCGCGTGGCATGGGCTTCGTCGCCTGGGCCGCTTTCACCCCGGCGCGTGATGCGGTTGCCCGGCTCGACCAGCATTTCGTAGTCTTCGTTGCCGCTGGCCATCAGCGCGCGCGCCCGGGCGCAGAACTCGTCGACATAGAACTGGTAGTTCGTGAACAGGACGAAATTCTGGAAATGCGCAGGCGCGGTGGATGTGTAGTGCTGCAAGCGGTGCAGCGAGTAATCCACGCGCTGCGCAGTAAACGGGGCCAATGGCTTGGGCTCGCCCTCCTTGCCGCGCCACGATCCGTTGACGATGGCGTCGTCGGTGACGGCCAGGTCGGGCACATCGAAAAGGTCGCGCAAGGGGCGCTTCAGCGCTTCCAGGTGTTCGCCTTCGACATAGGCGCCTTCGGGGAAGGCAAAGTGCAAGGGGATGGGGGAATCGGATTCGCCGACTTCCACGGCAACGCGGTGGTTCTGCAATAACTGGCCGACCTGCTCGATCAGGTAATCGCGGAACAGTTCGGGTTGGGTGATGGTGGTCTGGTAGATGCCGGGTTCGGCCACATGGCCGTAGGACAGGCGCGTATCGATCGGGTCGTACGTTTCAACCACGATGCGGATGGCCGGGTAGTAAGCGCGGGCGCGTTCACGGCCGTTGCCGGAACCCTTCAGCACTTCACGGAAGGCCGCCCGCAGAAAGGCCGTATTGCGCGCGTAGATTTCGGCCAGCCGGTCGACCGCGGCGCGGGCGTCTTGGAAGGGCTCAAAGGGCAGCGCGTCGGGCCGGTTCATCGAAGACAAGGGGTGAACTGCATTCATCATTGAGCTTTACTCCGCTTTCTTGTCTGCCGATTATGCCCGAGGCGGCGAATCATGAAGTGCCATATTCGGGCACGCTTCGGGTACGCCAGCGTCGCCAATGATAAGGAAACAATATATCATTCCGTTTTTCTGTTTTTCGTCCCGCCCTGCTCCATGCCGTTTTCGCCAGGCCACCGCCGCAACACCCCGCCGCGCTTGACGCGATGGGGCGTGCTGGCTTGGCTGTGCCTTTGCCTGCTGCTGTCCCCGGTGGGCAGCCTGCACCATGCGTTGACGCATCTGGGCGAACCTCCCGCGGCCAGTCAGGACGATGCCCATCCCCATGAAAAGTTGGGGCATTGCGACCTGTGCCAGCTCTGGGACTTGCTGGACGCCACGCTGCCGTCTGCGTTCGAATGGGCGGTGGGCGACGCCCCCCACGCACACCCAGCGCGCCCTTTGCCAGCCGGCGCCATCGCCATCGGCAGCACCTGGTTTCAATCCCGCGCCCCGCCCGTCCAGGGCTGAAATCCGTCGTCTTCCCTGATTTCTATCTGCCGGCCTTGAGCCGGCGCCCTGGATTCCCACTATGAATTTCCCCACCTTCCCCGCCCGGGCAGGCGTGCCGCTGCGCGTCTTTGGTTTGCGCCCCGTCGTGCTTGCCTGCTTGTCCGCCTTGCGCGTCGTGCTGCCCTCTGCGCTGCCCTCTGCGCTGCCCATTGCGCTACCCATTGCCCTGCCCTTTGTCTTCCTAGCGACGGCTCACGCGCAGTCCGCTTCCGACACAACAACGCTATCGCCCGTCGTCATCACCGCGAACCCGCTGGGCAGCGACGCGCTGGCCTCACCCACCAGCGTGCTGCAAGGCCAGGCGCTGGACTTGCGGCGCGGCTCCAATTTGGGCGAAACGCTGAACGGCTTGCCCGGCGTGTCCACCACCAGCTACGGCCCCATGGTGGGCCGCCCCATCATCCGGGGGCTGGACGGCGACCGCATCCGCCTGCTGAACAACGGCGTGGGCACGCTGGACGCCTCTTCGCTATCGTTTGACCATGCCGTGCCGCAAGATCCGCTGTCGACCAACCGCGTCGAAATTCTGCGCGGCCCTGCTGTATTGCTCTATGGCGGCAATGCCATCGGCGGGGTCGTCAACACCTTGGACAACCGCATTCCCACCGAACCCATCGACGGCATCCATGGCGATGTGGGCGGCAGCTACGGCGGCGCCAATAATGACCGCAACGGCGCCGTGCAACTGGAAGGCGGCGACGGCACCTTCGCCCTGCACGCCGACGTGTTCGGCCGCAAGACCGGCACGCTGCGCATCCCCCGCTATGCCCGCACCGCGCAGCAACGCGCCGAAGACGGCCCGGACGCCGATCAGCCCCAAGGCCGCTTGCCCAATAGCGACGGTGAAGCCAGCGGCGGCGCAATTGGGATGTCGTGGACGGGGGAACATGGCTACGGTGGTTTGTCTTACAGCGGCTACGACGCCAACTATGGTTCGGTTGCCGAATCGGACGTGCGCATCAAAATGCACCAGGAACGCGTCGGCCTGGCAGGCGAGCTGCGCGACCTGGATGGCCTGTTCACCAGCGTCAAGCTGAACTTCGCCTATACCGATTACCAGCACAAGGAAATCGAAGACGGCGAAACGGGCACGATCTTCAAGAACCGGGGCTATGAAGCGCGCATCGAAGCCCGCCACGCCGACATCGGGCCGCTGCATGGGGTCGTTGGCCTGCAACTGGGCCAGACGCGCTTTTCGGCCTTGGGCGACGAAGCGCTGGTGCCCACCACCGACACCGATTCCGCCGCCCTGTTCGCTTTGGAAGAATGGACGCTGACCGATCGGCTCACCTTGTCGGCTGGCGCCCGCATGGACCACACGCGTTTAAGCCCGGCCGCGGGCGGCAACGACCGCTTTGACGATTCCGGCCGCCGCAGCTTCAATGCAGGCAGCTTTTCGCTGGGCGGCATCTACAAGCTGACGCCGCTGTGGTCGCTGGCCGCCAACGCCGCCTACACCGAACGCGCGCCCACGTTCTACGAGCTGTACGCCAACGGCCCCCACGCGGCGACCGGCCAATACCTGGTCGGCGACCAGAATCTGGGCGAGGAACGCGCCTGGTCGGGCGACTTGTCATTGCGATACAAGAACGACACCGATCACGGCAGCGTGGGCGTCTTCTACAGCAGCTTCGCCAATTACCTGGCGGAAACCAACACCGGGCGCTATCGCAATGATGATGGCGATGTCGTAGCCGCCAGCAGCGACGGCGCGCTGCCAGAAGCGCGCTACCAGGGTGTCTCGGCCCGGCTCTACGGGCTGGAAGCGGAAAACGTGACGCGCATCCTGCAACGCGATGGCCATGCGCTGGACCTGGGGCTGTCGGGCGACTACACGGTCTCTCGCAACCGCGACACGGGCCGGTCGCTGCCACGCATTCCTCCGCTGCGCCTGCGCGTGGCGCTGGACTACGGGTACGGGCCGTTCAGCGCCGGGGTCAGCGTGTCCAAGGCGTTCGCCCAGCATGACCATCCGGCAAACGACACGTCAACGGCGGGCTACTACAGCCTGGACGCCAATGCCGGCTACCGGTTCAAGATGACCGGCGTGCAATGGCAAGCCTACGTGCGCGGCATCAACCTCACGAATCAGGACATCCGCTACGCCACCTCCGTCTTGCGCGATATTGCCCCAGAAGGCGGGCGCGCCGTGATGGTCGGTTTGCGCGGCAGCTTCTGATCCCGACGATTTTTGCTGCGTCCGTTACGTCGCTCCCTAGGGGCGGCGTAACGAAATCGGCCGAATAATGCTGCATTGCACTACAAATGTAATGAAACTTTATTCCACTATAATTTGGCAGCTTCCAGGGCTTATTACGCCCTGGCAACGCCCCTTTCCGCCGGCTTGCCCCCTCAGGCAAAGCCATGCCGCCCACTCCGATTCTTGAAGTGACGTAATGACGCCGCCCACGCGAAAAGTCCGAATTGCCAATTTCAGCATTCCCGTATTTCTGTCAGCGCCCATTCTGGCCCTGACCCTCTCCTGGATACCCGGCGCCGCCCAGGCATCCATTCCCTCAGAGCAAGCCCGCCCGTCGCTAAGCGGCCTGCGCCTGGCGCAAGAGCCCACCGTTCCCACATTGCGTGAACGTGTCGTGCAAGCCGGCCTGGACGCCATCGGCACCCCGTACAGTTGGGGTGGCGACGACGCCGAAGGCTTCGATTGCAGCGGCCTGGTGCTGTACGTATTCCGCGAAATCGCCGGCCTGGAACTGCCCCGCACCGCGCGCGCGCAGCGCAGCGAAGGGCAATCCGTGTCGAACAAGAACCAGCTGCGTCCTGGCGACCTGGTGTTCTTCGCCACGCGCGGCCGTGGTGTCACGTCGCACGTTGGCATCTACATCGGCCAGAACAAATTCGTCCACGCGCCGCGCCGCGGCACCAAGGTGCGCGTCGACGAAATGAAGAACCCCTATTGGACCAAGCGCTATGTCGGCGCGCGGCGTTACCTGGATACGCAACAGCCGGGCCAGATGCTGGCTCAAGCTACGCCTTAAAGCGTCGTCCAGGCTGTCGTCGCGGCGAAAAAAAAGGCGCCTGCCGGGCGCCTTGCGATGGGGGCATCGAAGCCTGCCAAGGGAACATTCCCAGGCAGGCTTTCGCGCGTTCAGCCCCGGCCCACGAAGGGCATGTTCGTCGCCATGATCGTCATGAATTGCACGTTGGCTTCCAGCGGCAGGCGGGCCATGGCGGCAACCGCTTGCGCGACGTGCGCCACATCCATGCGCGGCTCAACCTTGGTGCTGCCATCCGCTTGCAGAATGCCCGCCGCCATGCGCTCGGTCATATCGGTCGCGGCGTTACCGATATCGATCTGCCCGCAAGCAATGTTGTAGGGCCGGCAATCCAGTGAAATCGACTTGGTCAGCCCGGTCACCGCGTGCTTGGTGGCGGTGTAGGCAATAGAGAACGGGCGCGGAGCGTGCGCCGAAATCGAACCGTTGTTGATGATGCGGCCGCCTTGCGGCGTCTGCGCCTTCATCACGCGGATGGCGGCTTGGGCGCACAGGAACATGCCGGTCAGGTTGGTGTCGACGACTTCGCGCCACACCGCCACCGGCAGTTCTTCGATCGGCATGGCGGGTGCGCCACGGCCGGCATTATTGAACAGCACATCCAGGCGCCCGTATTCACGCTGCGCCGTGTCGAACAGATCGCGAACGGCATTTTCGTCGGACACATCGGTGGGTACCACCAAGGCGCGCACACCATCTTCGCCGGCTGCCGTCCGGGTCGCTTCCAGGGGCTCGCGACGGCGCCCCGCCAACACGACGCGATAGCCCTGCGCCAGCAACTCCAGCGCCACTGCACGCCCAATTCCGGTACCGGCCCCGGTTACCAACGCCACGCGCGGTGGCTCGATCTCGTTCGAATGCATCGGATTCTCCTTGTTATCAATCGGCGAGATGCTACCGCAATCATTCCGGCGATGCTGCAAGCAAACCTTCCAGCAAAGACACAAATGTTCCCGCTACTCGCAAGCAAAAGAAACGCGGATGTGCACCATCCAGCGGCGGATTTCGCGTTGATCTGTCACAAGTCTTTATATAATTTGTGGGCATTAGCTTATTACCCAAAATCAAATAACAAATCGGAGCAGGCAAGCCATGACCCCACGGTCCCTCCCCGCGCTGGTGCTCAGCGCCTTGTTCGCCACAGGAGCTAGCGCCCAAGGCGCGCCAGATGGCAAACAGATCAGCACGCAAGGCGCGAACGGCGCACCGGCCTGTATCACCTGCCATGGTGCGCAGGGCGAAGGCAACCCCGCCGCCGGCTTCCCGCAACTGGCCGGCCTGGGCGCCAAGTACCTGTCAGAACAACTGGAAGCCATGGCCAACGGTTCGCGTGTCAGCCCGGTGATGGCGGCAACCGCCAAAGCGCTGGACCCCGCGCAGCAACAAGCCGTGGCGAGCTACTACGCCAGCTTGCCCTCGCCGTTGAACATTGACCGGCTGGCCGCCACGGCCATGCATCCCGTCAAGCCCGCCGACACGGGCGCGTGGCTGGCCACACGCGGCGCCTGGGACAAAAACGTCCCAGCCTGTAATCAGTGCCACGGACCTGGCGGCATCGGCGTCGGCCAAAATTTCCCCAGTCTGGCCGGACAGCCTGCGGCGTATATCGCGGGCCAATTGCGCGCATGGCAGCAAGGGCAACGGCCACCTGGGCCACTGGGGCTGATGCCCGCGGTCGCCACCCGTCTGTCCGACGCCGACATCGACGCCGTCTCCGCCTACTACGCCGGCCTGCCCAAAGCCGCCGACCTGCTTGCCGCGCAAACCCCTTCCACGGACGGAGCCAAGCCATGATCCGCCTTCCCCGCTTCCGTCCAGGCACGGCCTGTATTGCAGCCGTGATTGCCTGCACCGCGCCGGCCTTTGCCGCCGAGCCCCGCCCCGCTTTCACCCCGCCCTCCGCCGCGTCCTTGCCCGACACTGAATTCGGCAAGATCGTCCGGCAAGGCGAGCAGATCTTCCTGCACACGCCGCAAAAGGCCGGCAAGTTCGTTGGCAACGATCTCACCTGCGCCAGCTGCCATCTGGACGCCGGCCGCCGGCCGGACTCCGCGCCCATGTGGGCGGCCTATGTGCTGTACCCCGCCTATCGCGCCAAGAACGAGCACGTCAACACGCTGGCCGAACGGTTGCAAGGGTGCTTTCGGTTCAGCATGAACGGCAAGGCGCCTGCTGCTGACGACCCGACATTGACCGCGCTGCAAAGCTATATGTTCTGGCTGGCCAGCAAAGCGCCAACGGGCGTCGTGCTGGAAGGCCAGGGTTACCGCAAGCTGCCGGCGCCCGCGCAAAAGGCCGACTACGTGCGCGGCAGCGAGGTCTATGCGCAGTACTGCGCGGTGTGCCACGGCGCCGAGGGCCAGGGCCAGAAGAACGGCAAACACTGGGTCTTTCCCGCGCTGTGGGGCGCCGACTCGTTCAACTGGGGCGCGGGCATGCACCAGATTGGCAACGCGGCCGGCTTCATCAAAGCCAATATGCCGCTGGGCCAAGCCGGCATGCTGAGCGACCAGGAAGCCTGGGACGTGGCCTATTTCATGAACGCGCATGAACGCCCGCAAGACCCGCGCTACAAGGATTCAGTGGCGGCCACCCGAGAGAAATATCACGACTCGGACGACTCGCTGTACGGCATCGAGGTCAACGGCCACCTGCTCGGCAGCGATGCGCCGCCGCCTGGCGGAAAGCTGCTTCAAACCGCGGCCAAACCCGCTGGCTAACGGGGTTCGCCCGCTCAGCCACATAAAAATCGCGCGGCCGGACAGCGGGTTTTCCCCCTGCCGCGCCGCGCGATTTGCTAGACTTCCGGTCTTAGCATCACACGCCGGTCAACTTCATGTACGCCAACCCCGGAAACGTCTTCATGGTCGTCGCGCCCAGCGGCGCGGGCAAATCCAGCCTGGTGAAGGCCTTGCTCCAGCAAGACCCCTCCATCGAACTCTCCATTTCCTGCACCACGCGCGCGCCTCGTCCGGGCGAAGAAGACGGCCGTGAATACCGTTTCGTGTCAGTTGACGAGTTCAAGCGCATGCGCGACGAGCAGAACCTGCTGGAATGGGCGGAAGTCCACGGCAATTTCTACGGCACGCCGCGCGACCGCATCGACCTGGCTACCCGCGAAGGCCGCGACGTATTGCTCGAGATCGATTGGCAAGGCGCGCGTCAGGTGAAGCAGCGCTTCCCCGCCGCCATTGGCATTTTTGTGCTGCCCCCGTCGATCGAAGAACTCGAAAGCCGGTTGAAGGCGCGGGGCCAGGATGCGCCCCAAGTGATTGCGCGCCGGCTCATGGCTGCGGGCGGCGAAATCGCCCACGCGCCTGAATGCGAATATGTTATTATTAATCAAGAATTTAGCGTGGCCTTGTCGGAACTGATGCAAATCGTCAGTTCCGCAAGGCTGCGCTTTTCGTCTCAGGCCGCCCGCCATGCCGAGTTGTTCGCACAACTTGGTATCCCGGCCGAACACTGAGCCGAACGCATTCTCCCTATCATCCATCAGCACCAGGTGTCCTAATGGCTCGCATTACTGTCGAAGACTGTCTGAATCAAATCCCTAACCGTTTCAAGCTCACGCTGGCCGCGACGTATCGCGCCCGCGAGTTGGCGCAAGGCCATGCCCCGCGCCTGGACAGCAAAGACAAGCCCACGGTCACTGCTCTGCGCGAAATCGCGGGCGGCCTAACCGGCGTGGAAATGCTGCGTAAAGTTCCCACCTGATAGTCTCCGGGGGGCGGCAAGCATGGCTTTTCCCGGGCTGAAGTACGCTTCATCTGGTCTGCTTGCCGCACTACGTGCCGGCTCCCGTCTTGGGCGCCGCACGGGCAAGAAAGACAAAAATCTCCCTACGCCACCGTCCGTCGCCGCGCAAGAAGCGGCGGACGCAACCGCTTCGCCGGTTGCATCGCTGGCGCCGCTGACCGAAATCATCGGCAGCTATCTCGACAAGAAAGATGTAGAGCGCGTGCGCGAAGCCTATCGCTTCGCGGATCAGGCGCATCTGGGCCAATTCCGCGCCAGCGGTTCGCCCTACATCTCGCATCCCATCGCCGTCACTGAAATCTGCGCAGGCTGGAAGCTCGACGTCAACGCGTTGTCGGCCGCCCTGCTCCATGACGTGATGGAAGACCAGGGCATTGCCAAGCACGAGCTGGCGGAACGCTTCGGCCCGGAAGTGGCCGAACTGGTCGACGGGCTGTCCAAATTGGACCGCCTGGACTTCGCCACCAAGGCCGAGCAGCAAGCTGAGAGTTTCCGCAAAATGCTGTTGGCGATGGCGCGCGACGTGCGCGTCATCCTCATCAAGCTGGCCGACCGCCTGCACAATATGCGCACGCTGGACGCGGTCAATCCCGAAAAGCGCCGGCGCATCGCCCGCGAAACGCTGGACATCTACGCGCCCATCGCGCATCGGCTGGGCCTGAACCTGCTGTTCCGCGAGCTGCAAGACTTGTGTTTTGCGGCGATGCATCCGAACCGCTATCAGGTGCTGTACAAGGCCGTGCTGGCCGCGCGCGGCAACCGCCGCGAGGTCATCACCAAAATCGCCGATTCGGTGCGGGCGTCATTGCCCGCTGCCGGCATCGAAGCCGAAGTCACCGGCCGCGAGAAAACGCTTTATGGCATCTATCGCAAGATGGTTGACCAGAAGAAGTCGTTTTCCGACGTGCTGGATATCTACGGTTTCCGCGTCATCGTGCACACGCTGCCGGAATGCTATCTAGCGCTGGGCACGCTGCACCAGCTCTATCGTCCAGTGCCGGGCAAGTTCAAGGACTACATCGCCATCCCCAAGGTGAACGGCTATCAGTCCCTGCACACGACGCTCGTCGGCCCCTACGGCACGCCGGTGGAATTCCAGTTCCGCACGCGCGACATGCATCATGTGGCCGAAGAAGGCGTGGCGTCGCACTGGCTGTACAAGGGCGCCGACCTGACGTTGAACGACCTGCAAAAGCGCACGCACCAATGGCTGCAATCGCTGCTGGACATTCAAAGCCAGACGGGCGATTCCGGCGAATTCCTCGAGCACGTCAAAGTCGACCTGTTCCCGGACGCGGTCTACGTGTTCACGCCGCGCGGCAAGATCATTTCGCTGCCTCGTGGCGCCACGCCGGTGGACTTCGCCTATGCGATTCACACCGACATCGGCAACCAGGCGGTGGCGGCAAAGATCAATGGCGAGTTCGTGCCGCTGCGCACCGAACTCAATAGCGGCGACACCGTTGAAATCGTCACGTCGCCGGCGTCGCGTCCGAACGCGCAATGGCTCAACTATGTGCGCACCGGCCGCGCGCGTTCCGAAATTCGCCACTACCTGCGTACCGTCAAGTACGAAGAATCGGTGGCGTTTGGCGAACGCTTGCTTAGCCAGGCATTGCAGGAACTGCACATGCCGATGCCGGCCACCGACGACCCCGCTTGGCAAAAGCTTGCGCGCAGCACCGGCGCCAGCTCACGCGAGGAAATCCTGGCTGATATCGGCTTGGGCAAGCGTTTGGCGGCCGTGGTCGCACGGCGTTTCGCGCCCGAGCATCAGCTTGTCGCCACCACCGCTGCCGCGGTGGACGAGCTAACGTCGGCGCGCAGCGCACCCATTCTGATCCAGGGCAATGAAGGCCAGGCTGTGCAGTTGGCGCCTTGCTGCGGCCCCCTGCCCGGCGACCCTATCGTTGCCGGCATGCGCATGGGGCATGGTCTGGTGGTACACACCGCCGACTGCCCCGTCGCCCTGCGCCAGCGCCTGCGCGAGCCGGAACGCTGGATCAACGTGGGTTGGGACGCGCACACCGCCAAACACCTGGCCACGCGCCTGGACATCATCACGCGCAACGAACGTGGCGTGCTGGGGCGTCTGGCGGCGGAAGTCACTGCGGCGGATGCCAACATCATGCACGTCACGATGCACGACGATGCCGTGTCCACCGTGTCCTTGCACCTGACCATTCAGGTCGACAGCCGCAAGCATCTGGCGCAAGTCATCCGCGCCATCCGGCACGTGCCGCAAGTGCAGAAGATCGTCCGCGTCAAAGGCTGATCTTGCTCTGACCGGCACCAAAAAAAGCGCTCCGCGAGGAAACTCGCGGGGCGCTTTTTTTATGACGTGGCAAACAGCGTTATGAGGTGGCAAACAGCGTTAACGCTGCGACATCAAATTGGGCAAATACGTCACGATGCCCGGGAAGACCGTGATAAGCCCGATCGCGATCACCAGCAGCAGGCAAAAGGGAATCGACGCCTTGGTGACCTGCCAAATATCCCTGCCCGTCATGGATTGCAGCACAAACAGGTTGAACCCCAGCGGCGGCGTGATCTGCGCAATCTCGATGATGATGACGATATAGATCCCGAACCAGATCAGGTCGATACCCGCAGCCTGCACCATCGGCAGAATCACCGCGCTGCTCAGCACCAGAATCGAAATGCCTTCCAGAAAGCAGCCGAGCACCAGGAAGAACGCCGTCAGCACCGCCAGCAACATATAGGGCGACAGCGCCATGCTTTCGACCTTGGCCGCCAGCACCTGCGGAATGTTCAAGAAGCCCACCGAGATCGACAACACTGCCGCACACGCCACGATGAAAGAGATCATGCAAGAGATCTTCATCGCCGACATCAGGCTTTCGCCCAGGCTTTTCAGCGACAACGTGCCGCCCAGCTTGGCCAGCACCATCGCGCCGACGACGCCCACCGTCGCCGCTTCCGTCGGCGTGGCCAAGCCGCCGTAGATAACGCCGATCACGGCAATAATCAGCAGGCCAACCGGGATCAGCCGGCGCGAGTTCCACAGCTTGGCGCCGAAGCTCAGCGCCGGATCACGCGGCGGCACCTTGGACGGATTCAGCAGCGACCACACGATGACGTAGCCCATGAACAACGCGATCAGCAGCAGCCCCGGCAGAATGCCCGCCATGAACAAGCGCGCCACCGATTGCTGGGCCGTGACGCCGTAGACGATCATGATGATCGACGGCGGAATCATCAGCCCCAGCGTGCCGGAACCCGCCAACGTGCCGATCATCATGCCTTCGTCATACCCGCGCTTCTTCAGCTCGGGCAAGCTCATGCGCGCAACCGTTGCACACGTTACGGCGGACGACCCCGCCACCGCCGCCATGATGCCGCAGCCCAGAATGTTCACGTGCAGCAAGCGCCCGGGCAGCCAGCTGACCCACGGCCCCAAGCCTTTGAACATGTCTTCAGACAGCCGCGTGCGAAACAGAATTTCGCCCATCCAGATGAACAGCGGCAAGGCCGTCATCGGCCAGCCCCAGCTCGCGTCCCACATTGAAGAAACGATCAGCGATCCCACGGGCGCGTCGGTGAACACCGCCAAGCCCACCACGCCCATCGCCAACAACGAAATCGCCACCCAGACGCCGCTGGCCAACAGCACCAGCAATACCACCAGCAACGCCCCGGATGCGATCAGAGTCGAATATTGATCCATGCTTGTTCCTGCATAGGAAGTGAAGGCCGGCGCAACGCAACCAGCCATGTCGCCCGGCGCGTTATTCCAACGCCGCCTCGCTGTTCTTGTCGTAGCCCGGCTCTTCGCCGCGTGCGACGGCAAGGGCCGCGTCAAGCAGTGCAATCGTCAGGATCACAAGCCCCGCCGCCAATGCCGATTGCGGAATCCAGAACGGAATGGCAAGCAGCCCGGGGCTGATGTCATCGAACTCGAATGACTGCCACGCGAACAGCACGGCCTGCCACGCGATGTAGCCCATCAACAGCGCGGTGGATAGGCAGCACCAGAGTTCAACCACTTTGCGCGTTCCGCCGGTCAGGCGGCTGACGATCAGGCCAACGCGAATATGACCGCCGTCGCGAAAGGTGTAGGCCAGGCCCAGGAAGGTGGAGGCCGCCATGAACAGCCCCGAGATTTCGGTGGAGTCCACCGTATAGCCCAGCGCGCGGCCGATGATCTGCGCGATGATGCTGATGGCGATGCCCGCCAGAAATGCCGCGGCCAGCACGCCGCTAAGCGTGTAGAGGCCGTCAAGAAATTTTCTCAACATGATCTTGTACCGCTCCCGAAGATGCAGAAAAGGCGGGGCGCGCGGCCCCGCCAGCCGCTAGTTGGCGGCCGTCTTGGCTGGCGCCTGGGCGGCCTTGGCCGCCAGGTAGTTGTCCAACACCTTCTGCTCGTCGGGGCTGGCGCTCTTGCGCCAGTCTTCCACCATGGTCTTGCCCACTTCGGCCAAGGCCTTCTGCACTTCCGGGCCGGCCTGGGTCACGGTGATGCCGTTCTTGCGCAACGTCTCGACGGTGTCTTCGCCCGCCTTGCGGCTCATTTCAAAGCCGCGCTTGGTGGCGCGTTCGCCGGCCGCCAGAACGATCTTCTGCACATCCGGCTCCAACGCACGGAACGCCCGTTCGTTGATGATGACGACGTTCTTGTTGTGCAGCGTGCCCGTGTACATGAAGTACTTGCAGTTGTCCCACACCTGGGTGTCGATACCGGTTTGCGCGCTGGTGAACAGCGAGTCGATCAAGCCGGTAGCAAACGCTTGCGCCACTTCGGCAAAGGGCAAAATGGTCGCCTGGAAGCCCAGCATCTGGCCCATCTTCTGCGTCGGCTGCGAATAGATGCGCAGCTTCTTGCCCTTGAAATCGGCAGGTGCGGAAACCGGCGTCTTGGTGAAGAAGCCCTGCCCTGGCCACGCCACATAGGTGATGGCGCGCAAGCCGTTCTTGCCCAGCAGCTTGTCGAAGTACGGTTTCTGCGCGTCGGTCAGCAACGCGGCTTCTTCGTAGTTCGCGGAAATGTTCGGCAAGCCATCCAGGATGTACATCGGATTTTCGTTGCCATAGACGCCCAAGCGGATTTCACCGGCCTGGATCTGCCCGGCTTGCACGGCGCGCTTGATGGCGTCGTGCTTGACCAGCGTGTCGTTGGAGCGCAAGTCCACCTTCAGCCGGCCTTGGCTTTCGGTTTCGACTTCCTTGATGAACTGACGAATGTTTTGCGTGAAGAAACTGCTTTCCGGATAACCGGAAGCCATGGTCCAGGTCGTGGCGGCAGAGGCCGCAACCATCGGGCAGGCGCAGGCCGCCGTCACCAAGAGCTTGCGTAAGAACTGCATGGAAATCCCCTTGTAGTGGTCTGACGAAGATACTGTTTCCAAGCTGCCGTTTAGCGCGCTGAACGCGACTCGCAATTCATTGTATTCATACAGGTGCCGTCATACAACTCAAAATTATGGCCTCCAAGATGGTGCGGTTTTAGGCACTTATGACCTGTATTTAGCCCATATATAGTGCACATTGGCAGCATAATGGCGCATTGGCGCACCACCATGAACGGCATGCCCAGGCATAGGGATTACACGCACCCATATGACAACCTTGGGCCACCTACAATGCGAGACATCCGCCTTACCCAGACGGAAGGTTCGCCCCTCGATCCAACACGGAATCCGCGATTTGAACAACACGCCCAAGAAGCCCCGCACACGCTTGACTGACGTCGTGATCCAGACGCTATCCGAACGGCTGGATACGCAGGTTTACCGGCCCGGGCAACGGCTGCCTTCCGAGCAGGCGCTGTGCAAGGAATTCAAGGTCAGCCGCACCGTTATCCGCGAAGCCATGGCGTCGCTGCGTTTGGGCGGCCGGGTGGTCAGCAGCCCCGGGCTGGGGGTGTTCGTCACGGAAGATCATGACCCGCCCATCAGCTTCGACATCCAGCCTCCGGCGGACAGCCGCTGGGCGCTGCACATCATGGAAGTGCGGGTCGGCCTTGAAGTGGAAGCCGCTGGGCTGGCCGCAGAACGCCGCACGCCGGCCAATATGGCCGATATCGTCCAGGCCTTCGACGAGTTCAATGCCGCCGAAAGCGACCGCGCCGCCGCCGTGCAGGCAGACTTCAATTTCCATCTGGCGATTGCGCGCGCATCGAACAACCCCCACTTCGCGCATCTGCTTGAATCCGCAGTCAAAGACGTCATGCTGGATCTGAAGATCAAGCACGGCGGCAAGTCCGAACAAGAGCTGCGCGACTACGAAAAACGCACCGCGCGCGAGCACGGCGTGATCATGGCCGCCATCATGCGTGGCGACCCGGGCGCTGCGCGGGCCGCCATGGCGCGGCACCTTGGGGAAAGCGTGGCGCGCTATCGCAAGCAGTTGGCGGCCAAGCGCTGAAGCCCCGCACCCGACACCCCTGAAAACGGCCGCAAGGCTGTTTTTTTTCGGCTGCCGGAAAATCCCTGATTGACCACCTGTATGACAACCCCCATCATACGTATCGCCGCTTTAGTGTCTGCTCTTGCCATCCAGCCCGGGAATCTCGCACCCGGCGCCATGGCCGTATTTCCTTGTTTTCCCAGGAGAAAGCAGTGTCAACACCGCAACAGAAAGCACGCGTGGGGGTCGATATCGGGGGCACCTTCACCGATGTGGCTCTTGAAATCGCCGGCAAGCTGTATTCAACAAAAGTTCTGACGGACTACGAAGCGCCCGAGCGCGCCATCGTCCAGGGGCTGCGCGACGTGGCCAAAGACGCCGGCATCGCCTTGTCGGACATCGGCATCATCATCCACGGCACCACGCTGGCCACCAACGCCCTGATAGAACGGCGCGGCGCGCACACCGCCTTCATCACGACCGAAGGCTTTCGCGACGTGCTGGAAATGCGCTCGGAAAGCCGCTTCGAACAATATGACCTGGACATCAAGCTGCCCCCGGCGCTGATCGACAGGCGCGACCGCCTGACGCTGCGCGAACGCGTCGACGCCGCGGGCGGTGTGCTGATCGCCCCGTCGGATGCCGACATGCAAGCACTGGCCGAGCAAATCGAAGCCGGCGGCTACGACAGCGTGGCCATCGGTTTCATCCACGCCTATGTGAACGACGCGCACGAACAGCGCATGCGCGAGGTGCTCAGCCGCCGCCTGCCGGATGTGTCGATTTCGATCTCGTCCGAAGTCTCGCCCCAGCTGCGTGAATTCGAACGCTTCAACACCGTCTGCGCCAACGCTTACGTGCGCCCGCTGATGCAGTCCTACCTGGACCGGCTGGTGAAGAAGATTCATGAGGCCGGCGCCGATTGCCCCGTCTTCATCATGCACTCTGGCGGCGGCATCATTTCGGTGGATAGCGCATCGCGCTTTCCCGTGCGGCTGGTGGAATCCGGCCCCGCCGGCGGCGCGATTTTCGCGGCGCACATCGCCGCGCGCTACGCGCTGGATGCCGTGTTGTCCTTCGACATGGGCGGCACCACCGCCAAGATCTGCCTGATCGACGAGCAAACGCCCAAGACCGCCAATACGTTCGAAGTTGCGCGCACCTACCGCTTCAAGAAAGGCAGCGGCATGCCGATTTCCATTCCGGTCGTGGAAATGGTGGAGATTGGCGCGGGCGGCGGGTCCATTGCCGGGCTGGACGTCATGCGGCAAATTCGCGTCGGCCCGCATAGCGCAGGGTCCGAACCGGGCCCTGCCTGCTACCGCCGCGGGGGCAAACTGCCCACCGTCACCGATGCTGACTTGCTGCTCGGCCGCCTGGACCCCGACAATTTCGCGGGCGGGTCGATCTCGCTATCCACCGAATTCGCCCAGACTGCGGTGCTGAATGAAGTCGCGCAGCCGCTTGAACTCTCGGCGCAAGACGGCGCCTACGGCATTGCCGAAGTCGTCGACGAGAACATGAGCAACGCGGCGCGCGTGCACACCGTGGAAAGCGGCCGCGAAATTTCCAAGTACACAATGATCACCTTTGGCGGCGCAGGCCCGCTGCACGCAGCGCGCTTGTGCGAGAAAACCGGCATCGACCGCTTCCTGGTGCCGCCCGGCGCGGGCGTGGGCTCCGCCATTGGCTTTTTGCGTTCGCCGTTTGGCTATGAAAGCGTGCGCAGCGCCAACTTCCGGCTGACCCGCTTTGATTGCGCCGCCGTCAACCACCTGCTGGCGCAATTGCAGGACGAAGCGATGACCTTCGCGCTGCAAGGCGATTCACGCGAGACGCCGGTTGTCGAAGCCAAGGTCTATATGCGCTATGTGGGCCAGGGCTGGGAAATTCCCGTGATGCTGCGCACGACGCAGTTCTCGGAGCAAGACGTGGCACAACTGCGTGACGACTTCGAAGCCGCGTATACCCGCTACTTCGGGCGCCCAATTGACGGGCTGGACATCGAAGCCATCAGCTGGGCCGTCAAAGCCAGCTCGCCGCTGCCGCCCGTGCAGCGCCTGACGCTGGTCAAGGCCAATGCCGACGCGCCCGCCGTGGGGCAGCGCCGCATCTTTGACGCGAAGCTGCGCGAAATGGTCGATGCGGCCATCGTCGAGCGCGAAGGCCTGGCGGCCGGCGCGCGTATCGCGGGGCCGGCGATTGTGGTGGAACGTGAAACGTCCACGCTGATCACGTCGTCTTTCGAAGCCATCGTCCAAGCCGACGGCTGCCTGCTCGTGTCGAGCAAGCGCGCCGCCGCCACCGCTTAAGGAGCCGGCCATGAGCACCGACAACCTGAAGAACATCCACATGCAAGTCATGTGGAACCGCCTGATCTCGGTCGTGGAAGAACAAGCCCTGGCGCTGATCCGCACCGCATTCAGCACCAGCGTGCGCGAAGCGGGCGACTTGTCCGCGGGCATTTTCGACCAACAGGGGCRCATGCTGGCCCAGGCCGTCACTGGCACGCCGGGCCACGTCAACACGATGGCCGACGCCGTGCCCACCTTCATTGCCGACATCGGCCCGGAGAACATCTTCGAAGGCGACGTCTACCTGACCAACGACCCCTGGAAAGGCACGGGCCACCTGCACGACTTCACCGTCGTCACGCCGTCGTTTCGTGATGGACAGCTGATTGGCTACTTCGCCGCCACGGCGCACGTGGTCGACGTGGGCGGACGCGGCTTCGGCCCGGATGCGCGCGAAGTCTACGAGGAAGGCATTTGCGTGCCGATCATGAAGTTCGCCGTGCGTGGCGACATCAATCGCGATCTGGTCAACATTCTGCGCAACAACGTGCGCGAATCCGACAAGGTGGTGGGCGACCTGTACGCCCTGGCCGCGTGCAACGACACCGGCCATCGCCGCCTGATGGAGATGATGGACGAGTTCGAGCTGAGCGATCTGGAAGGCATCGGCGGCTTCATCCTGGAACGCAGTCTGGCCGCCACACTGGAACGCATCGCGGCGCTGCCGCGCGGCAAGTACAAAAACGAAATGACCTTGGACGGCTACGACCAGCCGGTGACGTTGAAGGTGGAACTGGAGGTAGGCAGCGACGGCCTGCTGGCTGATTTTGCCGGCACGTCGCCCGCCAGCACGTATGGCATCAACGTGCCGCTGGCCTACGCCAAGGCCTACGCGTGCTACGGCTTGAAATGCGTGATTGCCCCCGAGGTGCCCAACAACACCGCATCGCTCGCGCCGTTCTCGGTGGCCGCCCCCGAAGGCTGCATCTTGAATGCGCAGCGCCCCAGCCCGGTCGCCGTGCGCCACGTGCTGGGCCACTTTGTGCCCGATCTGGTACTGGGCGCCCTGCACCACTTCCTGCCGGATCGCATACCCGCCGAGGGCTCGGGCGCGCTGTGGAACCTGCACGTCAGCGCGCGCCCCGCACAAGCCGATTCCGGTTTGCCGCCTGCCGAAATTCTGATGTTCAACAGCGGCGGCACGGGGGCACGCCCGACGCTGGACGGCCTGTCGTCCACCGCGTTTCCCAGCGGCGTACACGCCATGTCGGCCGAAGCCACCGAACAGACCGGCCCGATTGTCGTCTGGCGCAAGGAACTGCGTGAACACTCCAGCGGCGCCGGCCAATACCGCGGCGGCTTGGGCCAGGTGATGGAACTGGGCCCGCGCGACGGCTACGTCTTCCGCTTCAACGCCATGTTCGACCGCATCGGCAACCCCGCACGCGGCCGCGCCGGCGGCTTGTCAGGCGAACCGGGCAAGGTGTCGCTGAGCGACGGCACGGTGTTGCGCGGTAAAGGCACGCAGCATGTGCCGCTCGGCGAGCGCCTGGTGCTGGAACTTCCTGGCGGAGGCGGCTTCGGCGCGCCCGCCAAGCGGGACCGAGATGCGTTGCGCCATGACCTGGCCAATGGCTACATCGACGAAGCGGGCCTGCTCAAGCACTACGGCTTGACGCCCGAACAGCTCAACACCGAGGCAACCCAATGAAGTATGAGAATCAACGAACCCGGGATCTGCCGACCTCGCCCAGCATGGCGGTGTCAACGCGGGCCCGCGCGCTACGCGCGGAAGGCCGCAAGATCATCGACTTAAGCGTCGGCGAACCCGACTTCAACACGCCAGACCACATTCAGCACGCCGCCACCGAGGCCATGCGCCAGGGCTGGACGCGCTATACCGTGCCTGCCGGCAGCCCGGAGCTGCGCGCCGCCATCGTCCGCAAGTTCAAGCGGGAAAACGGGCTGGACTATGCGGCGGATGAAATCACGGTGGCCAATGGCGCCAAGCAACTGCTGTTCAACGCCTGGCTCGCCACCCTGGAAGCCGGCGACGAAGTCGTGATTCCCGCGCCGTACTGGGTGTCGTACAGCGACATGGTCAGCCTGCACGGCGGTGTGCCCGTCGTGCTGCCCTGCCCGCCTTCGCAAGGCTTCAAGCTGACGCCCGCCCAATTGGAAGCGGCCATCACGCCGCGCACGCGCTGGTTCATTCTGAACTCCCCGTGCAACCCGACGGGTGCGTTATATAGCGAAGCCGAGCTGCAAGCGCTGGGCCGCGTGCTTGATGCGCACCCGAACGTGCTGATCATCTCTGACGAGATCTATGAGCACGTGCTGTTAAGCGATGCGCCCTTCGTGTCGTTCGGAAAAGCATGTCCGCAATTGCGCGAGCGGCTGCTGATCATCAACGGGGTGTCCAAAGCCTACGCGATGACCGGCTGGCGTTTAGGCTATGCGGCCGGCCCGCGCGGGCTAATCGCGGCGTTGAACAAGCTGGAGTCGCAAAGCACCACCAGCGCCAGCGGCGTGTCGCAAGCCGCGGCCATCCAGGCGCTGGACGGCCCGCAGGACTTCGTCACCACCAGCCGTGCCGAATATCAGGCGCGCGGCGAACTGACCGTTGCGGGGCTGCGCCGTATCAATGGGCTGACGCTGGCGCAGGCGCCGCTGGGCGCGTTCTATGCGTATCCCGAATGTTCGGCCCTGATCGGCAAAAAGACGCCGGACGGCAAGGTGCTGCACACGGATGTGGACGTGGCGACGTATCTGCTGGAAAGCGGTGGCGTGGCGGTGGTGCCGGGCGCGGCGTTTGGCATGTCGCCCTACTTCCGCCTGTCGTTCGCCGCCAGCCGTGAAGCCTTATCCGAAGCGTTGGCGGCCATTGAAACGGCGGTGAAGGCGTTGCAGCCTGCCTGACGCGTATCGTCGCGGCCCTCAGGCAAAAGCCCTGTATCCATCGAGATACAGGGCTTTTTCATGTGCGCGAGCGCATCACTTCACGTGTTGCAGGAAATCCTTCAAGCGCTGGCTGGGCGGATTGCTAAGCAGTTCGGCGGGTGGGCCATCGTGCGCAATCTTGCCCGCATCGATAAAGATCAAGCGGCTGCCCACCTTGCGGGCAAATTCCATTTCATGCGTGACGACCACCATGGTCATGCCCTCTTCCGCCAGGTCGCGCATCACCTTCAGCACTTCGTGGCGCAGCTCCGGGTCCAGCGCCGACGTGGGTTCATCGAACAGCATCAGTTTGGGCTTGATGGCCAGCGCCCGGGCAATGGCCACGCGCTGCTGCTGCCCGCCGGAAAGTTCAGCCGGATAGTGGTTCATGCGTTCGGCCAAGCCCACCTTGTTCAGCAGCGCCTTGGCCAGCTCGCGGGATTCGTCGCGCCCTTGGCCGCGCGTGTGCACGGGGCCGAACATGACGTTTTCCAGCGCGGTCATCTGCGGAAACAGGTTGAACTGCTGAAACACCATGCCCGCTTCACGGCGGATCTCGCGCACTTGCGCGGCATCGCCCTTGACGCTCAGGCCGTCGACCAGCAAGTCGCCATCATTGATGGTTTCCAGCACGTTGATGCAACGCAGGAAGGTGGATTTGCCGGACCCCGAGGGGCCGACCACCACCACGACTTCGCCCGCATCGATGTTCAGCGAGATGCCGTTCAGCACCATGGACTCGCCGAAGTGCTTGGTGACGTTGTGAAATTCAACCATGCTCATAGTATGCGCATCCTCTTTTCCACCAGGTGCAGGCTCAACGCCATCAGCCCCGTCAGGATCAGGTAGATGATCGCGACAGCGGACCAGATTTCAACGGCGCGAAAGTTGCTGGCCATGATTTCCTGGCCCTGACGCGTCAGCTCGGCCACGCCGATCACGATGAACAGCGAGGAATCTTTCAGGCTGATGATGCACTGGTTGCCCAGCGGCGGGATCATGCGGCGAAACGCCACCGGCCCGATGATATGGAACAGGATCTTGTGAAAGGGAAGCCCCATCGCCTGCCCGGCCTCCTTCAAGCCCTTGTGCACGGACAGCAGCGCGCCGCGCACGATTTCGGAAATGTAGGCGCCCGAATTGATGATGAGGGTAACGATGGCGGCCCATTCCGCATCCACGCGTATGTTGGCCAAGAGCGGCAAGGCGAAGTAGATGAACATCACCTGCACGACGATCGGCGTGCCACGGATGATCGCCACATAGACCTGCGCGATGCCCGACAAGATGGGGTGCCCGTAAGCGCGAGTGACGCCCGACAGCGCCCCCAATAGAAAGCCGCCGAACAAACCCCAGAACGTGATCTTGATGGTCATCAGCGTACCCTCAAGCAGATTGGGTAACGCGCCTTCAATTACGGTCCAGTCAAACTCCACGATTCCCCCTCTGGCGCCATTGCGCCTTGCAATGGCGGGACCGTCCACCGGACGGCCCCGAATGCACAGCAGAATCCGTCAGCTTACGGCTTCTTGCCGAACCACTTTTCGTAGATGGCGTCGTACTGGCCGTTGGCCTTCAGGGTGGCCAGCGCCTTGTTCACTTGCGGAACGAGTTCGCTGCCCTTGGGGAAAGCGATGCCGTAGAAGTCGCCGCTCTTGACCGAGCCCACCACCTTCACGCGGCCCTTGCCCGCCGTATTGGCGTAGTACTGGACGTTGGGCGTGTCGTGCACGGCGGCATCGACGCGGCCGGTGGCCAGTTCAAGGTAGGCGTTGTCGATGTTCGGGAACAGCTTGAGCTTGGCGTCCGGCACCTGGGCCTTCAGGAAGTCGACCGTGGCGGTGCCGGTCTTGACGGCGACCGTCTTGCCGGAGAGCGACTTGGCGTCTTTGATGTCGGTGTTCTTGTCGCCGACCAGAATGGCCAGCCCGCTTTCGTAGTACGGGTCCGAGAAGTCGATGACCTTCTTGCGGTCGTCGCGAATCGTGATGCCCGCCAGCGCGGCGTCGATGTTCTTCGTTTGCAGGCCGGGGATGATGCCGTTGAAGTCCATCGGCTGAAGCTTGTACTTCAGGTTGAGTTCCTTGGCGACCGCTGCCCAGAGATCAATGTCGAACCCCACATAGGTATTACCCTGCTTGAATTCGAACGGCACGAAAGCGGTATCGGTGGCCACCACCAATTCCTTGCCTTGGGCCTGGGCGCCAGAGGCGGCGCCAAACATGGCCACGGACAGGCCGACCAAGGCGGCGGCGACTTTACGTTTGATCATGAAACTCTCCTCTTGGGGACCGTCCGGCACCCCGGGGTTGTTGTAGGGGCATGATTCCTGGGCTGCGCCGGGGTCTCCGGTGCAACTTACTGGCGATCTTACTGCATCCGTCCCCACCCGGCAGAGCTTAGAAAAATTACAATCCCCATGACACCCCGGAGAATCCCCATGCCCTACAAATATGTACGCATTGCCGGAAACCGGCGTCAGGTGGGTCAGGCGCTGGGCAAGTTGGCGCGGCCGCTGATGTCGGTGTATTTGAATCAAAGCAGCACGTGGGATGCGTTGCGCCGCTGGCGCGGCCACCCTTATGTGGCCGAACTGGGCCAGCAGGCGCAAGCCGCGCTGCCAGAGATCTGGGAAGAACTCGAAGGGCTGGCCGACGGCTTACGCATGCCGATCGAAGACCTGCTGCTGTGGAATTGCCGGGGCGACTTGCTGCACAGCACTACAGACGGCTGCACCACCGTGGCATTGAAAGCGGCGGACGGCTCCCGCTGGATTGGCCACAACGAAGACGGCGACCCGTATCTGTATGGCCGCTGCCACCTGGTGGACGTGGCGCTGGAAGACGGGCCCGGCTATCTCAGCTTCTATTACCCGGGTTCATTGCCCGGCCATACGTTCGGCGCCAACCGCGCCGGCCTCGTTCAAACCATCAACAACCTGCGCACGCGGCAACGCCATCCCGGCGTGCCGCGCATGTTTTTGGCGCGCGCGGTGTTGGACTGCACGACGCTGGATCAGGCGATTTCGCTATTGCAGGATCTGCCACATTCAGGGGGGTTCCATCACACCTTGGGCAGCGCGACAGAGCCGCGATTGATCAGCGCTGAAGTCACGCCCGGCAGCGTGTCGGTGTTGGAAATCGGCACGCGGTATGGGCATGCGAACCACATGGTGCATGGCAAGACCCGGGGGCAGGCGCAGATCATCACCGAATCGTCGCGTGAGCGGCAGAACCGGATCGAAGGGATCGTAGACGGGTGGTCGCCCGAAACGGGAAGCAGCGATTTGTTGGCGGCGCTGCACGATAAGTTGGGCGCGTTGCCCATCTTGCGTACGGACGAGAAGGACCCCGACGGCGAAAACACGCTGGCGACGGCAGTGTTCGAGATTCGCGATGAGGAAGTGACCTTGCGGGTGTATGACCGCAAGACCATGGCCGATATCGCGCTGGATGTGATGTCGGACCCGGATTGAAAAGGCCCGCCTGATCAGACGGGCCTTTTGGTTGATGACCGCAAGCGACTGTGCGGATTACGCCGCGCCGTAGCCGCCGCCGCCCGGGGTTTCGATCACGAAGATGTCGCCCGGATGCAGTTGGGCGCTATCTTGCGGGCCCAGCTCCTGGACCGTGCCGTCAACGCGTTCGATCGTGTTGAGGCCCATCGCGCCGGGTTGCCCGCCCGCCAAACCGAACGGTGCGAAGCGGCGGTTGTTGGACAGGATGGCGGCCGTCATGTCTTCCAGGAAGCGAATGCGGCGCACACCGCCCTCGCCGCCCGGATACCGGCCGGCGCCGCCCGAGCCCTTGCGGATCTCGTAGGACTCCAGGCGCACCGGGAAACGGAACTCCAGCACTTCGGGGTCCGTCAGGCGCGAATTCGTCATGTGGGCTTGCACCACCGACGTGCCAGCGAAACCTTCGTCATGCGGGCCTGCCGCGTCGATGCGCACCGGGCCTGCGCCCGTACCGCCCGAGATGGTTTCGTAGTACTGGTGGCGCGCGTTGCCGAACGTGAAGTTGTTCATCGTGCCCTGGCTGGCCGCCAGCACGCCCAGCGCGCCATACAGCGCGTTGACGATGCACATGGACGTTTCCACGTTGCCCGCCACCACCGAGGCCGGCGGGTTCGGGCGCAGCATCGAGCCTTCCGGCACGATGATGGACAGCGGCACCAGGCAACCATCGTTCAGCGGGATGTCGTCATTGACCATCGTGCGGAACACATACAGCACCGCCGCCACGGCGATGGCGCCGGGTGCGTTGAAGTTGTTGTCCAGCTGCGCCGACGTGCCGGTGAAGTCCACCACCGCGCTGCGCGCCTGCGTATCCACGGTAACCGCCACACGAATCACCGCGCCGTTGTCCAGCGGGTACTCGTAGCTGCCATCCTTCAACACCGAGATGACGCGGCGCACGGCCTCTTCGGCGTTGTCTTGCACGTGACCCATGTAGGCGCGCACCACATCCAGACCAAAGTGGTCGCACATGCGCAACAGCTCTTGCACGCCCTTTTCGTTGGCGGCGATCTGCGCGTGCATGTCGGCAATGTTCTGATCCGGATTGCGCGCGGGCCAGCGGCCCGAACCCAGAATGTCCCGCGCGGCCTGGTCACGGAATTCGCCGTTCTTCACCAGCTGGAAGTTGGTGAACAGCACGCCTTCGTCTTCCACCGTCTTGGAATCCGGCGGCATGGAGCCCGGTGTGGTGCCGCCGATATCGGCGTGATGGCCGCGCGAGCCCACATAGAACAGGATCTCGCGTCCGGCATGGTCGAACACCGGCGTGATGACGGTGACGTCAGGCAAGTGCGTGCCGCCGTGATACGGGTCGTTCACCACGTACGCGTCGCCCGGCATCATGCGGCCGGCGTTGGCGTTCATGACCGTGCGCACCGATTCGCCCATCGACCCCAAGTGCACCGGCATGTGCGGCGCGTTGGCGATCAGGCGGGCCTGGGCATCAAAGATGGCGCACGAGAAATCCAGGCGTTCCTTGATATTGACCGAGTACGCCGTGTTCTGCAGGCGGTAGCCCATCTGTTCAGCGATCGACATGAAGAGGTTGTTGAACACCTCGAGCATGACGGGGTCCGCCTGCGTCCCGACCACACGGCGTTCGGCACGCTCTTCCACGCGGCGGATCACAAAGTGATCCTGCTGCGTCAATTCCGCCTGCCAGCCGGGTTCAACCACGGTCGTCTGGTTAGGCTCGGAAATGATGGCGGGGCCTGCCACCACGTCACCGCCCGCCATGTCTTCGCGCACATACAAGGGCGTGTCGCGCCACTCGCCCGCGCTGTACATGCTGACCACGCGGCGCGGCGCCAAGGCGCCCTCGCGGGTGCGCGAAACGCTGGTTTCGCTCACGCGCTCGCCGCCACCCGTGGCTTCCACCGAAATGGTTTCCACCACCAGTTCGCGGTTGGGCATCAGGAACGAATAGCGCTGGCGATAGGCGGATTCGAAGTCGCGGCGCGCCTGATCCAGATCGGAAAAGGCCACTTCCAGCGCCGTGTCCGTGCCGCGATACTTCAGATGCAGACGGCGCTGCACGCTGATGTCGGCTTCGGGCACGTGCTGACGGCGCAATTCGCCCACGGCCTGGCCGGCGAGCGTGTCCAGTTCGTCTTGCAACACGCCCATCAAGTCGGCGTCCAGCACCTTTTCAACGGTCTTCTGACGCATGTCCGTCTGGTCCGCCAAGCCCATGCCATAAGCAGACAACACGCCGCCCAGCGGATGCGCGAAGACGGTGGTCATGCCCAAGGCGTCGGCCACCAGGCAGGCGTGCTGCCCGCCCGCGCCGCCGAACACGGTCAGCGCATATTCGGTGACGTCGTGGCCGCGCTGCACCGAGATGCGCTTGATGGCCTCGGCCATGTTGCCCACGGCGATTTCCAGAAAGCCTTCAGCCAATTGTTCCGGCGTCATTTCGCGGCCGGTGGCGGCGCGCACTTCGTCGGCCATGGCCGAGAAGCGTTCCACGACGGCATCACGGTCCAGCGCTTCATTGGCGTCGGGGCCGAAAACCTTCGGGAAGAAGTCGGGCTGGATCTTGCCCAACAGCACGTTGCAGTCGGTCACGGCGAGCGGGCCGCCACGGCGATAGCAGGCGGGGCCTGGGTTGGCGCCCGCCGAATCGGGGCCGACGCGCAAGCGTGCGCCGTCAAAATGCAGGATCGACCCCCCGCCTGCCGCCACCGTATGGATGCTCATCATCGGTGCGCGCATGCGCACGCCTGCGACTTGCGTTTCGAATTCGCGTTCGAATTCGCCCGCGTAGTGCGATACGTCGGTAGACGTGCCGCCCATGTCAAAGCCGATTACCTTGGGGAACCCGGCGATTTCGCTGGTCCGCACCATGCCGACGATGCCGCCGGCCGGGCCAGACAGAATGGCATCCTTGCCGCGGAAGCGATGCGCGTCGGTCAGGCCGCCGCTGGATTGCATGAACATCAGGCGGATGCCCGGCAGTTCGCCCGCCACCTGGTCCACATAGCGCTTCAGAATGGGCGACAGGTACGCGTCGACCACCGTCGTGTCGCCACGCGACACGAACTTGATCAGGGGGCTGACCTCGTGCGAGGCCGACACCTGCGTGAAGCCCACTTCGCGTGCGATGCGGGCGGCGCGCTGTTCGTGCGCCGTGGCGTGCCAGGCGTGCATGAACACAATGGCAACCGCGCGGATGCCGCTGTCATAGGCCGACTGCATGCCGGCGCGCAGGCCCGCTTCGTCCAGGTCGCGGATGACTTCGCCATCGGCCGCCACCCGCTCATCGGCTTCAACGACCGACTCGTAGAGCATTTCGGGCAGCATGACGTTGCGGTCGAACAGGCGCGGCCGGTTCTGATACGCAATGCGCAGGCCGTCGCGAAAGCCACGCGTCGTCACCAGCAACGTGCGCTCGCCTTTGCGTTCCAGCAAGGCGTTGGTGGCAACCGTCGTGCCCATCTTTACGCATTCGACCAGTTCTGCAGGTAGGGGCTCGCCCGGCGCCACGCCCAGCAGCTTGCGGATGCCGGCCACTGCCGCGTCACGGTACTGCTCGGGATTCTCGGACAGCATCTTCGCCGTCGTCGTCGTGCCATCGGGGCGGCGCGCCACGATGTCGGTAAAGGTACCCCCACGATCAATCCAGAATTGCCACTTCTTCATGCGTAGTCCTTGAGAACGAACGGCCACGACGCGTCGCGCCGCGGTCAGTTGCAGGTAAACGGGGCCGTGCCCGAATGGGAATCAGAGAGAGGTTGCCGCCCGGGCCGCCTGGTCGTACAGGCCGGACAATGCGCGCAAGGTGTGCGCCAGTTGGCGGCTGAAATCCAGCCCGCCCCCGCCCGGCCCATCAAGGCCGGCGGTGAGGCATTGCTCGCGGATGTCGCCATAGCGTTTCAGCACGGCGGCGCCTTCGGGCGTGACGCTGTAGAACACTTCCTTGCTGCTGCGTTCGCCCTTGACCACGCCCAGGCGCTCCAGCTTCTTCAGCGCGTAGCTGACGATGTGGGTGTCTTCGACGTTAAGGGTGAAGCAGATATCGGCCAGCTTCTTGGCGCGCTGCCGGTGATAGACGTGGTGAAACACCATCACGTCTGTCGGTGTCAGGTCGGGCAGCCCGGCCGCAGCCATGCAGCGCACGGTCCAGCGGTCAAAGGCATGGCTGGCGATCATCAGCCCGAATTCAACTTCGGACAGATCGGGCGCGCTACCGCCCGCCAAGTGGGCGGACGAGGCAATCAACGTAGGGCTCATGACACGCTTTCGCCAAAATTATCTGAGCGAAATACTAATAATTTATGAATACTTCATCCATAAAAAATTAGTCGAAGACGGCCGAAATGCCCTCTTTCGAGGGAATACCCCTAGCGTTTTGCGGCGTTTGCGCGCGCTTAAGGCACCGACCAGCCCATCGGCAGATTGGCGCCGATGAGCCAGCCCGCAATCGAGATGCGCGGCGCGATGTCGGGCATCGGGTCGCCCGGGCCGAACCAGCGCGCGTCGGCAATTTCGTCTTCCTGCACGCGGATATCGCCCGATACGTAGTCGGCGGTGAACGCCACCATCAGCGAATGCGGGAACGGCCACGACTGGCTGCCGAAGTATTGAAGGTTGCCGACCTTCAGGCCGACCTCTTCATAGACTTCCCGGTGCACGGTCTGCTCGATGCTTTCGCCGGGTTCCACGAAACCCGCCAGCGCCGTGTAGCGCGCCGTGGCGGTGGTGGTGTGCTTGGCAAGCAGGATGCTGTCGCCCTTGCGGATCAGCACCATCATCGCGGGCGAAATGCGCGGGTACGCCGAAAAGCCGCAAGACGGGCAACGCAGACAGAACTCGTGCGACACGCGTTCGGTGGGCGTGCCGCAAGCGCCGCAAAAGCGGTGCGTGCGCGCCCATTCCGAAATCTGATACGCCCGGCCCGCCAGCGCCATGCGTTCGTCGTCGAACACACCAAACAAGGAACGCAGCTTCTTGAATGCGTAACCCTCGGGCGCTTCGATGCCGGGCTCGACGTGCACGGTGCGGTACGGCGAATCCGGGGTCATGGACACACGTTGCAAGGCGGCGGGCGCCAAGCCGATGCGTTCGCACAACGCCGTATCCGGCAACACGCTGGACGCTTCTTCGACCAGCAACTCATCACGGCGGAAAACGAAATTCACAAGGGCCTCTGCACTGCGTTTTTGACTTCGCAATGTTAGAAGAAAAATGTGCGCTTGAATGTGTCCCCGCGAGGGTTACCGTGAACTTTGAACCTTCAACCAATGAACAACAGACGTTCCTAGGAATTACCCGTAAACACGCGATTTCCCGCGCCCTGTTACCGCACAGCAACATAGAATGTGACGGCTTTTCGGCAGCGCGTCACGCGCGCAGCAGTCTCTTTCGCAATGCCTATCGGGCACAACCCGTCTTCATCATTCGCAAAGAAGGACCCATCCATGTACAAGAAAATCTCGCTGCTGGCTGGCAGCATCATCCTGGCGTTCAGCGCGGGCGCACAGGCTCAAACCAAATGGGATCTGCCCAGTGCCTACCCGGCAAGCAACTTCCACGTTGAGAACCTGACGACCTTCATCAAGGACGTCGACACGCTGTCTGAAGGCAAGCTGAAGATTCAGCTGCACAACAACGCGTCCTTGTACAAGGCGCCGGAAATCAAGCGCGCCGTGCAAGGCAACCAGGCGCAGATCGGCGAAATCCTGCTGACCAACTTCGCCAACGAAGACCCGATCTACGAATTGGACGGCCTGCCCTTCCTGGCCACCGGCTACGAAGCGTCGTTCAAGCTGTATCAAGCGCAAAAGCCGTTCCTGGAAAAGAAGCTGGCCTCGCAAGGCATGACGCTGCTGTACGCCGTGGCGTGGCCGCCCCAAGGCATTTTCGCCAACAAGGACATCAAGCAGATCAGCGACATGAAGGGCCTGAAGTGGCGCGCGTACAGCCCCGTCACGGCCAAGATTGCCGAACTGGTCGGCGCGCAACCGGTGACGGTGCAGCAGGCTGAATTGGCGCAGGCGCTGGCAACGGGCGTGATCGACTCGTACATGTCGTCGGCCTCCACCGGCTACGACACCAAGACCTACGAATACATCAAGAAGTTCTACGACACGCAGGCCTGGCTGCCCAAGAACGCCATCATCGTGAACAAGAAGGCCTTCGATGCGCTGGACCCCGCGACCCAAGCCGCCTTGAAGAAGGCCGGTGCGCAAGCCGAGGAACGCGGCTGGAAGCTGTCGCAGGAAAAGAACAAGTGGTATCAGGAAGAGCTGGCCAAGAACGGCATGGAAACCATCAAGCCCACCGTGGAATTGAAGGAAGGCCTGTCGGTTATCGGCAAGCGCATGCTTGATGACTGGCTGAAGAAGGCGGGCGCCGACGGCCAAGCCATGATCGACGCCTATAAGAAGCAGTGATATCGCCATGCGCCGCTTTCTAGATGGTCTTTACGGCGCGGCCGGCCTGTTGGCCGGCTTGTGCACGATTGGCGTGCTGGTGTCGGTGCTGGCGGCGATCATCGCCCGCCAGCTCAGCTTCAATATTCCGGGCACCGACGCCTACGCCGGGTACTTCATGGCGGCGGCGGGTTTTCTGGCGCTGGCCAGCACGTTCAAGCACGGCGAACACATCCGCGTGACGCTGCTCTTGAATTCGCTGCCGGCCGCCGGTAGCCGCCGGCTGGACATTTTCGCCTTGGCGGTCGGCTGCCTGCTCGCCGCCGCCTTTGCCTTTTTCAGCGTCAAGCTGACGTATGACTCCTGGCTGTTCAACGACATCTCCACGTCCAACGACGCCACGCCGCTCTGGATTCCCCAGATCACGATGGCGGTGGGTACGGTGTTGTTCCTGATCGCTCTTATCGACGAACTGGTACGGCGTTCGCGCGGCCTGTCCGCCGCTACTTCGCAGCAAACCCATGAATGAACTTCTCGTCATTACCCTATTGGTCGTCTCGATTTTCGCGCTGCTGGGCTGCGGAGTCTGGGTTGGCCTGACGCTGGCGGGCACGGCCTGGATTGGCATGGAGATTTTCTCCAGCCGCCCGGCAGGCGACGCCATGGCCGTCACGATCTGGGGCGCGTCGTCCAGCTGGACGCTGACCGCCCTTCCCTTGTTCCTGTGGATGGGCGAAATCCTGTTCCGCACCCGCTTGTCAGAGGATTTGTTCAAGGGCCTGGCGCCCTGGCTGAACCGCCTGCCCGGCCGGCTGCTGCACACGAACGTGATCGGCTGCGCCATTTTTGCGGCCGTGTCGGGCTCGTCAGCGGCCACTTGCGCAACGGTTGGCAAGATGACCATCCCCGAACTGACGCGCCGTGGCTACCCCGAGGACAAGATCCTGGGCACGCTGTCGGGCGCCGGCACGCTGGGCCTGCTGATTCCGCCATCGATCATCATGATCGTCTACGGCGTAGCGGCGGACGTGTCGATTGCCAAGCTATTCATCGCAGGTATCTTCCCTGGCATGCTGCTGGCCTTGCTGTTCATGGGCTATATCGCATGGTGGGCGATCCGCAACCCTGGCCAGGTGCCAAAGGCGGACCCCGGCATGTCGTTTGCGCAGAAGGTGTCGCAATCGCGGCACCTGATTCCCGTGATGCTGCTGATTGGCGCCGTGCTGGGTTCCATCTACACCGGTATCGCCACCGCCACGGAAGCGGCGGCGGTGGGTGTCGTGGGCGCGCTGATCCTGTCCGGCCTGCAAGGCTCCTTGAACCGTTCCACCTTCAAGCAATCGCTGCTGGGCGCGACGCGCCTGTACTGCATGATTGCGCTGATTCTGGCGGGTGCGCAGTTCCTGACGCTGGCGATGGGCTATATCGGCCTGCCCCGCGCGCTGGCGGAATGGATCGGCGGGCTGGGCTTGTCGCAGTTCGGCCTGATCATGGCGCTGATGGTGTTCTTCATCGTGCTGGGCTGCTTCCTGGATGGCATTTCGATTGTCGTGCTGACCATGGGCGTGCTGCTGCCGACCGTACAGGCGGCCGGCATCGACCTGATCTGGTTCGGCATCTTCATCGTTTTCGTGGTGGAAATGGCACAGATCACGCCGCCTGTCGGCTTCAACCTGTTCGTGCTGTCGGGCATGAGCGGACGCGAGCTGCCTTACATTGCGCGCGCCTCGCTGCCCATGTTCTTCCTGATGATTTTTGCCGTGCTACTGCTCTATGTGGTGCCTGGCATTGCAACGTGGCTGCCTTTGCACATGACGCTGTAAAGCGCTTGGGCAACACACACAAACCCCGGTCCTGGACCGGGTTTTTTTTTGGAACAATCGCGCCATTGTTCCGCACACGGCGCGGTTTTGAGGATCTGTAAACCAGGGAAAACGCCAAAAACAAATTGGTACTACACAACCCGTAACTTTTTTAGAATCCCCTGGCGCTAATCCGTTGCACCACTTTGGCGCAGTCGACCCTGCAATTACCGCTATTGGGCCTACGCTCCGGACCCCTCGCTTATTCAAAGCGTCGGTGCAAAGGCCCAGCGTCCGACGATCCGCCAGGCGCAACAGACCGGGCCACAAGCCTGGAGCAACCAAAAACAGCTACACAGGAGGAGTCCTCAGTGAAACGCATCACCCTTACGCTCGCCGCAGCCGGTCTCGGCTTGGCAGCCGGCGCCGCTTCCGCAGAAACCAGCGTCACGCTCTACGGCATTGCCGACGTCAGCATCCGCTACCTGAGCACCAGCGCCGGCAGCGTTGGCCAGGACGGCAGCCGCGTCTCGATGGAAAACGGTGCTATCTCCAACAGCCGTTGGGGCCTGCGCGGCTCGGAAGACCTGGGCAACGGCAACCGTGCCTTCTTCCGCCTGGAAAACGGCTTCAACATGCAGAACGGCAATTCGTCGGCCACCGGCAAGACGTTTGGCCGCCTGGCCTACGTTGGCCTGGACGGCGGCAACATCGGCCAGTTGACCTTGGGTCTGCAGAACACGCCGATGTTCGACCTGCTGGCCGACTACTTCGACCCGCTGACCGTCGGCAACTACGACCAGAACGCCTGGCTGCCCGCCGCCATGTCGCGCGTGCGCACCAACAACATGACCAAGTACGCCAACACCATTGGCGACCTGTCGCTGGCGTTGTCGTGGGCGAACGGCGAAAGCTGGGAAGACCACAAGGCCGGCCAGCAATACGGCGCCAGCCTGCGCTACATGGTCGGCAAGCTCGGCCTGGGCGCGGCGTACCAGCAGACCTATGACGGCGGCAATTCCGACCTGCGCCAGCGCGTGTGGAACTTGAACGCGTCCTACCAGTTCGATAGCGCCAAGGTGTTCGCCGGCTATTACAACGGCCGCGACGAAACGGGTTGGGTCAACGCCGTCATGGGCGGCACCACCACCGCCAGCCTGGACCGCAAAGACAACGGCTATTTCGCCGGCGTGACGTGGCAAGCCACCCCGCGCTGGGCCATCACCGGCGCCGGTTACTACGACCAAAGCAAGAACGTGGTCACCGACGGCGACAAGGGCAAGCGCTACGCGCTGGTTGCCGTGGCTGAGTACTCGCTGTCCAAGCGTTCGCAAGTCTATGGCACCGTGGACTGGAACAAGGTCAGCGATGCCGCCAGCGGCGAAATCGCCGGCAAGAGCAACCAGGTCGGCGCAGCCGTGGGCTTCCGCCACATCTTCTAAGACCTGCACGCATTGCGGCGAACCCCCGCCGCATAAAAAAAAGCCCATCGTGTTTGCGATGGGCTTTTTGCTTTCTACAGCATCGCCATGCGGCTGTTGATGAGGTCTGTCACCAGCATGTGGCCCGGCGCATGCGTGATGCAGAAGTCCGGGCGCACAGACGCCACCACCGATTGCGGCGTGACGCCGCAGGCCCAGAACACCGGCATTTCGCCTGGCCGGATCTCAACCGCATCCCCGTAGTCGGGGCGATTGATATCCGCAATGCCGATCAGTGACGGGTCACCGATGTGTACCGGCGCGCCGTGCACTGAGGGAAATCGCGACGTGACCTGAATGGCGCGAATGGCATCCGCCGCCTTCAACGGCCGCATCGACACCACCAGCGGGCCGCTGAAGGCGCCAGCGGGGTGCGTGGGGATATTGGTGCGGTACATGGGCACGTTGCTGCCCTGCTCGATGTGGCGCACCGGCAGGCCGTTGTCCAGCATCGCTTCTTCAAACGAGAACGAGCAGCCGATCAGGAACGACACCAAGTCATCACGCCAGATATCCCGCACGTCCGTGGGCTCGGCGATGAGCTCGCCATCCTTCCAGACGCGATAGCGCGGGATATCGGTACGGATATCGATGTCAGCGCCCAGCTCCGGCAGCGCCGGGTTGCCGGGTTCAGACATCGCCAACAACGGGCATGGCTTCGGGTTGCGCTGGCAGAAGTGCAGGAAATCTGCCGCGAGCGCGCGCGGCAGAATCGCCAGATTGGCCTGCACATGCCCGGGAGCCAGATTCGCGGTGGGTCCGGTCAGCAGCCCGCTGCGCGCGTCCAGACGCGCTTGGCGGGCCAGCTCAACACTATTGCGTACGACGTTGGCGGACACCATGACATTCCTTTTAACGTGCGGCCAGCAGGTCTTCCACTGCCTGGCCAATGGCCAGGACGCGGCGGTCGGCGCCATTGCTGGCGGCGATCATCAGACCAACCGGCGCGGTGCCTTCGGCATGGCACGGCAACGACAAGGCGCAACCATCCAGGAAGTTGATCAGCGTGGGGTTGCGCAGGATCAGGCCGTTGGCGGCGTAGTAGGCGTCATCGGATGCGGCCAAGTCCGCCACCGCCGGCGCCACGATGGGCGTCGTCGGCATGATCAGGGCGTCGTAGCCGGCAATGCGGTGATCCACCGCCGCCACCCACGCTTCGCGTGCGTCAAGCAAGTCCAGATAGTCGGCGGCGCTCATGTCCTGGCCGCGCATGATGCGCGACACCACACGGGGGTCGTAGCGCTTGCCGGCGCGCGCGATCAGGCCGCGATGCCAGGCCCACGCTTCCGCAGCGGTGAAGCCACCCTTGCTGTTGATGCTGCCCAGCTCGGCGAATTCGGGGATGGCGATTTCATCCACCAGCGCGCCCGCTTCCTTCAAGCGCGCGACCGTGGCGGCGAAGGTGTCCGCAACGTGCTTTTCCATGGCGTCCAGCGCCAGCGTGGTCGGCACTGCCAGGCGCAGGCCGCGCAGCGGCATGGCTTCCGGCACCGGGCCGCCGTCGCCCGACAGAATGGCGTCCAGCTCGGCGCAGCAGCGCACGCTGGCGGCGATGGGGCCGATGGAATCCAGGTTGGCCGACAAGGGCAGCACACCCGTCATGGACACGCGCCATGCGCTGGGCTTGAAGCCCGTCAAGCCGCACAGCGCGGCCGGAATGCGCACCGAACCGCCCGTATCCGAACCGATGCCGGCCGCGGCCATGCCGTCGGCGACAGACACGGCCGCGCCCGAGGACGAACCGCCGGGAATGCGGCCGGTCTTGCGGTCATAAGGATTGAGCGGCGTGCCGTAGTGCGGGTTGATGCCCAGGCCCGAATACGCGAATTCGGTCATATTGGTGCGGCCGATGATGACGGCGCCCGCCGCGATCAAACGCTGCACGACTTCGGCATTGGCGTCCGCCGCGGGTTCGCCTTCGCGGGCGACCGAACCGGCCATCGTGGTTTCGCCTTCGATGTCGA
This sequence comes from Achromobacter sp. 01N37, assembly GCF_056399725.1. NCBI lineage: Bacteria > Pseudomonadati > Pseudomonadota > Betaproteobacteria > Burkholderiales > Alcaligenaceae > Achromobacter > Achromobacter sp. 01N37. The sequence continues at coordinate 165,998 of NZ_JBFTRX010000008.1, forward strand.
ACAAGTCCTTGATGCTGATCGGCAAGCCTTCCACTGCCGAGCGGACGATGCCGGCCGCGCGCAGGGTGTCGGAAGCGCGCGCCTGGGCCAACGCCGATTCGGCGTACAGCTTGGTGAACACGCGGGCGCCCTCGCCCGCTGCGTCTTGTGCGCGCGCCAGCGCAGCTTCGGTCAGCTCGACGGAGCTCGCGCGGCCCTCGCTCAGGGCCAAGGTCAGTTCATTCAAGGTCGAAACCATCATTGTCCTCGTGCCGACTTGCGGCGTAAAAGTGCGAACAGGCGCGCCCCCTGGGAACGCGCCGGGTGTTCAATGCCGTGCGCGATCGGAATCAGGCGACGACAGGCAGCGATTCCACATGATAGCGGTGGCTGATCGTGCGTTGGAGGCGCGGATCGAACAGTTCCATCGTGAAATCAGCTGCGGCGCGGATGCCGCCGATGGCGCCCACGGTGCCGCACGTCATGCCCGCGCCTTGCGGCAGAACCGCTGCGCCGCCGGTGTAGCCGGCGATCAGGTCTTGCGGCGTGCGCAACGTGGACAGCGGGCCTTCCTGGTACAAGACCTTTTCGCCGTTTTCAACAATGTACGAACGGATGACCAATTCGTCCCAGTAGTCGGCCACATCGGCCAAACGCCAGGCTTCGGTCGCCACCGGCTTCACGCAAACCTGCTTGGACATGGCGACGCTGACCGTCTCGAGCTTGCGGTCGGTGTGGTCAGACGCGATGCTGACGTACATTTCGCCGTCCACCGCGAACACAAAGGTTTCCACTTCGCCCGACGACTCTTCGCCCACGGCTTGCACGTGCTCGGCTTGCGTCAGCTGGTTGTCGGCGATGCGGTAGTACAGCGGCACGCTGGTGGGACGCGGCACGCCAATGGCGGCCAGTTCTTCGATGTGGTGCTCGATGGCGGCGATGTCGCGACCGGCCCAGCCGGCCACGATCAGCGTGTTGAAGTCCACTTCCACTTGGCGGGGATTGGCGTCGTTGAGATTGAATACGGCTTTCATATCAGTCCTGCGAATTTACGGGTGGAAAACGGTGGGGCCGCATGGGGCCGCACCCAAATCAAGCAAATGAAGCTCAGCCAAACGCGCGCGGCAGCCACAGCGCCAGATCGGGCCAGAACGCCAGCAAAGCCAGCATCACAAACATGGCGGCCACGAACGGCAGGCTGCCGATGATGACGGCGCTCATGGAACCGGCCTTGCGCAGGCTCTGCACCACGAACAGGTTCAGGCCCACGGGCGGGGTGATCAGCGCAGCTTCGACCAGGATGATGATCACAATGCCGAGCCAGATCGGGTCGTAGCCCAGCGCGATCATGATGGGCGCCACGATGGGAATCGTCGTGATCATCATGGACAGCGTTTCCATGAAGCAGCCCAGCACCAGGTAGAAGATCACCACGATCAGCAGCATCCAGCCCGGCGACAGGCCCAGGCCGGTGATCGACTTGGTGAGCGCATCCGTCAGGCCGGTGGCCGACATCACAAAGTTCAGGAAGCTGGCCGCGATGACGATCAGCATGATCATCGCCGTGGAACGCATCGTGCCTTCCATCACTTCGCGCAGCATCGTCCACGTCAGCCGGCGGAACCAGGCCGCCAGGATGAACGCGCCCAACACGCCCAACGCGGCCGCTTCCGTCGGCGTGGCAAGGCCCGCGTAGATGGAGCCCACGACCAGGAAGAAGATGCCCATCGGCGGCGCCAGGTGCACCAGGCTGGCCAAACGCTGGCCCCACGTCGCATGGATCTTCTTGCCGCCCCAGGACGGCTTGACCACGCAAGCGATAACCACCGTCAACATGAACAACGCGGCCATGGCGAAGCCCGGGATGATGCCCGCCAGGTACAGCTTGGGTACCGACGAATTCGTCAGCACGCCATAGATGACCAGGTTGATCGACGGCGGAATCAGGATGCCCAGCGTGCCGCCCGCAGCCAAACTGCCCAGGAACAGCGGCTCGTTGTAGCCATACTTGCGGATCTGCGGAATGGCGACGGTGCCCACCGTGGCCGCCGTGGCCACGCTGGAACCGGAGGTGGCCGAGAACAGCGTCGAAGCGCCGATGTTGGCGTGCATCAGCCCGCCCGGCAGCCACGACAGCCACAGGCTCATCGCGCCATACATGCGTTCAGCAAAGCCTGCGCGCAGCAGCACTTCGCCCAGCATGATGAACAGCGGAATCGCCACCAGCAGGAACTCGTTATTCGAGCTCCAGGAGATTTCACCGATGGCGCGCGACAGCGGCAGCATCGAGAACAGCGGGTCCAGGATCAGACCCAACACGCCAAGCGCCGCGCCCACGGGAATGGACAGGCCGATCAGCACCAGCAACAACGTCAATGCGGTGGAAATCATGCCGCTTCTCCCTTCACCATGCGCTCGCCTGCGGCGGCTTCTTCGTCAGCCTCTTCCTGCGCGGAACGCACGCCGCAGATCTGCTTGACCAGTTCGATGTCACCCGTGACCAGCGCGGCCGACGCACGCGCCAGCATCAACGCCACGGTGATGCACATCCAGGCCAGGCCCAGCATCCACAAGCCCTGCGGAATCCACAACGGGGTCGCAAGCGGCGTGTTGGCCGCGGACTTCTGCATCCATGAGGTTTGCACCACGTCGTAGGCGTAGTAGGTCAGGAACACCATGAAGACGGCCATGGCCACCATGGAAATCCAATCCAGCACGGCCGACAGGCGCACCGGCAAATATTGGTAAAGCACGTCGACGCGCACGTTGGCGCGCTGCAAGGTGGCGAACGCCAACGCCCACGAGGTACTGATGGCGAAGGCGTAGCTGGACAATTCGTCCGCGCCGCCGGTGTTGAAGCCCAGGAATTTGCGGGCCAGAACGTCAAAGGAGATCAGCAGCACGCTGGCCACCGTCAAGGCGCCGCCGGCCCAGACGGCTGCGCGCGAAAAACTCTCGGCGCGCCGCAACAGGCCGCCCAGCAGGCGGAAGTGTTCGGTTTGGGTCATGAGTGGAACCTCTGCGGACATAAGCCCGGAATAGGACATAAGCCCATAATTGGACATACGCCCCTAATGACAAGCCAGACAACGCGCCGCCGCAAAAGACGGCGGCGCGCTGTGACGCTTACTTGCTGGCGGTCAGGCCCAGCGTCTTGCCAATGGTGGCGTTGAAGTCTTTCACGCACTGGGCCGAGCAACGGGCGGCCCACTTCGGCAGCACGGCTTCGTTGGCAATCTTCTTCAACAGCGCACGGTCGGCGTCCGACGGCTGAACCAACACCATCTTGCCCTTGACCGGGAACGGGCAAGCGGCAGCGCCCGTGTTGCAGTCATAGCCTTCCTGCGTCTGGCGCGCGGCGCCTTCCCAGATGTTGTCGACCAGCGTCTTCACGTTGGCTTGCAGGAACGTGCGCACGGCGGGGTCCAGCTTGTCCCAGGCCTTCTGGTTGACGGCGTGGATCTGCTGGTTCCAGTTGATCGGCAGCGCCACCAGGTGCGTGGACACTTCGTACCACTTGGCCGAATAGCCCGACAGCGAACCCGTGATGGCGCAATCCACCACCTTGTTCTGCAAGGCCGGCACCACTTCACCGAAGGCCATCGTCACGCTGGAACCGCCCAGCGCTTCAACGAATTCGGCGGTGGTGCGGCTGCTGGTGCGAACCTTCTTGCCCTTGATGTCGGCCAGGCCCTTGATGTCTGCATTGCAGAACAGCACTTGCGCGGGATAGGTCGAAATGCCCAGCAGCTTGACGTTGTTGCCTTCGCCGTAGAGCTTGGCGTAGACGGGTTCGAATGCATCGGTGACGGCGCGCGCGGTCTTGACGTCCGGCGCCAGGCCGGCCAGGTCGATGGCTTCGTTGATGGGGTTGTCGCTGGCGAAGTACGACAAGGTGGCGGTGCCGAATTCGACCACGCCTTGCGACATCAGGCGCAGCAGCTCCGGCCCCTTCAGGCCCATTTCGTTGAAGCCCTTGATGTCGGCCGTGACCTGACCCTTGGACAGCTCAGGAATGGTCTTGGTCCAGAACGGCTTTTCGTAGTCGTTGTACGCGGTCAAGTTGGACAGGCCGCCCACGACCTTCAAGTGGGTCTTGGGCAGATCTTGTGCGTGGACGGCGCCGGCCAACAAGCTGGCAGCGACGGCGGCGAAAACAAGAGACTTCTTCATGGACAAAACTCCTGGCTGGCGGGATGGTCTATCGCGCGCGGGTTCCCGTTATCCTGGTCGCACGCGGGTGGAATGTGGGATTCAGGGACGGGAGTCAAGCGTTGGCCAATTCATGTTTTTTCCCCCGCACTGTGTATCCAGGCGCTACTTATTGATATGACGCCATTGCATCGTCAGGGGCGGCCAGCGTCCAATCGTTAGTTGCGATGTGGGGGTATAAATTTTTCTTGGGTCTCGCCGGACAGGCGAGGAGAAATTTCGCAAGACCCAGCATTGGCGCGGGTTTGCAGGCAGCTGACACGGCTGTTCGCGACGGTGCTGCCCGATTGATTTGAACCTGCGACGGCCCCCGGCCAGGGGAAAACACCTAGAGCGGAATGCCGCCTTCGGCCTGCGCCGCGACCTTCTGCGCCATCTGCGCAATGATCCGAACCGCATGGCTGTCTGGCCCCTGCACCCAGGTCGCCGTGAAATTCAGCTCGGGCAAGGGGTCGGCCTGAACTTGCAGGATGCGCAGTTCGCCCCGCGCAAGCTCCTTGCCCAGAAACACCGGCGCGATGACGCTGGTGCCGATGCAGTCCTGCGTCATACGCACCACCATCGACATCGACGCGCTGCCATACATGCGCGGCGACGTCACGCCCGCGCGCGTCAGCATGTCACGCACGACCCGGTACGGCGCGCTGTTGGACGGGTACGTGATGATGGGCAGCTTGCCGATACGTTCAAGCGTCAAGGGTTCAGGGCCCAGGTCCAGCGCGGGGCTGGCGACCCAGGCCAGCGGATAGCTGCACAGCGGCAGATTTTCCACGCGCGCCTCAAGCACCGGCCCCATCAGGAAAGCCAGGTCAATCTGGCGCGCCATCAGGTGCGGGCGCAGCACGTGCGTGGTGTCCACTTCAATTTCCAGCACCAGCGCCGGATAGGTGGAGTGGATCAATTCAATCAATGCGGGCAGCCACGTCTGCACGATGGTTTCCGCCACACCAATGCGCACCGTGCCTGTCATGACGTTTTGTTCGCGGGCCGCTTCGAACATATCGCGCCGCACTTGCAGCATGCGTTCGGCGTGGGACAGAAGCTCGTGACCCTTGGCCGTCAGTTTGACGCCGCGCGCCTCGCGTTCGAACAGCAACACGCCCAGATCGGCCTCAAGCGAGGCAATACGCTGCGACACCGCGGGCTGCGTGGTGTTGAGCTTATCCGAGGCCGCGCGGAAGCTGCCCAGGCGGGCGACCCAGAAAAAAGTCTCGATGTTGCGTAATTCGATCATTGATTGGTCTGTTTCCCCTGCGCGATGGGCGTATTATGGCAGCCGCCCATCCCCCCATCCAGGAGCTTGTCCATGTCCCCCGGTCGCCCGCAAGCCGCCGCGCCCGCCACCCGCGGTCCGCTCGTCGGAATTTTGCTGCTGGTGCTATCGATGTGGACGCTGTCGTGCCTGGACGCCAGCGGGAAATGGGTGATGAACGCAGGGGTGCCGCTGCTGGTGCTGTCCTGGTTCCGATACGTGGTGCATTTGATTTTGGTGCTGGCGCTGGTGCTGCCCGCCAAAGGCGTGAGCGTGCTGCGCAGCAATCGCCCGCGCGAACAACTGATACGCGGCGGCTCGATGTTCCTGGCCACGCTGATGTTCTTCACCACGCTTAGCTACATTCCGCAGGCCGAGGCCACGGCCATCAACTTTCTGGCGCCGCTGCTGGTGCTGTCGCTGGCGCCCTGGGTGTTGAAAGAGCCCGCCCGATTGTCGCGCTTCGTCGCGGCCGGCATTGCGTTCATTGGCGTGATCATCGTCATCCGGCCGGGCGGCGGCCTGCATCCTATTGGCACCATTTTCGGGCTGCTGACGGCCTGTTGCTTCGCCGCGCAATTCATTGCGACGCGACGGGTCGCGGGCGACGATCCGTTCACGTCGCTGATCTGGAGCGGCGCGGTGGGCACAGCCTGCCTGACGCTTACCCTGCCCTTCGTGCTGCCCGGCGCGTTACCGGTGCTGCAATCCTTGTCCGCCTTCGATTGGTTCCTGCTGATCTCCACCGGCGTCACGGGCGGCGTCGGGCATCTGTTCCAGATCGCCGCCTACCGGCGCGCACCCGCCTCCACGCTGGCGCCCTTCATCTACTTGCAGATCATCAGCGCGACATCCGTGGGCTGGCTGGTCTGGGGCCATTTCCCCGACCCGCTGACCTGGCTGGGCATCGCCATCATCTGCGCCAGCGGCATCGGCATTGGTCTGGTGGAATGGCGCCGCAGTCTGGCAAACGGTGCGGCCATCGCAAGGCAAGCCGCCCGCTGAATCCACGGCGCCCCGCTACGGGCGGACGCGCCAGCGCGCTCGGGCGGCCTCCCGTACAATGCTCGTCGCTTTTTGCGCATCCGCGCATGGGCGTTCCCGGCATCTGGCAATTCCCCGAGCGAGGTCTTCATGATCATCAAGCCCCGTGTGCGCGGCTTCATCTGCGTCACCACCCATCCCGTCGGCTGCGAAGCCAATGTCAACAACCAGATCGACTACGTCAAGGCGCAAGGTCCGATAGCCGGCGGCCCCAAGCGCGTGCTGGTGTTGGGCGCGTCGACCGGATATGGCTTGGCGGCGCGCATCAGCGCAGCGTTCGGCTGTGGCGCACAAACGCTGGGCGTGTTCTTCGAACGCCCGGCCGAAGCCACCAAGGCGGGCACGCCCGGCTGGTACAACAGCGCCGCCTTCCATCGCGCGGCCGACGCCGCCGGCCTGTATGCCAAGAGCATCAACGGCGACGCCTTCTCTGATGAGATCAAGCAAAAGACCATTGCCGCCATCAAGGCGGATCTGGGCCAGGTTGACCAGGTGATCTACAGCCTGGCCGCGCCGCGCCGCACGCACCCGACGACGGGCCAGGTCTTCAATTCCACGCTGAAACCCATCGGCCACGCCGTGAACCTGCGCGGCCTGGACACCGACCGCGAAGTGGTGAAAGAGTCTGTGCTGGAACCGGCCACGCAAGCCGAGATCGACGCCACCGTTGCCGTCATGGGCGGCGAAGACTGGCAGATGTGGATCGACGCGTTGCTTGAAGCCGGCGTGCTGGCCGAAGGCGCCACCACCACCGCCTTCACGTACCTGGGCGAAAAGATCACGCACGACATCTATTGGAATGGCTCGATCGGCGCCGCCAAGAAAGACCTGGACCAGAAGGTGCTGGACATCCGCGCCAAGCTGGCTGCGCGCGGCGGCGACGCGCGCGTGTCGGTGCTGAAAGCCGTGGTCACGCAAGCCAGCTCGGCCATCCCGATGATGCCGTTGTACCTGTCGTTGCTGTTCAAGGTAATGAAGGCGCAAGGCACGCACGAAGGCTGCATTGAACAGGTCTACGGCCTGTACAAAGACAGCCTGTGCAGCGACACGCCCATCCTGGATGCGGACGGCCGCCTGCGCGCCGACTACAAGGAACTGGACCCGAGCGTGCAGGAACAAGTGCAGGCGCTGTGGAACCAGGTCACCAGCGACAACATCTATCAGCTGACCGATTTCGCCGGCTACAAGCAGGATTTTCTGCGCTTGTTCGGCTTTGAAATTGAAGGTGTGGATTACGAAGCCGATGTGGACCCGGCCGTTGAAATTCGCGGTTTGATCTAAGCGCTTGGCGCCAAGCGGGGGGATTGCCCCCCCGCATTTACCGCATCAGAGATATTCCAGCGTCACCACGCGGCGCTGCCGCTCGGGCGCGCCATTGGCGGCGGGTTCGGGGGTAAAGGTTCTGGTGCTGACCTTGACGACATTGTCACGCACCAAGGCCGGCTGGCCGGCGGGCGCCACGCAATTCACCTGAGGCATCGACCGGGCGGAGAGGCCCGTCGTACCCACCTGACAGCGGGTCTGCTCAACAATGGCGCCCACGAACCGGATGGTGCCTCCCGCGGCATTCGCTGCCAGCGGAACCCACATCGACACAGACAGCGTGGCGGCAATAACGGAGACGCGAATAGTCATGATCACTCCCAGTCGTTGGCAGAAAGACACAAATAAATGTCTTTCTTGTTAGTGATTACGGCTGGTTAGCGAACAACTTAAGTCATGCACGGCGGGCATGACCGTGCCGCTTCCATCAACGCTCCTTGCCGTAACCTTCGTACCTAACGATGTCAATCAGACTACGCTCAAGTTTTATTCGGATCAATCCGAAATTTATCTAAAAGCGCCGCTTACTTTGCGTCTTCTGTCCGAATCAGCGCCAGCAGCTGATCCAGTCCGCCTTCATCAATCGCGACATTCACTTCCTGGCGCACCGCCGGTTTGGCGTGATACCCCACGGACAAACCCGCTGCCCGCATCATGGGAAGATCGTTCGCGCCATCGCCCACGGCAATGGCGCGTTCCGGCCCGACGCCACGTTGTGCGCACACTTCCAGCAACTTGCGGCGCTTTTCCTCGCCGTCGCAGATGTCGCCCCACGCTTGCGGCAACAGCTTGCCCGTCAAGCGTCCATCGACAATGTCCAGCACGTTGGCGCGTACATCGTCCAAGCCCAATCGCACACGCAAACGGTCGGTGAAACACGTGAAGCCGCCCGTCACGAGCAGGCACGTCAAGCCGGCCGCTTTGCATGCGGCGATCAACGTTTCAGCGCCTGGGTTGATGCGCACGCGCTGTTCGTAGACCTCATCCAGCAAAGCTTCAGGCATGCCGGCCAGCAACGCCACGCGGTCTCGCAGGCTTTGCTTGTAGTCGACGATGTCGCCACGCATCGCGGCTTCGGTCAGGGCAGCCACTTCGGCCTTCTTGCCCATCAGGTCGGCCATTTCGTCCAGCGTCTCGATGGAGATCAGCGTGGAGTCCATGTCGAAGGCGATGACGGCGTAGTCGGACAATGCAAGCGGCGGCGTGATGCCACGCCACTGCACGCCGGGAATGGCAGAGGGAAACATGGGGGAGTCCTTCGTCTTTCAGGGATGAGCCAGGCCGTGCTGCTGCGCACACAGCCATGCGATGAACAATTGCGCCGACGCCGCCGCCGGGCCGTCTTGCCGGTACAGCGCATGAATGCCGGCGTTGGGCAGGTGCGGCTGGGCAAAGAGCGGACGCAGGCGGTCCGCGCGGATATCGTCTTCCAGCAAGCACCACGGCGCCAACGCAATGCCCAGGTCATTCATGGCGGCCTGCATGCACAGAAATTGATGATCGAAGACCGGCCCTGGCAATTGCGCCGGCACATCCACCTTGGCCAACGCAAACCAGCGCGGCCAGTGATCCATGCCGCCGGATATTTTCAATAACGGATGCGCAAGACAATCGGCCGGCGTGTTCAGCCGGTTGCGTTCGATGAAACGCGGCGACGCCACTGGCACATGGAAATCATCCAGGCAATGCACGCAAGCCAATTCGGCGTGCGTCATGAATCCATGGCGGATGAGCACATCGCTGCCGGTGTCACCCCCACGATCCAGAAACGGACGGGCCTGCGTGCTGAGCTGCACGTCGATACCAGGGTGCTGCGCCTGGAACGTCGACAGGCGCGGGATCAGCCACTTCATGGTCAGCGACGGYGTGGCGCACACGCGCAGCACGCCSCCATAGGCGGGCGACTTCAGMGCGGCSGTGGCGGCAGCGATGCGTTCCAGGCTGGCCTGCACTTCCGGGAAGTACGCCTGCGCGCACGGCAGCAGCGCAACGCCTCGCGCTTCGCGCGCGAACAGCGGCTGCCCCACATACTCTTCAAGAATGCGGATCTGCTGGCTGACGGCGCTATGCGTAATGCTCAGCTCGTCGGCGGCGGCGGTGAAGCTGCGCAAACGCGCCGCCGCTTCAAACACGCGCAACGCCTTCAATGGCGGCAGACTCGGCCCCGCCATCTCAGCGCGCGTCCGCCCGTGCGCCGGCGCGGCGCAAGCCTGTGCTGCTCTTGTTCACGTTTACCCTTGTGATTTATGTATGGGCAGCGTGGCCATGCCGTCCGCGCCTGCCCTATTCTGTTCTGCCGCATTCTAGGGGATAGCGGCGGCGCCGACCTCTTAGAAAATCTAACGCCATGTCTTAAAAAACACTGCTGGTCGACCGCAACAGCCGTTCCTATGATGCCGGGAACCTAAGCAGGAACTGAATATGGCATCGATCACAGTAGACGGCATCGCCAAGACTTTCGGCGGGCAGCAGGTGTTGCGCAATCTGTCGCTGCACATTCCCGACGGCGCGTTCTATACGCTGCTTGGCCCCAGCGGTTGCGGCAAGACCACCTTGCTGCGCTGCATTGCGGGTTTTTACGCGCCGGATGGCGGCCGCCTGCTGTTCGATCAAGACGACGTGACGCATGTGTCCGCGCATCGCCGTGACATCGGCATGGTGTTCCAGGACTACGCCCTCTTCCCCGACAAGACCGCGTTTGACAACGTGGCGTATGGCTTGCGGGCGCGCGGCGTGGCGCGTGCAGAGCTCACGCGCCGCACTAACGAAGCGCTGGACAATGTGGGCCTGCTGGCGCTGGCTGACCGCTACCCCGCCCAGATGAGCGGCGGGCAGCGGCAACGCGTGGCGCTGGCGCGCGCACTGGTGATCCGGCCGCGCGTGCTGCTGATGGATGAGCCGCTGTCCAACCTGGACGCCAAGATGCGCCTGCAAATGCGCGACGTCATTCTGGACCTGGTGCGCGAAGCTGGCATCACCACCGTGTTCGTCACGCACGACCAGGAAGAGGCGCTGGCAATGTCAGACCGAATCGCCATCATGGACCACGGCAACATCGCGCAGTTGGGCACGCCCGAAGAACTGTACGGCACGCCGGTGAATGCGTATGTGGCCGACTTCATTGGGTCGGCCAACGTCATTCCCGTGCCCGCGCAAACGGGCCTTGCCGGCGCGCCGGATGGGCATGTGCGCTATGAATTGTGTGGCCTGGGGTTTGATGGCGTGCAAGGCAGCGCGCGCCTGGACGCCAATGGCGTGCTGATTGCCCGGCCCGAGGAACTGGCGCTGATGTCGCCCGCGCCTTACGTGCCCAACACGCTGCCTGGCAAGGTGCTGCGCCGCCAATACCTGGGCTTCAAGACCGCGTACCGCATCCTGTTGGACAGCGGCGCCGAGATTCGCGTGGAGCTGCATGCGGGCAACATGGTTGCGCAGTTCCAGCCGGGCGAAGCCGTGCAGGTGCTGATCCCCGCCGACAGCCGCGTCGTCAACGCCTGAGGACACGCACGCCATGAAAATCAAATGGTGGCCTTGGGGCATCCTGACCGCAATCAGCCTGGTGCTGCTGCTGTTCTTCGTGCTGTATCCGCTGGGCGTGCTGTTCAGCAACAGCATCACCGGCCAGGACGGCGGCTTTTCGCTGGAAGGCTTCAAAGCCCTGCTGGCAGATTCGCAATATCTGGAGGCCTTCGGCAATACGCTGATCCTGGGCTTGGCGGTTACCACCTGCACCGTGCTGGTGGGCGTGCCGTTCGCGTATCTGGTGGCGCGCTACGACTTTCCGCTGAAGAACCTGGTGGCGATCCTGCCCGTGCTGACCATCGTGATCCCCGAGATCATCGTGGGCCAGTCGTGGCTGCTGATCCTGGGCAACAACGGGCTATTGACCAATCTGTTGGGTGACGCGGGCATCTCGCTGCCGTCGTTCTATGGCTGGACGGGCATGGTGTTTTCCATGACGCTCGTCTACTACACGTACATCTATCTGGGCGTGCTGGCCGCGCTGCGCGGCTTTGACGGGCAGCTGGAAGAAGCGGGCTTAAGCCTGGGCACCCCGCCGCTCTTGACCAAGCTGCGCGTGCTGGTGCCGGTGCTGCTGCCCGCCGTGCTGGTCAATGCGCTGGTCGTGTTCACGCTGGTGGTCGGCAACTTTGCGCTGGCGATGCTGCTGGGCAGCCGCGTGCCGCTCTTGTCGGTCATGACGTACAACACCTTCGTCAGCGAAATGGGCGGCAGCCCCACGCTGCAAAGCGCGATGTCGGTGGTGTCGATCGCCATCGTCGCCATCGTGCTGTTCTTTCAAAAGCGCGTGGTGGAACGCAAGGTCTACACCATGACGCAAGGCCGGGCGCCGGCCGCCGTGCGCGTGCGGTCATGGACCGCCGTGCTGTATGCGGGCGGCGTGGGCCTGGTGATTCTGGTGTCGATGCTGCCGCTCATCATCGTGTTCATTGCCGCGTTCACGAAGACCAGCGGGCCCGTCATGCAATGGGGCCAATGGTCGCTGGCCAGCATGCAGCGCGCGGTGCATGGCGCGCCTGAACCGATCTTGAACTCGCTGAAGTTCGCCTCGCTGGCGACGGTGCTGGGCGTGGGGTTCGCGGTGCTGGTCAGCTATCTGACCATCAAGAAGCGCAGCGCCTTTACCCAGGTGCTGGACTACATCGTGGTGCTGCCGCTGACCATTTCCGGCACGGTGCTGGGCATTGCGCTGGTGCAAACCTTCAACACCGGCTGGCTGGTGCTGGCGGGCACCTCGGGAATCATGGTGCTGTGCTACACGGTGCGCCGTTTGCCGTTTGCGGTGCGCAACGCGTCGTCGGTGCTGTTCAACATTCCCGACTCCATCGAGGAAGCGTCGATCAGCCTGGGCGTATCGCCGCTGATGACGTTCTTCAAGGTGATCCTGCCCGCCATGAAGGCGTCGATCATCTCGGCCGCCATCCTGATGTGGCTGACCACGATTTCCGAGCTGTCGGCGTCCATCGTGGCCTACAGCGGCGGCCTGGAAACCATGCCCATCGCCATCTTCCGCCAGGTTGACGGCGGCAGGCTCGGCATGGCCTCGGCCTATGGCGCGGCGCTGGTCACGGTGATCGTGCTGCCCATCATCGTGTCGGTCAAAGCATTCCGCATCAAGCTGTTCTCCGGCAAATAACCCTCTCGACCCAAAGGCTCATCATGCAACTCAAGCACCTGATTCAGACCAGCGTCCTGGCCGCCTCGCTCGCCGTTGGCGCCGCGCACGCCCAGAACGTCGTGCTGTACTCGTCGAACAACACGGAAACCATCGAGACCGCGCTGGATGCGGTGAAGAAGACGCAGCCGAAGCTGAACGTGCAGCCCGTCACCGGCGGCACGGGCACGATGATGAAGCGTATTGAAGCCGAATCGCAGAACCCGCGTGGCGACTTGTTCTGGAGCGGCGGCTTTGGCACGCTGGGCGCCTACCGCCAGCACCTGCAACCGTATCGCCCTGCCGATCTGGACAAGATCCCCGCCGAGTTCCGTGGCCCGGACGACCTGTGGGTGGGCACGAACGTGCACGTCATGGTGATGATGGTGAACGAGCGCCAGCTGAAAGGCCTGCCCGCGCCCGCCACGTGGTCGGACCTGATGCAGCCGCAATGGAAGAACAAGTTCGCCATCACGGACCCGTCCAAGAGCGGCACGGCCTACATGCTGGTGTATGGCTTGTATAAGCAGTTCGGCCAGGAAGGCCTGGACAAGATCGCGGCCAACGCCGTCATCACCGCATCGTCCGGCACCACCTACAAGGGCGTCGCGGCAGGCGAATACGCCGTGGGCATGACGCTGGAATATGCGGCGCAGGAATATGTGGCGGGCGGCCAGAAGGAGATCAAGCTCGTCTACCCGAGCGAAGGCAGCTACCTGGCGCCCGAAGGCATGTTCATCATCAAGGGCGCAAAGAACCTGGACGCGGCCAAGGCCTTGTACGACGGTCTGCTGAGCAAGGAATCGCAGGAAGCGCAGCTGGTGAAGAACTTCCGGCGCCCCACGCGTACGGACGTCGCCGTGGCCAGCCTGACCACGCTGCCTGATCTGGCGAAAGTGAAGATCTTCCCCGTCAGCCAGGAAGCGGCCGCTACCGATTATGAAGCGGTGGTTGCGGCCTGGAACCAGGCAGTGGCGAAGTCGAAGTAATCAAGGCCGGGCCGGCCAGCACGCATTAGTCGTTCTGAACCATCCGGCCCGCGGCCAGCACCAGTTGGCGCCCGCAACGGGCGGCCAATTGCGGGTCGTGCGTGACGAGCACCAGCGTGGTGCCGTGCTCACGGTGCAGGTCGAACATCAGGTCGATAACCGTGACGCCGGTGGCCGCATCCAGGCTGCCGGTGGGTTCATCGGCAAACAACAGATCGGGTTGCACGACAAAGGCGCGTGCAAGCGATACGCGCTGTTGCTCGCCGCCCGACAAGGTGCGCGGGTAATGATGCAGCCGCGCGCCCAGGCCCACACGTTCCAGCATGGCCTGCGCGGCTTCGCGCGCGGGCTGCCCCGCGAGCTCCAGCGGCAGCATGACGTTTTCAAGCGCCGTCAGGTTGGGCAAGAGCTGAAATGACTGGAACACAAACCCGACGTGATTGGCGCGCAGCCGCGCCCGGCCGTCTTCATCCAGGGCGAACAAGTCCTGCCCGGCCAGGTGCACGCTGCCCATGCTGGGAACATCAAGACCTGCCAGCAGTCCCAACAACGTGGACTTGCCCGAACCGGAGCTTCCGGTGATGGCCACGGCGCTGCCCGCCTGCACCGTAAAATCAATACCTTCCAGGATAGACAGCGTCCCGCCGGCATCGGCTACCCGCTTGCCCAGCCCTTTCACCTCGATCGAATTCTTGCTATCCATGCGCCTATTTTCCCTTCTGCGTCTTACGTCTGCCCTGGCGATTGCCGCCACGGTGCTTCCCGCCCACGCTCAGACCGCCGCGGCGGCCGAGGGTTCCGCATCGCGCACCGTGCTGGTAGTGGGCGATAGCCTGTCCGCCGAATACGGCATCAAGCGCGGCACGGGTTGGGTGCCGTTGCTGTCCGCTCGGGTTTCCGAACAATACCCTAAGTACCAGGTCGTCAACGCCAGCATCAGCGGCGATACCACCAGCGGCGGCGTGGCGCGCTTGCCTGCGCTGCTGCGCCAGCATGCGCCGGCTGTCGTGGTGTTGGAACTGGGATCGAATGACGCCTTGCGCGGCCTGTCGCTGTCGATGACCGAACAGAACCTGCGCGCCATGACGCAAGCGGCGAAGCAGGCGGATGCCCAAGTGCTGATCGTGGGCATGCAGATCCCGCCGAACTATGGCCGCGATTACACGCAACGCTTTGCCCAGCTGTTCCCTGCGGTCGCCAAAGACGAAAACGCCCGGCTCGTGCCCTTCCTGATGGAAGGTATCGCAACGAACCGGGCGATGTTTCAGGCTGACGGCATCCATCCGAACGAGGATGCCCAGCCGCAATTGCTGGACAACGTGTGGCCGACGTTGCGGCCTCTGTTGAACTAGGGCCTGCCGATCAGCAGGCCCCGGCGGGGGTGCCCCAGACGGGTACGCCCCGGGCGAGTCAGCCCCAGGCGGGTACGCCCCACGCGGGTACGCCCCACGCGGGTACGCCCCAGGGGGGTCAGCCCGCCGCTTGCGGCGCTTCGCCGCGGATGACTTCAGCGGCGTTGGGCAGCACCTGCACCTTGTACTGCTCGCGCAGCATCTTCACGACCGCTTCCGCTTCGGCTTGGCCCAGGCCACCCGACAACTGCTGCGTCAGGCGTTCCTTGGCGGACGCGTCCACCGAGCCGGCTTCGATCTTTTCCAGACGAACCAGCGTGTAGTCCACGCCCGATTGCACGCCGGCGTAGCCGGGCAACGGCGAAGACGGCAGACGCATGGCGGCGTCCACCACGGCTTGCGGAACGTCCTTCGGATCTTGGCGCGACACGACCACGGCAGGCGAGAAGCCTTCCGGCGCTGCCGCCGGGTTGGCCTTGTCAGCCGCCAGCGCAGCTTCACCGGCCTTCTTGGCGGCTTCGGCCGAACGCTCGTCCATCAGCTTGGCGCGGATGGATTCGGTGACCTTGTCCAGTGCAGGAATGTGCGCCGGCTCGATGTTGGCGACACGCACGGCCACCATCATGGCGGGCGACAGTTCGATCACGCCGGAGTTCTGCTTTTCACGCAGCACGTCGGGCGAGAACAGCACTTGGCGCACGCGCGGGTTGTCCAGCACTTCGGCATCGGGGCTGTCGGCAGCCGAACCCGGGCCAACCTTGTCAGCGGGCAGCAGGCCTTCGCGGGTGACGCCCGTGGCGGTGCGCAGCTTCAGGCCAACCGCATCGGCGGCGGGTTGCAGGCTGTCGCGCTGGTCATAGACCTGCTTGTTCAGCTGGCTGGCCATTTCCGAGAAATGCACGGCGGCAAGCTGCTTGCGCACTTCGCCGGTGATCTGGTCCTTGACCTCGGCCAGCGGCTTGATGGCGGCGGGCTGAATTTCAGTGACCTTGATGATGTGCAGGCCGGACGGGCTTTCGACCACGCCAGACACCTGGTCCTTGGCTTGGCTGAAGATCGCCTTTTCCAGCGGGCCAGACAACATGCCCGGCGCCAGCCAGCCCAGATCGCCACCGTTGGTGGCCGAGCCGGCGTCCTGCGAGTTCTTGCGGGCCAGTTCAGCAAACTGCGCCGGGTCGGCGGCAGCCTGGCGAGCCAGGTCGTCGGCCTTCACGCGGGCAGCCTTGCGAGCCTCTTCCGAGGCGCCGGGGGCCAGCTCGATCATGATGTGGCTGGCGCGGCGGCGTTCGGGCTGGCCGAAGCGGTTCTTGTTCTGCTCGTAGTAGGCCTTCAGGTCTTCGTCCTTGACCTGAATGCCCTGCGTGGCGGCGGCTTCGTCGAGCACCAGGTATTGCACCTGAACCTGCTCGGGAATTTGAAGCTGCTGCTTGTTGGCGTCGTACCAGGCCTGGATGTCGGCCGGGGTAACGGTCACTTGCGAGCGGAAGTCGGCGGCGGCGAAGCGGCGCAGTTGCACCGTGCGCTGCTGCGTCAACGCCGTTTCCAGCGAGGCCACCACTTCAGCGGGCGCGCGGGCCGATTGGCCAACGGGCTCCAGCACGCGGGCAACCGCCAGATCACGGCGCAGGCCGGCTTCGAACGACGTCGGCGACATGCCTTGCGCCGCCAGCACCTGGCGATAGCGCTCGGGCGAGAAGCGGCCGTTGTCCTGCACTTCCGGAATGGCGGCGATGGTGTTGCGCAGCGTTTCGTCCGACACCGTGAAACGGTTGTCGACGGCAACGTTGGCCAGCAAACGCTGATTGATCAGCTCGTTCAGCAGGCGCTCGCGCATGGCCGGGGTGTCGACCAATGCCGGGTCAAAGCGTGCGCCCATACGGGCACGCATCTGCTCCAACTGGTTGCGGTGAGCCTGATCAAACTCGGCACGCGAAATAGGCTGGCCGGCGACAGTCGCCAACTCAGGCTCTTTGCGCATGAAGCTGTCATAGCCTTGAATCCCGACCAGGAAGAAGGACGGCACAATCAGAAGCAGCAGGATGAGCTGCATCCAGCGCCGATGGCTGCGAATAAATTCGAACATGGAATCCCTGTTGCCGCACTCCGGGGGTGTCCACCCAGAGCCGCACGAAAACGCATAAAAAAAGGCGAAGTCGATTCGCCCTATTCCCATACCGGTTATTACCGGATCAGCGGGCGGATTTTAGCATTTCTCATTCATATGGGAGCTTGAGATTCTCTTCAGATTTTTCCGAACCCCTTGGATCTGTCCCCGCCGCATGGAACCCGGGCGCCGTCAACCCGGGAAATACCTATTTCGGGCGCCTTTCCGCGTCCGTATCTTGGGTGCCGGGACTGGCCTCGCGCAACGCGCTGCCGCCCGACGCCGCGACCTCCGCCGGCGCCCCTTTCCTAAGCAACAGTTAAAGGGTTCGATCAATGCCACTCACCTCCCCCCGCCTGCACGTCCTGCGCACCTGCCTTGCTCTGGCCTTTCTGGGCGGCGCGCACGCCGCGCTGGCCGCCCCCGTCGCCCCCGTGCACGAGGCCGCGCAAGCCCAAAAGCAGGGCATGCTCGACACCATGCGGGACCTGGTCAATATCGAGTCCGGCAGCAAGGACGTCGAAGGCGTCGAACGCATCGCCGAACTGATCCGCGACCGGTTGAAGGCGCTGGGCGGCACGGTGGATATCATCCCGGCCACCGACGTGTTCCGCCTGGACGACACCCCCGAGAAGGTCGGCCCCATGGTCCACGCCGAATTCAAGGGCACCGGCACCAAGAAAATCATGCTGATCGCGCACATGGACACGGTCTACCGCAACGGGATGCTGAAAGACCAGCCGTTCCGGGTGGATGGCGACAAGGCTTACGGCCTGGGTATCGCTGACGACAAGCACGGGGTCGCGACCATCATCCACACGCTGACGCTGCTGCAAAAGCTGGGTTTCCGCGATTTCGGCACGTTGACGGTGCTGATCAATGGTGACGAGGAAATCAGCTCGCCCGGCGCCCGCAGCACCATCACGCGCCTGGGCGCGGACCAGGACGCCATTTTCTCGTTTGAAGGCGGCGGCGTGGAACCCCGCCTGACGCTGGCCACCAGCGGCATCGGCGCGGCGTACCTGACGGTGCAAGGCAAGACCTCGCACGCGGGCGCCCGCCCCGAAGGCGGTGTGAACGCGCTATATGAACTGGCGCACCAGCTGCTGCAGCTGGACAAGCTGTCCAAGCCCGAAGACGGGCTGAAGCTGAATTGGACGGTGGCCCAGGCCGGCACCAACCGCAATGTCATTCCTGGCCAGGCCACCGCCCAAGCCGACGCCCGCGCGCTGCGCGTGTCGGACTTTGACGCCCTGGCGCGCACGCTGGAAGAGCGCGTGCAGAAAAAGCTGCTGCCGGAATCCAAGGTCAGCGTGAAGTTCGAAGTGCGCCGCCCGCCGCTGGAAGCCACCGAAGCGTCCCGCGCACTGGCGCAACACGGCGTGAAGATCTACCAGGAGCTGGATCTGCCCATGAAGGTGGTTGACCGCGCCAGCGGCGGCGGCACCGATGCCGCCTTTGCGGCCTTAAAGGCGCGTGGCCCGGTGATCGAAGGCATGGGCCTGMGCGGCTTTGGCGCGCACTCCAATGATGCGGAATATATCCAGATCAACAGCATCGTGCCGCGTCTGTATCTGGCCAGCCGGATGATCATGGACGTGTCGCAGGACAAGGTGTCGTCGAAGTAAGCGGCTTTGGTTCGCCGCCGCGGCCCGTCATGGCCCGGCGGCGCAGCGCCTGCGACTGGCGCCCGCGCTTGAGCCCGCGTCTTGAGCCCGCGTCTTGAGCCGGGGCCTGTGCCCTATGCCGCGCCCGCTCTCCCCTCAAATCGCCCCCCAAGAAGGAGTATCCTTGCAACCCTGTCCATAAGAACCCCAAGCAACACCAAAATGACCGCAAAACTCCCGTCCTGGCCCTATTCCCGTTACATCGCGCACCGCGGCGGCGGTCGTCTGGCTCCGGAGAACACGCTGGCCGCCATGCGCGTGGGCGCCGAGCACGGTTTCACGATGTTCGAATACGACGTGAAGCTGAGCCGCGACAACGTGCTGGTGCTGATGCACGACGACAACGTCGATCGCACCTCGAACGGGCAAGGCCCGGCCGCGGACAAGACCTACGCCGAACTGGCGCAACTGGACTTCGGCAACTGGCACTCGGCCGCCTACGCCGGCGAACCGCTGCCCACGTTTGCCGCCGTCGCCCGCTACACGGTCGCCAACCACATCGCCAGCAACGTCGAGATCAAGCCCTGCCCCGGCCGCGAAGCCGAAACCGGCGCCGCCGTGGCGCTGGCCTGCAAGCAATTGTGGGCAGGCGCCAGCACGCCGCCGCTGCTGTCCTCGTTCGCCGAAGAAGCGCTGCAAGCCGCGCTGGAAGTGGCGCCCGAGATCCCGCGCGCGCTGCTGGTGGAAAAGGTTCCCGCCGATTGGCGCGAACGTCTGGTCAAATACGACTGCGTCGCCCTGAACATCAACCAGAAAGACGCAACCCGCGAACTGATCGACGCCGTGCATGCCGCCGGCTACCGGATCGCGGCCTGGACCGTCAACGACCCCGAACGCGCCCGCTTGCTGCTGGACTGGGGTATTGACGGCATTTTCACCGACGAGCTGGCCGCGATCCGGCCGGCCGCCTGAGGCAGAACGCCCCGTGTTCAGTTACCGCCACGCCTTTCACGCCGGCAACCATGCCGACGTGCTCAAGCACGCCATCCTGGTTCACACCCTGGATTACTTCAACAAAAAAGACGCGCCCTATTGGGTCGTGGACACGCATGCCGGCGCCGGCCTGTACAACCTGGACGGCGACTGGGCGAATAAAACGTCCGAGTTCGTCGACGGCATTGGCCGCCTGTGGGACGCCAAAGACCTGCCCCCGCTGCTGGCCGACTACGTGGCCCGCATCCGCGACTACAACACCAATGGCCGCCTGAAGCGCTACCCCGGTTCGCCGTGGCTGGCGCTGGACGTGATGCGCCCGTCGGACCGGCTGCGCCTGTTCGAAATGCATCCGACCGAAATCGACACGCTGGTCGTCAACCTGGAACACCAGGGCCGCGCTGCGCAACGCCAGACGACCATCTACGGTGACGACGGTTTCGAAGGCGTCAAAGCGCTGCTGCCGCCGCCAACGCGCCGGGGCATGGTGCTGATCGACCCGTCGTACGAAGACAAGCACGACTACCGCCGCACCCTGATCACGGTGAAGGAATGCATCAAGCGTTTCGCCACCGGCACGATCGCCGTGTGGTATCCGCTGGTGCAACGCCGTGAAGCCAGCGAAATGGCCCGCCATTTCGAAAACCTGAAGGTCAAGAGCTGGCTGCACGCGACGCTGACCGTCAAAAAGGCGACGATTGACGGCTACGGCCTGCACGGCAGCGGCATGTTCCTGATCAATCCGCCGTGGACCTTGCACGAAGGGCTCAAGCAAGCGATGCCGTACCTGGCCCGCGAACTGGGGCAGGACGAACGCGCAGGCTTTACGTTGCAATACCGCGAGAATCCGTTCCCCGTGCCGAAGAAGCAGTCGGACGATTGACGGGTTTTGTGCGAACGAAAAAATGCCGCGATTTTTGATCGCGGCATTTTTTTTGACCGAGTGATGGGGTTTCGCGCGATGGGCGAAGCGCGATACGGCGATCACAAGCACACCGCTGACGATCGCGCTTAACCCATCACACCGTTTCCTGCTCCGCCGCCTCGCTACGCAACGCTTCCTGCGCCCGAGCCAGCTTCGCCGCCGCATCCCGCAACGCGGTACGCAGGCCTTCTTCGATGACCGGGTGGTAGAACGGCATTTCCAGCATGCGCGCCACCGTCAGTTCCTGCTGCACGGCCCAGGCCAGCAGGTGACCGATGTGTTCGGCACTCGGCCCCACCATTTCGGCGCCCAGGAAGCGCCCCGACGCGATGTCGGCGTACACGTGCAGCATGCCCTTGTTCTTCAGCATGACGCGCGAACGGCCTTGATCGCTGAAATCCACTTCGCCGACCACGAACGTACCCGGGATCAACCGGCCATAACCCTGCCCCGCCAAGGCAATCTGCGGGTCCGAGAACACCACCGCCAGCGGCGCGCGGCGCAAGCCTTGGCGCACCTCGGGGAAGCGCACCGCGTTTTCACCCGCGATGCGGCCTTCGTCCGCGGCTTCGTGCAACAAGGGCGCATCCGCATTGGCGTCACCCGCGATGAAGATGGGCGAATCGCCCGCCTGCATCGTTTCGCGGTCGAACACCGGCACACCGTGCGCATTCAGTTCCAGCGACGTGTTCTCCAGCCCTAAGCCGTCCACGTTCGCGCGGCGGCCCGTGGCTACCAGCGCATAGTCAAAGCGTTCCGTACGTTCGCTGTTATCCAGCGTCACGTAACGCACTTCCACTTCGTCGCCCACGCGGGTGGTTTCCAGCACTCGGGCATCCGGGTCCAGATAGAACTCGCGCTGGAAAATCTTGCGGGCGGACTGGCGCACTTGCGGGTCGCTGATGCCGCCCAGGCTGCCGCTGACGCCAAAGACGCGCACATCCACGCCCAGCCGCGCCAGCGCCTGCCCCAGCTCCAGCCCGATGACGCCGGGGCCGAACACGGCCACGCGGCGCGGCAGGTCGTCCCACGCAAACACGTCATCGTTCACGACGAGGCGGTCGCCCAGCGCGCGGAACGGCGGCGGCACCGACGGGCGTGAACCCGTTGCGATGACAACGCGCGACGCATGCACTTCAGTGTGCTCGTCCACGCGCAGCACCGTATCGGACACGAAGCGGGCATAGCCGCGCAGCTTGTCTTCGGCGGGAATGTTCTCGACGCCTTCCAGCACAAAGCCCACGAAGCGGTCACGCTCACGCTTGACGCGGTCCATCACTTCCACGCCGTCCACCGAGATCTCGCCACTGACGTGCACGCCAAACGCCTCGGTATGCGCGGCGTTGTGGGCGGCTTCGGCCGCGGCGATCAGCAGCTTGGACGGCATGCAGCCCACTCGGGCGCAGGTGGTGCCATAGGGTCCGCCTTCAATCAGCAGCGCGCGCTTGCCCGCGGCCTTCGCGGCGCGATAAGCGGCCAGACCGGCGGTGCCGGCGCCAATGACGGCGATATCGGTGTGCAGAGTTTTCATGATTGGGGTTCCCCCATAGGTTGCGGGTAGCAGGGATTCAAAAGGCGAGTTCCGCCTTATTACGCATCCTTGGGACGAACAGCGTCCGGCGGCGCCCGTGACGGGCCGCAGCAGGAATGCAATAAGGGTGCGTAAAAAGGGAAACTCGAGCGGCCTGGCCTGGCCTTCAACTCGGCGGGCTTTAACGTGTCAGCCTCAGCCCGGCGGCAACGGGACGGCGAACTTGCGCCGCCCCGTTGCGCCGGCCAGGCGGGGAATGCTCCCCTGCCCGGCTGACAGACTGGCTGACCGACTTAGGCTGCGAAGTGCGCCTTCAGGTCTTCCAGGCCGCCGATCAGCGCGCCATTGATGAACACCTGAGGAGCGGTGCCCTTGCCGGACACAGCGCCGATCACACGGCCCCGGACCTTGTTTTCCAGCGGGATTTCGATCGGGGCGTAGCCCTTTTCATCCAGCAGCGCCTTGGCTTCCACGCAGAACGGGCAGCCCGGCTTGGAGAACACGACCACCTGGTCGGGCTTCTTGGCCGTGGGGGCAATGTGAGCCAGCATCGTGTCGGCGTCCGACACTTCAAACGGGTCGCCTTCCTTTTCCGGTTCGATGAACATCTTCTGGACGACGCCGTCCTTCACCAGCATCGAATAGCGCCAGCTGCGCTTGCCGAAGCCCAGGTCGCTCTTGTCGACCAGCATGCCCATGCCTTCGGTGAACGCGCCGTTACCGTCGGGCAGCAGCGTGATGTTGGCCGATTCCTGGTCCTTGGCCCATTCGTTCATCACGAACGTATCGTTGACCGACACGCAGACGATGCTGTCAACGCCAGCGTTGAAGAACGCGGGAGCCAGTTCGTTGTAGCGCGGCAAGTGGGTGGACGAGCAGGTCGGCGTGAAAGCGCCGGGAAGCGAGAAGACGACAACCGTCTTGTTCTTGAACAGATCGTCGGTCGTGACCTTCTTCCACGTGTTGTCTTCACGGACGGGGAACGTTACGTTCGGAACACGTTGGCCTTCGCGGTTTTGCAGCATTCAAATCTCTCCTTGGGTAGCGGGGTTTGTTTAACCACCATGGAAAGAATGATAAATCTCAGCTATCGATTAAGCAAATTTAATTAACTAAATTGATCGATAGCTTTTTGCAATGAACAAATAACTGCTGGAAAAGAGGATCTATCATAAACCGCCTTTCCAGCAGTGCAGCATGCAGGCTTATACGCGCGCCGGCTCGTAGCCCGCATCGCGGATGGCGGCTTCGACCTTGTCAGCCTGGTCCGTCCCCGTGATGGTCACGCGGTGCGTGGGCAGGTCCACGGTAACGGTCGCGCCCGGGGCAGCCTGGTTCACGGCGCCGGTGATGGTCTTCACGCAATGGCCGCAAGTCATGTCAGGCACTTGGAATTCGATGCTCATCGTTTTTCTCCGTAAGTTCTTCAGGGTAGCGGGACGTTTTTTCCACGCCATGGAGCGAACTTTAAACGTTCCCATCATGGCAAGGTCAAGCGTAGAATGGCGCTTGACCTTCCCACGATGGGAAGGATGAAACTGCAAGCTCCCCTCCAAAACGAGAACAGCCATGAGCGTTGCCAGCCCCTCAACCACCCAGTTGGAACTCGCCATTGAAGGCATGACGTGCGCGTCGTGCGTCAAGCGCGTGGAAAAGGCCCTGACCCACGTTCCCGGCGTCGCCCAGGCTCAGGTCAACCTGGCGACCGAACGCGCGCTGGTGTCGTATGACCCGTCCTCGGCCCAGCCGCAAGCGATGGTCGATGCCGTCATCAAGATGGGTTACGAAGCCCGGCCCATTGCCGCGCAGGACGACCACGCCGAACGCCAGTCCCAAGCGCGGGACGCCGAAGCCCAGCGCTTGCAGCGCGCCTTCACCGTGGCGCTGGTGCTGACCTTGCCCGTGTTCCTGCTGGAAATGGGTTCCCACCTGATTCCCGCCATGCACCATTGGGTGCTTGCCACTATCGGCCAGCAAAACAGCTGGCTGCTTCAGTTTGTGCTGACGACTGCGGTCTTGGTCTGGCCGGGCCGCCATTTCTTCACCAAGGGGTTTGTGGCCCTGTGGCGCCGCGCGCCCGAGATGAATTCGCTGGTCGCGCTGGGCGCAGGCGCAGCGTGGGGCTATTCGGTGGTGGCGACCTTTGCCCCCGATTGGCTGCCCGAAGCGGCGCGCAACGTCTACTTCGAGGCCGCCGCCGTCATCGTGACGCTGATCCTGCTGGGCCGCATGCTGGAAGCGCGCGCCAAGGGCAAGACCGGCGCCGCCATCAAACGTTTGATCGGCCTGCAACCGCGCACGGCGCGCGTCATGCGTGATGGCCAGGCGCTGGATGTGGAAATCGAAAAGGTAAAAACGGGCGACATCGTCGTCGTGCGGCCGGGCGAAAAGATTCCGCTGGATGGCGACATCATCGAAGGCACGTCCTACGTTGACGAATCCATGCTGACCGGCGAACCGGTGCCCGTCGAAAAGCAGCCCGGCATGCAAGCCACGGGCGGCACCTTGAATACATCGGGCAGCTTCACGCTGCGCGTCACGCACACGGGCGCCGACACCATGCTGGCCCGCATCATCCGCATGGTGGAAGCGGCCCAAGGCGCCCGTTTGCCCATCCAGGCGCTGGTCGATCAGGTCACCGCCTGGTTCGTGCCCGCCGTGATGGCCGCCGCCCTGCTCACTTTCCTGACGTGGTTTTTCCTGGGGCCCTCGCCCGCGCTCTCGCATGCGCTGGTGAACGCCGTGGCCGTGCTGATCATCGCCTGCCCCTGCGCGATGGGGCTGGCGACGCCCACGTCCATCATGGTGGGCACGGGCCGCGCGGCCGACATGGGCGTGCTGTTCCGCCAGGGCGATGCATTGCAAACGCTGCGTGATGTGAACGTGGTGGCCTTTGACAAGACCGGCACGCTGACGCTGGGCAAGCCCACGCTGACGGAACTGGAACCGGCTGCGGGCCATGACGGCAACGACGTTCTGCAATGGGTAGCTTCGGTGCAAGCGCGGTCAGAGCATCCGATTGCGCTGGCCATTGTGGCCGCCGCATCGGAACGCAAGATGGAACTGCTGCCTGCCGACGGCTTTGCCGCCATCACCGGGGCGGGCGTTGAAGCGACCGTGGCCGGCCGCAAGGTGCTGGCGGGCGCCGCGCGCTTGATGGCCGAGCGCGGCGTGGACGTCAGTGCGTTTGGCGCGCGCGCCACGGATTGGGGCAATGAAGGCAAGACGCCCATCTATGTGGCGATCGACGGCCAGGCCGCCGCCATGATGGCCGTAACGGACCCGATCAAGCCGTCGGCCGTGTCCGCCATCGCGGCGCTGCATGCGCAAGGCTTGAAGACCGCCATGATCACCGGCGACAACCGCTACACGGCCAACGCCGTCGCGCGCCAACTGGGCATTGATGAGGTGCGCGCCGAAGTGCTGCCCGACGGCAAGGTGGACGCCATCCGCACGCTGCGCGAAGGCGGCCGCAAGGTGGCGTTCGTGGGCGACGGCATCAATGATGCGCCGGCGCTGGCGGCGGCCGACACGGGTATCGCCATCGGCACCGGCACGGACGTCGCCATCGAAGCCGCGTCGGTGGTGCTGATGGCCGACGACTTGCACGGTGTGCCCAACGCCATCGCGCTCAGCCGCGCCACGCTGGCCAACATCCGCCAGAACCTGTTCTGGGCATTTGCCTACAACGCCGCGCTGATTCCGCTGGCGGCCGGCGCCTTGTATCCGGCGTTCGGCTTGTCCTTGTCGCCCATCTTCGCCGCGGGCGCGATGGCCTTGTCCAGCGTCTTCGTGCTGGGTAATGCGTTGCGCCTGAAGGCGTTCCGGCCGCGCGCGGCGCAGGCCTGATCTACCGGAGACCCATGATGAATATCGGCGAAGCCGCAAAAAGCTCGGGCATTTCGGCCAAGATGATCCGTTACTACGAAAGCATCGGCCTGATCGGCCCGGCCGTGCGCACCGACTCGGGCTACCGCGTGTATAGCGACCATGATCTGCACACGCTGCGCTTCGTGCGCCGCGCGCGGGACCTGGGCTTTTCCGTGGAGCAGATGAACGAGCTGCTGGCGCTTTGGAAGGACCGCAGCCGCGCCAGCGCCGACGTCAAACGGATTGCGCTGGAACACGTAGAGGAATTGGAGCGCAAGGCGCAAGCCCTGCGCGACATGGCGGCCACGCTCAAGCATCTGGCGCAGCATTGCCATGGCGACGACCGGCCGGATTGCCCGATTCTTGAGAACCTGGGGCAGTCGCACTAAGAGGCGTCAGCGCAGACGCGTCGGCAAGCCACCAAGGCCTGCCGGCTCAGACGCATCAAACTCCAAACGGACCGGAGCAAACAGGCCGGAGCAAACGGGCCGGCGTTGCGACCGGCCCGATTGCTTGGGACTAGCTTTGCGCTTCGCCCGGGGGCTGTTCGGCCTGTTCAGCCTGCTCTGCCTGTTCCGCTTCCGCCGCAACGCGTGCGTGATACGCATCCGTCGCCGCTTGTTTGGACGCCGCCTTCTCCGCCGCTGCAGCAGCCTTGGCTTCTTCCGCCGCGATGGCATCAGCCGCGGCCTGGATGGCGCGCTGACGGGCGCGTTCCTTCACTTCCGCAACACCCGCCGCATCCAGCGATTTGAACACGGCGATGGATTCCACGTGGCCCGTGTGCGGGAACATGTTGATCACGCCGGCGCTCTTCAAAACATAGCCGCCTTCATGCACCAGGATGGCGGCGTCGCGCGCCAGCGTGGCCGGGTTACAGGACACGTAGACGATGCGGCGCGGCCGTTCTTCCGCCGACAATTCCGACAGCGCCTGCGACACGGCGTGCGCGCCTTCGCGCGGCGGGTCGATCAGCATGCGGTCGAAGTAACCCAGGCTGCGCAGCCAATGCGCATCCACTTCAAACAGGTTCAGCGTGGCGAAGCTGGTGCGGTCGCCCAAGCCATGGCGCGATGCGGCGTCAAACGCGCGGTCGGTCAGCGCCTTGCTGCCTTCCACGCCCACGGCTTCGCGGCCTTGGGTGGCCAGCGGCAACGTGAAGTTGCCCAGGCCACAGAACAAGTCGGCCACGCGGTCGGTGGGCTGCACGTCCAGCAGCTTCAACGCGCGCGACACCATCGCGCGGTTGATGGCGTGGTTGACCTGCGTGAAGTCTGTGGGCCGATACGGCATGCGCAGGCCGAACTCCGGCATCGTGTAGGACAGCGTGTCGTCGTGTTCCCGCTCCAACGGATGGACGGTGTCCGGGCCCTTGGACTGCAACCACCACTGCACGTTGTGCTCGGCGGCGAAGGCGCGCAGGATCGCGATGTCGCCATCGGTCAGCGGCAGCAGATGGCGCAGCACCAGCGCCGTCACGCCTTCACCCAGCGACACTTCAATTTGCGGCATGCGGTCGGGCGCGGACATCGAGCCGATCATCGCGCGCAGCGGCATCAGCAAGTCGCTGACGTGACGCGGCAGCACATGGCATTCGCGCATGTCGGCCACGTAGCTGCTCTTGCGCTCGTGAAAGCCCACCAGCACGCCGCCCTTCTTCGGCACGACCCGCACCGACAGGCGCGCGCGATAGCGGTAGCCCCAGGTCGGGCCTTGCAACGGCGGCAGAATCAGCGCCGGGCGCAGCTTGCCCACGTGCCAGAAGGTGTCTTCCAGCGAACGCTGCTTGATGGCCACTTGCGTGCTGGGCTCCAGGTGCTGCATGGCACAGCCGCCACAGACGCCAAAGTGCGGGCAACGCGGCACCACCCGTTGCGACGACGGGCGCAGCACTTCGTCCACCCGCGCAATCTCATAGGACGGCTTGCGGCGCAGCGTCACGGTGGTGACCCGCTCGCCCGGCAAAGCGCCTTCCACGAACACCACTTTCCCCTCGCGGCGGGCGATCCCCCTGGCTTCCAGATCCAGGGACTCGATACTCAAAACGTCTGACATCTCACGCAGTCCAGAATTACACGCAACCCATGATTGTAAAAGGACTCCGGGCTTTCACGGAAATGGTCTTTGAGGGGGCCGGTGCACCGCGCCCTGCATTGGGGGTCAGGCTGCTTGCCTGAGGCGCTTTCGAGACGATTGCAGCCATACCGCCGCCATCGCCGCCCCAGCCGCCACCGCCCCCATCAAGGGCAGCGCCGGCAACCCCGCCCAGGCGATCGTCAGGCTGCCCAGCCCGCCTCCCACCGCGGTTCCCAAATTGAACGAGGCAATGTTCAGGCCAGCGGCCACCGCCGTGGATTGCGGCGCGTGGCGTTGCGCCAGCTTCAACAGGCGCAGCGTCAGCACGGTCACGATGCAGAAGAACACCAGCCCCAGCGCCCCCGCCAACGCCACCACCATCCAGGCGGAATGCCTGGCCAGGTAGAGCCCCAGCAAGGTGGCGGCCAGCCCCGTCAGCGCCAGCAGCGCGGCGCGGTCCGGGTCCATCTTGTCGACCAGGTAACCGCCCAGCAGGTTGCCGGCAATGGAGAAAAGGCCGAACAGCAGCATCGCGGTGCTGAGCCAGGTGACGTCTGCCCCCGAGATTTGCAGCAGATAAGGCGAAATGAAGGTGAAGAAGCAGAACGTCGACACGCTGACCAGCGCGCCCACCCCCGCCGTCATCAGCATGCGCGGGTGGGCGATGGCCCGCAAACCCGCCCAGGCGCTGGGCCGGTGTTGCGGCGATTGCGCGCCGGCGTCGCGAGCGGGCATGCACCACCACAAGCCCGCCATCCCGACCAGCGCCAGCACGCCGATGGCGGCAAAGACCGCGCGCCAGGACCAGACGCTGCCCAGGAAAGTGCCTAGCGGCACGCCCAACGCCAGCGCCAGCGTCAGGCCGATCCACACCACGGCCACCGCCCGGCCGGCGCGCGCCTCGTCCACCAGCCGGGTGGCCGCATCGGACGCTACCGCCATGAACACGCCATGCGCCAACCCCACGCCGAAGCGCACGACCAGCAAGATGGGCAGGGTTGCGGACACGCTCATCAACGCGCTGCCCAACGCCAGCACGGCCATCGCCCAGCCCAGAATGCGGCGGTCTGGCCAATGGGACACCAGCGCCGTAATCAAGGGTGCGCCAATGGCCGCGCCAAAGGCATAGGCGGCGATGGCGCTGCCCACCGCTTCGATGCGGGTGTGCAAGCCATCGGCCATGGCAGACACAAGCCCCGCCACCACAAATTCAGACAGGCCGAATGCAAACGTGCAGACGGAGAACAAATAGACAGCAACAGGCATGGAGCATTCCGACTCAGCAACAGGAAAGCCGAGCTTAGGGAAACGCCCTCAGGCCGTAAAATATATTATTTATTAGCTAATAAGACGCTAAAAGTCTTATTTGATCTGACGAATCGTGTCGATCAGGCGGTCGCGCACGGGAGACACCTGGCCCGGGTTCCACGCCATCAGCAGATCCAGATGCTGCATCGGCGCAGGCGCATCCACCGCAATGGGCCGGAACACGATATCGCCCCGCCCCGGCTGGGCCAGCGACGCGGGCAACAGCGCCACGCCAAAGCCCGCCGACACCAGCGCGGCCACCGTTTGCAACTGCCGAGCCTCTTGCGCCACGCGTGGAACGAAACCCGCCGCTTGGCACAGCTGAATCAACTGATCGTGAAAGCCCTGCCCCAGCCGCCGCGGCGACGCCACAAAGGGCTCGTCCTTCAATGCAGCCAGCTCCACCACACCGGCGGCAGCCAGCGGGTGCTCCGCCGGCAATGCCACGTGGATGGGCTCGCTTAGCAGGGTCTCGAATTGCAGGCTGGGCGTGGTGGCGCCCGGCGCGCGCATGAAGCCGATATCTGCCCGGCCGGCCTCCAGCGCCAGCACCTGTTCCTGCGTGGTGGCCTCTTGCAGCGTGAATGCGACGGCCGGGTAGCCGCTGCGAAAATCACGCAGCGCGCGCAGCAGCGACGCGTAAGGCGAGATGTTGATGAACGTCAGCGTCAGATGCCCGTCCATGCCCTGCGCCACACGCCGCGCGTGCGCCACGCCTTCCTCCAGCGAATCAAGAATACGGCGGGCCGATTCCAGGAACGCGGCGCCAGCCGGTGTCAGCGCCACGCTGCGGTTGGTGCGTTCGAACAGGGTTGCGCCAATCTCG
This sequence comes from Achromobacter sp. 01N37, assembly GCF_056399725.1. NCBI lineage: Bacteria > Pseudomonadati > Pseudomonadota > Betaproteobacteria > Burkholderiales > Alcaligenaceae > Achromobacter > Achromobacter sp. 01N37. Next base: position 196,565 of record NZ_JBFTRX010000008.1, read on the forward strand.
CTTTCCAGACGGCGTATGGCCTGGCTAAGCGGCGGTTGCGCCATGTGCAGGCGCTGCGCCGCGCGATTGAAATGCAAGGTTTCGGCAACGGCGACGAACTGCCGCAACAAGCGAGTTTCAATCATCGAAATATTCGGCTGCCCCATTCGACTGGCCCGCTTCGAAAAATCAATCCAGCTCGGCGCGTGAAAACAAATCTTGCACCAGGCGCCAGTCTTCGCACGCGGCCTTGAATGCCAGGCTAAACGCCTTGAGCGCGTCGCTATCTTCCGAATACGCGCAGAAGGTATCGGCTTCGGGATCAAAATCGATCTGATCAGAAAGTTCGGGCATCTTCTCGTTCAGGAAGACCAGCGCCAACGACACCCAGTCGTAGCCGGTACCCAAAAAGCCCTCTTCCCTTCTGCGCCTGAAGACTTCGGCCTTGTACTCCCCCACGGTGAGGGTTACCGAATAGCTGCCTTCATATTCCGTCCAGGAAAATGGCTTGATTGATTCTTCAAAATCGATGGTCACTGCGCTCGAAGCTCCTTGAATAGCCTGCCGCCACGGTGGCGGACATGCATCGATGCCGCGCAAAACGCGTGTGCGCGGCGTCGCGGCCGCGACCATTAAAGGCAATTATCGGGATTCCCGCAAACCGGATGCGCGCAATCCGCATAAAAAAAGGGGAATTGAAGGGGACTGCCCCATCAGGCAGTCTCCATCAATCCCCCCAAAGGTCGACGCCGATGAAAGCGCCTCCACGGATTTCACATCAGAACGAGCGCGATACCGAGAAGACGGCGCCCAGGCGGCCGGACGGATGGCCGTACTTGGTGGGCAGCCAGTTGTCCTTGGTGGCGCCCACTGCCGCCAGGCCCAGCACCCAGCCCTTCAAGTCCTTCGTGACGCCAACTTTGTAGTCGACGTAATGGCCGATGGAGTCGCCGTCCATGTTCGATTGGTTCTTCAGCTTCTGATAGCCCAAGTGGCCCAGCAAGCCCCAGCCATCACCCAGGTCAAAGGTGGCGGTGCCATCCAGATACCAGGTGCCTTTGCTGTCAGGCGTGCTGAAAAAGTCGCTGGGCGTGTACGAATACTTCAGCGAGTAGTTGCCGTAGGACGCGCCCAAATAAAGATCGGTGTTGTTGTAGTTACCACCCTTGGGCGAGCTCGATCCCGGGTAGTAGTAGTGCAGCACCCCGGCGTCCAGCGTGAAGCCGCCGCCGACGTCGCCCTTCCAGCCGCCGTAGAAGTCCATTTCCAGGTTGCCGTCGGTGAAGACGAAATTGGACACGTTGGAGTTCCAGTTACCCAGGTAGAAGCCCGAGCTATGGGTCAGGTCAACGCCCAATTGCGCGGCAGGCCGGAAGTCGGTCTGGGAGTAGCCGCGGAAACGGTAGTCGCTGGCGATGGTGGCGTTACCGCTAAGCGAAAAACCGCCCCCCAGATCGGTGGGTTCGGCCTGAGCCGTCGAGGCGAAACAAGCGGCAAGCGCAAAAGGCAAGGCTAGCAACGTCTTCTTCATGGTGCGGAGTCCTGATCGGATTTAACGAGGAGGAGGACGGCCTGTGGCGCATCCATCTGACCGGCTTTGCAGCGGTGGTTACCGGCTCTCTTTCCATGAAGCAATGTCCGTGCCAGGTTTCAGCGGGGTGACAAACGGCTTGCAGCGCGTTGAATCTTTGCGGCCATGCACCAGAATCGTGCGAGCGGCGGCGTGGCGATGATGGCTGATGCATCAAAACGGGGAATCCGCGCCAACGTGGTTCATAGGCGGGATACCGTACCCGGTGCGAATGAGGGGGTGGCCGCGGGGCCGATAAAAAAGCCCCGGCACGCGTGGGGCATGACCGGGGCTGGGCGGGCGTTGCCCGCTGCCGTTCAAGCAGCGGCGGGCGGCGGGCGGCGGGCTTACTTTGCCCAGTGGTGAGGCAGCGGGTGCCTGCGGGCTTAGTTCGCTGCGGGCGGAGGCGGCGGGGGAACGTCACCGGCAGGCGGCGGCGGGGGCAGACCACCGCGGCCCTTGCCGTGACGCTCTTCCATCTTGGCGTGACGTTCCTGCATCTTGGCTTCGCGTTCCTTGACGATCTTCGTCACTTGGCCGCGCTGGGTGTCGTTCAGGCTGTCCCAAACGGCCAGCCATTGGTCGCGCACCTGCTTGGCCTGCGTGCTGAATTGGTCACGCGACTGCTCGGATTGCGTGGCCAGCGCACGCGGGTCCAGTTTGTTGCTGTCCAGTTGCGCCTTCAGCAGATCATGGCGCTTGCCACCGGCCGCGCGCATGGCTTCATGCAGGCTGCGCTGGCCGTCCTGCGCGGTCTTGAACAAAGCTTGCTGCTTGTCGTCGAGCTTCAGCTGGTCAACTTGCGCCTTGGACACGGGGCCCAGGCCGGGAATGAACAAACCGTCGCGCATGCCCTTATGGAACTCGCCGCGCGGGCCGTGGTGCTGCATGGCAGCGGGGCCGCCGTCAGCGGGAGGCGGCGGTGCGGCCACGGCGGAGCCCGCCACCAGACCGCTCGTCGCGGCGACAAATGCAAGAGCGGCCAAATTGGTGCGAATCGCGAATCGGGACATGTGTGTCTCCTGAAAGTGAAGAAAGCGAGGCCATTGTGCGGTGCGCCCGGTTTCAACCAGGTTTCGTGCCTGCCGACCATGTTTCAGTCGATTGCGCCTGCGCCAGACGTGAAGACGGGGCCATGACGGCCCCGCGCTTCGTGTTGCCGACCTCGTCCGCAAGCGGATCAGGTCGCGTCCCACGCCGCCATGTATTCCTTCCAATGCGGCGCATCGCTAGCCGACAGCGTGTCGCGCACCAGCGCAACTTCGGCGTCGTAGCCCGTGCGGTCAAGCTCGCCGCGCAAAAAGCGGAAGCGGCAATAGACCAGCCAGGTGTTGACGACATCGGTTTCGCAATAGGCGCGGACTTCGTCGGCGCGGCCCGTGTTCCAGGCTTCCCACACTTTGCTGCCGTCCATCCCCAGCTTGCCGGGAAAGCCGCACAGCTTGGCCAGGTCATCCAGCGGCGCGTTGGCGCGGCCGTTGTACTTGGCCAGCACGTCCATCAAATCCACATGGCGCGTGTGATAGCGGGCGATGTAGTTGTTGAACTTGAAGTCGCGGTCTTCTTCGCCCATGTCCCAATAGCGCGGCGCAGGCACGCCCAGGATCAGGCTGCGGTAATGCAGAACGGGCAGGTCGAAACCCGAGCCGTTCCAGCTCACCAGCTTGGGCGTGTAGCGTTCGATGGTCTTGAAGAAGCCGGCCAGCAAGGCGGCTTCGGGATCATCAGGCTGGCCCAGCGTCTTGACGCGGAAACCCTGGTCGTCGCGAAACACGCAGCCCACCACCGCCACCTTGTGCAGATGCAGCGGCAGGAAGTCGTGTCCGACGGCCTCGCGGCGCGCGGTCAGCGCGCGCTCGACCACTTCCTGGTCAGGGACCTCGGGCCCCCAGCCGTTGAGCTTGCGCAGCCCATCGGCATCGGGGATGGTTTCAAGGTCGAATACCAGGGTGGGCGTCATTTGGTGGGCAGGTACTGCATCGGGTCAACCGGCGTGCCTTGGCGGCGAATCTCGAAGTGCAGGCGCGGCGACGTGGTGTCGCTTTGGCCGAGCTCGGCGATCTTGGCGCCGCGCTTGACGTTCTGGCCCGTCTTCACCAGCAAGGCGCGGTTGTGCGCATAGGCGGTGATGAAACCGTTTTGGTGTTCAACGATGATCAGGTTGCCCAGGCCGCGCACGCCGTTGCCGCTGTACTTGACCAGGCCATCGGCTGCGGCGGTGACGGGGTCACCCAGCGCGCCGGAGATATCGATACCCTTGCTGCTGGCGTTGAACGTCTGCACGATCGAGCCATTGGCGGGCCATGCCCAGTTGATGACGTTGGCGTCTGCCGCGCGCGGGGCGGGCTTGGTGTCAACGGGAGCTGGCGCTGGCGCGGGCGTGGCATCCGGAGGCGGCAACGACGCGACCGGCGCGTCGGGCTGCTGATCCAGAGGACGCGGCTGCGGCTTGGCGCTGGCAATGGGCGCCGACTGCGCGCCACCGCCGCTGCCGGCCGACATCTTCAACACCTGGCCAACCGAAATCTGGTTGGGATCGCTAAGGTTGTTCCAGCGCTTGACGCTTTCCATGTCCACATTGTTGGCGCGGGCGATCTTGTAGAGCGTGTCGCCCGGCTTGACCACATAGCTGCCACCGGGCGCTGCCGTCGGTGCAGGTTGCCCGCCGGTCATGTCGACCACCGGAGCGCGAGTTCCTTTTGATGCGCAGCCCGCCAATATGGCCAGGCTGAGTGCCCCCGCAATAAAAAGCGGACGGCGAAGGCGCGTCATGGACGCGCCCATAGTCATAGCGGTCAGTTGCGACTGCCCGTTGAGCATACGTTTCTCCTGTTTGCTCAAGATTGTATTCCGGCGCGTAGCGGCACAAAGCGCACGGCCTCTAATTCAGTTCTTTTCCAGCTGGCCGCGCCCGTGCGTTCGATCAGCACCAGGCGCTGGTTCGTGCCCCCTTCCGGGGCGATGAGGCGTCCGCCTGGCGCAAGCTGCGTGAGCAGCGCTTGCGGAATGGCCAGGCCAGCGGCAGCCACAACGATAGCATCGAACGGCGCCACGCCGGGCAGGCCCAAGGTGCCATCGCCATAGATCAGGCGAATCCTGGTGGTCAGCCGCAAGGCGCGCAGATGCTCGCGCGCCAGCTCGTACAGCCCGCGGATACGTTCGATGGAATGGACCTCGCGCACGAACTGCGCCAGCACCGCGGCCTGGTAGCCGCAACCGGCGCCCACTTCCAGCACGCGCGTGGGTGCGCGGTCTTCGCAGGCGGCGGCAATCATGCGCGCCACGACCCACGGTTGCGAGATGGTTTGCGAATGGCCGATGGGCAGCGCCGCGTCTTCATAAGCGCGGCTGGCCAAGGCCTCGTCCACGAACAGATGGCGCGGCACGGCGGACATGGCGTTCAGCACGCGTTCGTCGCTGATGCCCTGCCCGCGCAAGCGCTGCACCATGGCCTGGCGCAAGCGGTCAGAGTTCAAGCCCAGGTTGCTGCCGGCGGCAGGCACAGGTGCTTGCGCTGGACGCTGCAACGTCGGCGCAGAGATACGCGTGTTGCTGTTCGTGGCCGTGATGCCGGGGCCGAGGCGGCCTGAGTCGTAGCGGACCGGGCTGGGCCGGCCTGGCACGGCCTGGGACACGTCAGGTTGGCTTACGCGTTTACGCATAGCGGCTCTGCCCAAGTGCGGATTTCATCCAGTTGGCTGTGCTGCGTCAGGTCCAGCCGCAGCGGCGTCACCGACACGATGCCCTGCTCCACCGCGTGGAAATCCGTGCCGGGGGTGGCGTCGGCCGCCAAGCCTACGGGGCCGATCCAGTAAACGGTATCGCCGTACGGCGTGGTGGTGCGCACCACGGGCTGCGACGGATGCCGCTTGCCCAGCCGAGTGACGGCGAACCCGTGCAGGTCGTCGAAGCGGCGGTTGGGGATGTTGACGTTCAGCAAGACGGGCGCGGCCAGGGGCTTGGCCAGATGGCGTTCGACGACCAGACGGGCGGCGCGCGCAGCGGAGTCGATGTGTTCCCAGCCTTTCTCGGCCAGCGAAAACGCAATGGCCGGGATGCCGAACAGATAGCCTTCGCTAGCCGCGGCGACCGTGCCCGAATAGAGCGTGTCGTCGCCCATGTTGGCGCCGTTGTTGATACCGGACACGACCAGATCCGGCCGCGTATCCATCAGCCCCGTCAGCGCCACGTGGACGCAGTCGGACGGCGTGCCGTTGACCGCGATGAAGCCGTTGGACGCCGTACGCACCGACAAGGGGCGGTTCAGCGTCAGGGAGTTCGAGGCGCCGCTGTGGTTGGTCTCGGGCGCAACGACGGTGAGATCGCCCAGGCCTTCCAGCGCGGCAACCAGCGCTTCAAGCCCAGGGGCTGAGTAACCATCATCGTTCGAAACCAGAATTCGCATTGTGCATCCGAAAGAAAATAAAACGCGCGTGGACGTGTCGGATTGTACCGTCCGCAGCCGGACCCTGTATGACTGCCTGCGACAAGCGGGCGCCGACGCCACGCTCGATAACCCGTACCCAGGGCCGCCCCCGGGCGCGGTAGAATCCGCGCCATTACGACAACAACGGACTCCCTTTCCATGGCGATTACCGAACCCTCCCTGGCGTTCACCGCTGCGCTCATCCTGCTGGCCTACCTGATCGGCTCCGTGCCGTTCGCCGTAGTCGTCAGCAAGCTGATGGGGCTGCAAGACCCCCGTAGCTACGGGTCCAAGAACCCTGGCGCCACGAACGTGCTGCGCACCGGCAACAAGACGGCGGCTGCGCTGACCTTGCTGGGCGACGCCGCCAAGGGATGGTTCGCGATCTGGCTGGCTGAGCAGCTGGCCCCCGGCATCGCTCCGGCTGGCCTGGCCCTGGTGGCGCTGGCCGCCTTTGTCGGCCACCTGTACCCCGTATTCCTGGGCTTCAAGGGCGGCAAGGGCGTTGCGACGGCGCTGGGCGTGCTGGTGGCGATTCAGCCCTGGCTGGCCGTGGCCACCGCGGCCACCTGGCTGATCATTGCCATCTTTTTCCGCTATTCCTCGCTGGCCTCGCTGGTGGCGGCGTTCTTTGCGCCGGTGTATTACGTGTTCGGTTCAGGCCTGGCCTGGTATGCCCAGCCCGCCATGGGCATCGCGCTGGCCGTCATCGGCGTTCTGCTGTTCTACCGCCACCGCGCCAACATCACGCGCCTGGTGCAAGGCACCGAAAGCAAAATTGGCGGCGGCAAGAAAAAATAAGCGGTCTTCCGAGACGCGCTTTTCGATGAAAAAGGCGGCCTGGCCGCCTTTTTTTATTGCCGGATGCGCTTGCCGGATGCGTTTGCCGGATGCGTTTGCCGACTGCGTTTGCCGGATGCGTCTGCCTACTGACTTTGCCTACTGCCTTTGCCGACTGCCTTCACCGACGGCTAAGCGATATCCGCCAAGTCCCAGCGTGGCTTGACCGTAAAGCTGTGCGCATCCGGGTCCAGCGTCACCAAGCCCGCCTTGACTCGCTCGGCCGCCGCAAAGGCGATCATCGCGCCGTTATCGGTGCACAGTTCCAACGGGGGAAAGTACGCCTGGGCGCGCAACGGCTTGAGGGCCGCGGCCAGCTTGGCGCGCAGCAGCTGATTGGCGCCTACACCGCCCGCCACCACCAGCCGGCGCAGCCCGGTCTGCTTCAGCGCCTTGATGGCCTTGGCCGCCAGCACATCCACAATTGCGCCCTGCGTGGCCGCCGCCAGATCGGCGCGGGTCTGGTCGTCCAGCCCGCCCGCCTTTTCCGCCGCCTTGACCCGCGTCAGCACAGCCGTTTTCAAACCGCTGAAGCTGAAATCCAAGTCACCACTGTGCAGCATCGGCCGGGGCAGCTCGAAGCGCGATGCGTCGCCCTGGCCCGCCAGCTTGGCCAACGCGGGGCCGCCGGGGTAGCCCAGGCCCATCAGCTTGGCCGACTTGTCGAAGGCTTCGCCTGCGGCGTCGTCCAGCGTTTCGCCCAGCAATTCGTAGCGGCCCACGCCGTCCACCCGCATCAGTTGCGTGTGGCCGCCAGACACCAGCAGCGCCACGAAGGGAAAGTCGGGCCGCGGGTCGGCCAGCATCGGCGACAGCAGATGCCCTTCCAGGTGATGGATGCCGATGGCGGGCAGATGGCGAGACCACGCAAACGACTGCGCAACGCTCGCGCCCACGAGCAGCGCGCCCGCCAGGCCCGGGCCGGCCGTATAGGCCACGGCGCCGATGTCCGACATTTGCAGGCCTGCCTCTTCCAGCACCTGACGGGTCAAGGGGACGACGCGGCGAATGTGGTCGCGCGAGGCAAGTTCCGGCACCACGCCACCATATTCCTGGTGCATGGCGATCTGGGTATGCAGCGCGTGCGCGAGCAGACCTCGTTCCGTACAAACGGCTGCGACACCGGTTTCGTCGCAGGAGCTTTCAAAGCCGAGAATAATCATGGCGGCAGAGTTTACAACTGATGCGAAAATACGCCTGTTTCAAAATTGCGGAGGCCCTCCGGCCGCCGCCCACAACAACCTATAAGCCTGCAAACCCATTGGGGACTCGAATGCTGGAGAAGCTATTCAAGCTGCGTGAACACGGGACTACCGCGCGCACCGAGATCGTGGCCGGTCTGACGACCTTCCTGACGATGTCATACATCATCTTCGTCAACCCGGACATCCTGTCGTCCACCGGCATGGACCGCGATGCGGTCTTCGTCGCCACCTGCCTGGCCGCCGCGCTGGGCTCGCTGGTGATGGCGCTGATCGCCAACTGGCCGATCGGCATGGCGCCGGGCATGGGCCTGAACGCGTTCTTCGCCTTCACCGTGGTCAAGACCATGGGCTACACGTGGGAACAGGCGCTGGGCGCCGTGTTCATCTCGGGCGTAATCTTCCTGATCCTGACGATATCGGGCATACGGGTATGGCTCGTCAAGGGCATTCCGCATTCGCTGCGCAGCGCCATTGCCGCGGGCATCGGGCTGTTCCTCGCCATTATCGCGCTGTCCAGCGCCGGCATCGTCGTTGCCCACCCGGCCACCAAGGTCTCGTTGGGTAACCTGACAACGCATGGCCCGCTGTTCGCGATTCTGGGCTTCTTCATCATCGCGTCGCTGGACGCGCTGCGCGTGCGCGGCGCCATCCTGATCGGCATCATCGTCGTGACGGTGTTGTCGATGGCGATGGGCTACAACGAGTTCAAAGGCATCTTCTCGGCCCCGCCCAGCCTGGCGCCCACGTTCTTGAAGCTGGACATCATGGGCGCGCTGCACAGCGGTTTCGTCCACGTGATTCTGGTGTTCGTGCTGGTGGAAGTGTTCGACGCCACCGGCACGCTGGTGGGCGTGGCCAAGCGCGCCGGCCTGGTGCCGGAAGGCAAGCCCAACCGCTTGGGCCGCGCCCTGTTCGCCGACAGCACCGCCATCGTCGCAGGCTCCGCACTGGGCACCAGCAGCACGACGGCGTTTGTGGAAAGCGCCTCGGGCGTGCAGGCAGGCGGGCGCACCGGCATGACCGCACTGGTCGTCGCCCTGCTGTTCCTGGCCGCTTTGTTCATTTCGCCGTTGGCCGGCGCCGTGCCGGCCTACGCCACCGCCCCCGCCCTGCTCTATGTGGCCGGCCTGATGATGCGCGAGCTGATCGACATCGACTGGAACGAAGTCACCGAAGCCACGCCGGCCGCCCTGACGGCGCTGGTCATGCCTTTCACGTACTCCATCGCCAACGGCATTGCCTTCGGCTTCATCAGCTACGTGGTGCTGAAAACCGCCACGGGCAAGGTCCGCGACGTGCATCCGGCCACGTGGCTGGTGGCGGTGCTGTTCGTGATCCGCTACGCGTTCTTCCCGGAATAAGCGGCGTCTGCTCGCAACGAAAGCCGCCCGGCATGGCCGTGGCGGCTTTTTTATTGCGCGCGCGCGGGGCCGATCAGCGCAGGCAATCATCAAGATAGTCTCAGCCAATACAACCCGCCCGCCCACAAGGTTGCTGCCGGTTCAGCTTGATTTCGCCGATACACTCCCCATGTATCACGGTATATGGAGTCCACCTTGCGCCTTACCCGATTTGCCCCCGCACTGCCGCCCTGTCACGCCTTGCACGCTGAGGTGTCCGCATGAGCGCCCTCGCCCGCATTCCGTTCTCGGTCCTTGACCTGGCCCCGATTGTTCAGGGCCGCGATGCGGCTGACGCCTTCCGCAATACCGTGGCGGTGGCGCAGCACGTTGAACGCTTGGGCTACAAGCGCTTCTGGCTGGCCGAGCATCACAACATCAATGGCGTGGCCTCCAGCGCCACGGCGGTGCTGATTGGCCACGTTGCAGGCCATACGAGCACGCTGCGCGTCGGGTCTGGCGGCATCATGCTGCCCAACCATGCGCCGCTGGTCATCGCCGAACAGTTTGGCACGCTGGAAACGCTGTACCCGGGACGTATCGACCTGGGCTTGGGCCGTGCGCCCGGCAGCGACGGTGCGACCCAGCACGCGCTGCGCCGCGGCCCCCGCAGTGGCCTGGAGTTCCCGGCGCTGGTCGAGGAATTGCGCGGCTTCCTGGCGGCGTCACGCCCGGGACAGCCGGTGCGCGCCATTCCCGGCGAAGGCCTGGATATTCCGATCTGGCTGCTGGGCTCCAGTGATTTCAGCGCCCGTCTGGCCGCGGAATTGGGTCTGCCCTTCTCGTTTGCGGGGCACTTCTCGCCCGAGGGCATGGCGGCAATGCGCTTGTACCGGCATCTGTTCAAGCCATCGGCCACACTGGCCCGCCCGTACGCCATGATCGGCGTGCCGGTGGTGGCGGCGGAATCCGACGAGGCCGCTCAGCGCCAGGCCACCACGCAGCAGCTGAAATTCCTGTCGCTCGTGCGCGGCCACCGCCTGCAATTGCAGCCGCCGGTCGAGAATATGGACGGTTTGTGGAACGAATGGGAGCGTGAAGCGGTCAATCAAAGATTGGGCGCGTCCATCGTGGGCGGACCCGATACCGTCAAGCGCCGTCTGGAAGCGCTGGTGGCCGAAACGGAAGCCGACGAAGTCATGATCGTGTCCGACTTCTTCGACATCGCCGACCGCCTGCGCTCCTTCGAAATTGTCGCGTCGTTGAAGAACGACGCCGGCGTCTCCACAAAAACCGCGGTCTAAAGCACCGCTGACTGCGCTCTCCATAGCGCTAACCATTGCGACGCAGCTATCGACGGCTCTACTATTACCGACAGAGCGCGTGGCACATCAAGCGTCGCCGAATCAGGTCCGGGGCAGGCACACCCTGAATCTCTGACACCGCCTTTTGCGCCGTGCATCGCGGCAAGGATACAAAATGAGTATTGTTGAACTCACCAAAGACAGCTTCCAGGACGCCATCACCCCCGACGGCACCCTGATCGTCGACTTCTGGGCTCCCTGGTGTGGCCCCTGCCGTGGTTTTGCTCCCGTGTTCGAGCAAGCCGCGACCGAGCACACCGACGTCACGTTCGCCAAGGTGAACACTGACGTTGAGCAGGAATTGGCCGGCGCCCTGGGTATCCGCTCGATCCCCACGCTGATGGTCTTCCGTGAGAAGGTCCTGCTGTTCTCGCAACCCGGCGCCTTGTCGGGCGGCCAGCTGAACGAGCTGCTCGCCAAGATCAAGGAAGTGGACATGGAAAAGGTCCACCAGGAAATCGCCGCGGCGCAAGACAGCCAGAACGCGTAAACAACTAAGGGGCCCCACAGCGGGCCCCTTTTCATTGTTGCGCGGGATTCATTCAGGTCCGGGTCACGACACCAGTTCCCAGGCCGAGCGCCCCCGCGTGATGTTGGCGACGGTGACCTCCAGGTCACTTACCGCAGTGCGCGGCACCACGAAGCACAGCGCCACGCCCTCTTCATTGAAATCTTCCTGCAGCACCACCGCGCCCGCCTGCGCCAGCCGCGACTTCAGCAGCGCCAGTTCCGCAAAGCCGCACGTGCAGGTCACGGTTGCCAGGTCCACGATTTCGGTGCGTTCGCCCAGACGCAGGCAATTTGCGGCGCAGCCGCCGTAGGCCCGCACCAAGCCGCCCGCCCCCAGCTTGATGCCGCCATACCAGCGCACGACCAGCACCGCCACGCGGTCCATGTCCTGCCCTTCGATGGCTTGCAGAATGGGACGGCCGGCCGTGCCGCCGGGTTCGCCATCATCGTTGAATCGGTATTCCTGCCCGATGCGGTAGGCCCAGCAGTTGTGGGTGGCTTCGGGGTCGCTGCGCTCGGCAAAGAATCGCATCGCCTCGTCCACCGTGGCGACCGGCGCGGCGTAACCGACAAAGCGGCTTTTCTTGATGTCTTCCTGATACGAGCAAGGAGCGGTCAACGTGTGCGTCATGCCCGGCATTGTAAGTGCTGGCGCACGCGCGTCTCTAGCCGTGGCAGTCGGGGACTTCCTGGTCCAGATAGACGTCGAAGGCGACGTCGCGCGCCCATTTCGCCGTCATCGCTTTCCAGGCGCCCGCGCGATCCCAGGCCCGCATTTCGTCCGCCAGCCAGGCGCGGCCCGCGGCGTCATGGGCGGGTAGCAGCCATACGCGATCGCGGCGCGCGCCATCGGGAGCCAAGGTCGAAGAGAATTTTTTCCATTCGGGAAAGCGCACCAGCGGTTCCCAGACGGTGTCGTCCACCAGACCGATATCGCACGCGCCTTCACGCACCGCGACCAATGCATCCGACGGCACGCGGTACGTGCGCACCACCGCGCCCCAACTCTCGGCGAGCTTGCGGGCATCAGTAGCCGCTTCGGCCATGCAGACGCTGCGGCCTTGCACATCAGACGGCTTGCGCCAGCGCGTGTCGCTGCGGATAACGGCCTTGGGCCGCGTGCCGTAGCCCGTGGGCTGCACTGCCACGGCTTGCGGTTGGCCGGCGGCGCTATCCGCCAGCACCACATCCACCTGCCCTGCGGACAAGGCCGCGGCCGCGTCTGCCGCGGCCACCTGATGCAAGCGCACCGGCAGCCCCAGGCTCTGGCCGAGCTTGTCGGCCATGTTTGCGTCCAGCCCATCGGGCGTGCGGATCTTTGCGCCCGCCACGGGAGGCGGGGCCAGATACGGCACGCCCACCACCAACTCACCGCGCGCTTTCGCGGCGGCAAAGCCAGCGGGTTGCGCATGCGCCATGCCGGTCAGCAAGGCGCATGCGGTCAGCAGAGCAAGGGAAAGGCGGCGCATGATGCGTGTCCGATGCTTACACGTACTGATAGCGCAGCAGCCGATGCTTGAGGTTTTCAAGCACGAACTGATCGATCAGCGCGGCCAGCACGGCAATGACCAGAATGTTGGTCATCACGCCGGTCATGTCGGCGATCTCGCCTGAATACGCCAGCGAACGGCCCAGGCCCTTGCCGAAGCCGATCAGCATCTCGGCCGAAATCAACGCGCGCCACGCATTGCCAAACGCCAGTTGCGCGCCGGTGATCAGCTCGGGCATGACGGCGGGCAGGTACACGCGCTTGACCAGCCCCCAGCGCGTGGCGCCCATGACGCGCGCGGCCGACACGTGCACGCGCTGCACGGATTCGGTGGCGTTCATGACGCTGAGCGCGGCCGGGAAGAACGCCGACAGCGCCACCACCACGATGATGGGCGTGTTGCCAAAGCCCATCACGATCAGGAACAGCGGCACCCACGCAATCGACGGAATCGATTGCAGAATGACGATCGCGCTGCGCAGCACTTCGCGAAAGAAGAACAGCACCGCAGCCACCAGGCCAAAGCCGATGCCCGCCGCCAACGCCAAGCCGTAGCCCGCGCCCAGGCGGCCCAAGGTGCCCAGCAGGCTTTGATGGAACGATTGCTTGCCCAGGTCTTCGAACAGGCGTTCAACCACCGCAGGCACGCCCGGCATCAGGAAATCAGGCAACGCGAACGCCGCCAGCTGCCACAACGCAAGAATGAACAGGACACCCAAAACGCCCGCAAAATGCTTGCGGGCGCCGGTCACTCGGGTAGACGAGCTCAAAGTTTGCGCGCCTCTTGCCAGGACAAATCAACGATGCTGGACACGTCATACGGCTTGCCGTCGCGCGTCTTCAGCGAACCCTGGGCTTGCAGGATGTCGGCAATTTCCTGCATGCGCGCGGTGTCCTTCTGCGTCAGCTTCGGCGTGAACACCTGCGTGCTGATGGCTTCGGCAATGACGGTTTCGCGCGGCAGTTCGCCACGGGTCAGCGTCTTGAGCGTGGGCTCGGCAATGAAGTACGACGCGATCAGCTTGGACGCTTGCGCCGGTTCCTTTTGCAGCAGCGTGATGGCTTGATTCTGCGCGTCCAGCGCCTTCCAGACGTCGTCCTTGCGCTTGGCCAGCGTTTCGCCCGACGTGATCACGACCATGCACGGGAACGGCCAGGCTTGGCCCACTTCATAGATCTGCTTGACCGGCGCCACCAGCTGCGCGATGCGGTCATAGGGTTCGAACAGGAAGGCCGCGTCCACGCGCTTGCCTACCAGCGACTGCACCGCCACGGCCGGGCTCACGCCCATGACGTTGACGTCGTCTGCGCCCAGATTGCCCTGCTTGAGCACCACGCCCTTCAACACGACGTCGGCCGTGCTGCCTTCGGCTTGCGATGCCAGCGTCTTGCCCTTCAGGCCGGCGATGTCCTTGATGCCGGAATCGTCACGCACGATCAGCGAGTGATAGCCCTGCTGCGCGCCGCCCACCACTTTCAGGTCAGCGCCCTTGGAGGCCCACGCCACCGCGTTGGTGAAGCCCAGCACGCCGATGTCGAGCTGGCCGCCGACAATCGCCTTGATCAGATCGGTGCCTGACTTGAACTCGATGAGTTCGGAATCCAGGCCCGCATTTTTGTAGAAGCCGCCCTCTTGCGCCACGATCGCTTGCGCGTCGTCCATCACGCGCAGATAGCCCACGCGGAATTTTTCGGCAGCCATTGCGGGGGCCGCGGCCAGCAGCGCAGCCGCCAGCGGCAGAGACAGCCATTGCTTCAATTTCATGAGAGGGAGCTCCAGGGAATTCAAGGTCGGCGACGCCGCAGCGCCGCCACAGATGGAAGAGGACGTCAGGCCGCCAGAGCCAGATCAGAATGCGCTTGCGAACCGTCGACCGCGATGCCCAACAGGCGCAGGATTTCGCGCTTTTCAGCAGCCAGGTCCGACAGGTCGTGCGTTTTTTCGCGATGCGCCAGATTGAATTCGCGCAGCACGCGCGCCGGGCGCGGGCTGAAGACGACGATGCGGTCGGCCAGGAACAAGGCTTCGTCCACATCGTGCGTAACCAGCAGCACCGTGGGCTTTTCCTGGGCGATCAATTGGCGCAGCACATCTTGCAGACTCAGGCGAGTCAGCGCGTCAAGCGCACCGAAGGGTTCGTCCATCAGCATCGTCTTGGGCTGCGCGATGAACGCGCGGGCCAGCGCGGCGCGTTGGCGCATGCCGCCGGACACCTGATGGGGGTAATAGTGTTCGAAGCCGCCAAGGCTGACGCGCGCCAGCCAGTGGCGGGCGGCTTCGCGAGCGCGCTTCTTGGGCGTGTTCTGGAATTCCAGCGCCAGCGCCACGTTGTCTTCCAGGGTCAGCCACGGATAAAGCGCGTGTTCCTGGAACACCAGCGTGCGGCTGGGATGCGGGCCGGCCACGGCTTGGCCGTCGGCCAACACGCTGCCTTGCGTCGGCTTTTCCAGGCCGGCCGCCAGATGCAGCAGCGTGGATTTGCCGCAGCCCGACGGGCCGACCAGGGCGACCAGTTCACCGGTCTTGATTTCGCTGGTAAAGCCATCCACAACGGGCAGGTCGCCGAAGTGTTTGTGGACGTGGTCGAAGGTCAGGTTCATGGAACGAATCGTGGGCGCGCGTGGAGACGAGGCCTAAATCTAACAATTCGTTATATGAATTCAAACGATCAATATTGAATGTCTTTAAAGCTTCAGGTTATATCCAACCACTTCCCGCCACGACGCATCCGCGCGCGCCTCGCCCCCACCCAGGGCGCTGCGATCACCCTGCCGAAGCCGGCGTCGACACGGCAGCCGCTTGCCGATTGGCGTGCCGTTGCAGGCCAAACGCGATCATGAAGCCGATCAGCACCGCCAGCGCGGCGGACAGGAAGATCGACGGATAGCCGTAGCCGCTGGAGATATACCCGGCGACGGGGCCGGTTACGCCCAGCGCCAAGTCCAGGAATGCCGAGTACGCGCCCAGCGCCGCACCACGGCTGCCGGCCGGCACACGCGCCACCGCTTCCACGCCAATCGCCGGGAAAACCAGCGCGAAGCCGCAGCCCGTCAGCGCGGCGCCCAGCAGCGCGGCGGTGGGATTGGGCGCCAGCCACAGCAGCAGCAAACCCGCCGCCTCAACCAGGAACGACACCTGCGCCACGCGGAAGCCGCCAAAGCGCGTGATGGTGCCCGCAAACAGCAGACGCACGCCGATGAAGGCGCAGCCGAATGCGCTGAGCGCGTGCGCCGCGCCCTCCCAGGACATGCTGGTGTAATACAGCGCCACAAAGGCCGCCAGCGTGCCGAAACCCACGGAACCTAGCCCCAGCGCCATCCCGTGCGGGAAGACACGCAGCACCACACTCTTGAACGCCATGCGATGGCCGCCCACGATAGCGACCGCCGCGCGCGACACCGCCAAGCCCAAGCCCGCCAGCCCCAGCAGCAGCACCGCACCGCCCAGCGCGCCCATGCTCCATTCCTTTTCAAGCTGCACGCCCAACGGTGCGCCCAACGCCAGGCCACCATAGGTGCAGATGCCGTTCCAGGAAATGACGCGCGCGGTATGCAGCGGGCCGACGCGGGCAATCGCCCAGGTCGCTGACCCGGTGCCCACCCAGCTTTCGCCAAAGCCCAGCGCCAGCCGGCTGACGATGATGGCGCTCAGGCTCAGCCAGGCGCTGCGTTCAAACGCATAGGCCAACAACAGGAACACGCCGCTGGCCGCGCAGGCCACCATGCCGATCACCACCGTCTGCTTAGGGCCCACCGTATCGGCCATGCGGCCCGCGTGCGAGCGGCTGAGCAAGGTCGCCACGTACTGCACGCTGATCGCCAAGCCCGCAAGCACGGTGCCATAGCCCAGGTTGTCATGCACGTAGCCCGGCAGCACGGCCAGCGGCAGGCCGATGGCCAGGTAGCAGATGAAGGTGAAGAACGCGATGGAAACAATGCGAGCCGTCAGCGTGAACGTGCTGATCTGCGCGCCGTCGGGCGCGGTATGCGGTGTGGGAGACATGGGAGGCGTGGAGTTGCCTGACCGAACGGTTCAGGGTAAACCCGATGATAGCGCAATCAATATTGCAGCTTGCTGAACATCGGCGGGCTGAAAACAACACGGCGCGCCCCTGAGGGACGCGCCGTGCTGGACGACTTCAGGCGGAAATCATCAGGCTTCGATGCCGCGCGATTCCAGATAGTCTTCGTAGCCGCCGCGGTAGTCGATGATCTCGCCAGACGGCAGGATTTCGATCACGCGGGTAGCCAGGCCGCTCACGAATTCGCGGTCATGCGACACGAACACCAGCGTGCCTTCGTACTTTTCCAGTGCGAATTGCAGGGATTCGATCGATTCCATGTCCAAGTGGTTGGTGGGCTCGTCGAGCAGCATGACGTTGTGCCGGCCCAGCATCAGGCGGCCGAAGGTCATGCGGTTCTTTTCGCCGCCCGACAGCACCTTGGGCGCCTTGGGCAGATCATCCGCCGAGAACAGCAGGCGGCCCAGCACCGAACGGATCGACTGGTCGTCGTCACCCGGCTGGCGGTGGTCGCCCATCCAGTCCAGCAGGTTGATGTCGGTTTGCAGGAATTGGTCGGACACGTCCTGCGCCATGTAGCCCAGGTCGGCGTTGTCGGACCATTTCACCGAACCCGAATCCGGCTGCAATTCGGTGGCCAGCAGGCGCAGCAAGGTGGTCTTACCCACGCCGTTCGCGCCGATGATGGCGATCTTTTCACCCGCATCGACCATGGCCGAGAACTTGGTGATGACGGGCGCGTCGTACGCCTTGGTCAGGTTTTCAACCGTGACGGCCAGACGGTGCATGACCTTGTTCTGCTCGAAACGGATGTAGGGGTTCTGGCGCGACGACGGCTTGACCACGACCTGGTCGGCCTTGATGCGGTCAATCTGCTTCAAGCGCGAGGTCGCCTGGCGCGACTTCGACTTGTTGGCGGCGAAGCGGCGCACGAAGTCTTGCAGTTCGGCGACGCGTTCCTTGGCCTTGGCGTTGTTGGACACCAGGCGTTCGCGGGCCTGGGTGGAGGCCAGCATGTAGTCGTCGTAGTTGCCCGCGTAAATGCGGATTTCGCCGTAGTCCAYGTCGGCCATGTGCGTGCACACMKRGTTCAGGAAGTGGCGRTCGTGGCTGATGATGATCATCGTGCTCTGGTAGCCGTTGAGCACGTTTTCCAACCAGCGGATGGTGTTGATATCCAGGTTGTTGGTGGGCTCGTCCAGCAGCAGGACGTCGGGGTTCGAGAACAGCGCCTGCGCCAGCAGCACGCGCAGCTTCCAGCCCGGGGCCACTTCGCGCATCGGCAGGTTGTGCTGGTCAACGGCAATTTCCAGGCCCAGCAGCAATTCGCCTGCGCGCGCTTCGGCSGTGTAGCCGTCGTACTCGGCRWACTTGGCTTCCAGGTCGGCCGCGCGCATGTAGTCGTCTTCGGTGGCTTCCGGGTTCGCGTAGATCGCGTCACGCTCGGACATGGCGGCCCACATTTCGGTGTGGCCCATCATGACGACGTCCAGCACGCGCAGGTCTTCAAACGC
Organism: Achromobacter sp. 01N37; assembly: GCF_056399725.1. Taxonomy (NCBI): domain Bacteria; kingdom Pseudomonadati; phylum Pseudomonadota; class Betaproteobacteria; order Burkholderiales; family Alcaligenaceae; genus Achromobacter; species Achromobacter sp. 01N37. The sequence goes on from NZ_JBFTRX010000008.1 coordinate 214,824, forward strand.
GAATTGGTCCTGGCGCAGCTTGCCCAGGCGCACGCCCGGCTCCAGCGACACGTTGCCACCGGAGGACTCGAGGTCGCCGCCGATGATCTTCATGAACGTAGACTTACCGGACCCATTGGCCCCGATCAGCCCGTACCGGTTGCCTTCCCCGAACTTGACGCTGACGTTCTCGAAAAGGGGCTTGGGACCGAACTGGATGGTGAGATTGGCTGTGGATATCACGGTGTATTTGAGTCTGTAGGCGTCCGAAGACGCATGCGAGGAAACCCGATAGTGTAGCAAATGACTTTGCGGGTCCGGCTTGCGCGGGACCCGTAAGGGTGACGCTGACTGCGGCGATCAGTGGTGGTGTTCGTCCAGTACCAGATGCGCCAGGCCCTTTTCGGTGGCAATGCCCACCTTCTGCCCGATCGGCAAGGTGGCCTTGGTGGCCACGTGGCCGTAGGGCAAACCGGTGATGACCGGCACCTTGACTGTCTTTCGCAGCCACGCCACGACTTCATGCAGGTCGTAGCCCTTGTCGTGCGGCGCCAGCTTGTAATCGGTGAAACGGCCCAGCACGATGGCCTTTTGTTTGGCCAGGATGCCCGCCTGCCACAGCTGGATCAGCATGCGTTCGACGCGGTACGGATGTTCGGCCACGTCTTCCAGGAACAGAATGCCGCCGCGAATCTTCGGCATGTAGGGCGTGCCGATCAGCGACGTCACCATCGCCAGGTTGCCGCCCCACAGGATGCCGCGGGCGTCGACGGCGTCGGCGTCCTGCGTTTCGAAGCTCAAGATTTCCAGTTCGCCGCGCATGACTTCGCCAAACAGCGCTTCGGTCAGGTCGTCGACTTTCTTGCCGCCGAAGTCCGCCACGGCGGTCGCGCCGGAATAGCTGACCGCGCCGGTTTTGGCCAGCAGGCCCAGGTTGAACGCGGTGAAGTCGCTCAAGCCCACGAAGCGCTTGCCGCTGTCGGCCATGGCCTTCCAGTCGATCTGGTCCAGCAGCCGGCCCATGCCGTAGCCGCCGCGCGTCACCATGACGATCGGCAGCTTCTGCTTGGTGGCGCGCGTCAGGCAGGCCAGACGCTGGGCGTCCGTGCCGGCAAAGCGCTGATGCTCGGCCAAGGCAGTGCGGTCCAGCGCGGTCTTGAAGCCTTGCTGCTGCAAGCGTTCGCGCGCCAGTTCCACCGTGGCCGGGTCGCGCACGGCCGAAGACGGCGAGATCAGGTAGATGCCACGCGCGTCCGGCAGCGAGTGGGCGTGATCATGGCTGTGGTCATGCCCGCAATCATCCCCGCAGGTGGGGCCGTGATCGTGGTCATGCTTATGGGTGCTCATGCGATGGATTCCTTGGCGCGGCGTTCGCGGAAGAACCGGCGCAGCAGGTCGCCGCAGGGTTCCGCCAGCACGCCGCCGGTGACTGAAGTGTGATGATTGAGTTTCGGGACCGAGCCCACGTCCAGCACGCTGCCGCACGCGCCGGTCTTCGGGTCGTAGGCGCCGAACACGACGCGCGCGAGCCGCGCATGCAGCATGGCGCCGATACACATGACGCAAGGCTCCAGCGTGACGTACACGGTGATGCCGGGCAGACGGTAGTTTTCCAGTTGGCGCGCCGCGTTGCGCAAGGCGACGATCTCGGCATGCGCGGTGGGGTCGTGGTCGATGATGGTGCGGTTGTAGCCACGCCCCAGGATCTCGCCCTTGGCCGACACAACCAGCGCGCCCACCGGCACTTCGCCGATGTCGTACGCGGCCTGCGCTTCTTCAAGGGCCAGACGGATGTAGCGGGCGTCTTCTTCGGTCCAGGCCGAAAACGCGGCGGCAGTGGCAGCCGCAGTGCCGTCGACCTCAACCACGGTACACCCGCGATTTCAGGGCGATGCGGCCGGCCAGGCTGGTCACGGCCTCTTCCAGCCATTGGTAGAGCTCCGCTTCTTCGTCGTAGCGGGCCTGGTTCAGGTTCGACACCCGCCCTTCTTCGATGAAGCCCCAGGCGCGGCTGCGCTTGTCGCGATGCTTAGGGTCCCAGACGCCGAACGCAAAACCGCCTGCGCGGCGGATCAGCGAGAAGCACGGAATGTCGGTATAGCCGTCGCCCACGAACACCATCTGGTCGAACGGGACGCGCAAACGGTCTTCGGGCACCTTGCGGTTGACCTCGAAGGGCTTGTTGCGGAAGTCGCGCCCGATAATGCCTTTCTGAATGTGGAACAGGTAGCGCGTCTTGTCGGTGAAGCTGACGATACGGCGCGGGAACGTGATGCCGCCGTCTTCGCCGTAGACGAATTCGGACGCCCAGATCTCGGTGAATTCATGCGCGATGGGCGTGGAGCGCACCACGTCGCCAATGCCGCTTGAGATCAGATAGAACTCAAGCTGCACTTGCGGCTGTTCGGCGCGCACGGCCGCGCGCAGGCGCTGGAACAAGGTCGGCACGCCGTCATGCAAGTCCAGGCGGGCGCCCCACTCTTTCAAGCGCTGCTGCGTGATCAGGCCGTGCGTGCCGGCCTGCGACAGCTGGATCATCTTGTACAGATAGGCGGGCACGGGGTCCCAGTCTTGCTGCGACAGCAAGGGGTCCACCTCGTCTTTCCAGAACGAGGCCGTGTCCACACCGATGCTTTCGAGAAAACCCGACGTGCTGTCTGACGCCAGCGTGTCGTCGAAGTCGAAAATCAGGGCGATGACGTCGGACATGGAATTGGGGGATAAGGACGAGTGGAAACGAAACGGCGGGCGCGAAAGGACGCAAACGGACGGCGCAAAAAAGCGCACAGCCGCCATTTTGCCTGAATGTGGTGGCGGCTGTGCGCGGCGTTGCTTGTGGGTATTGCTTGCCGGTGTTGCTTGCTGGTGGCGCTTGCTGGTGTTGCTTGCCGGTTTTGCTTGCCGGTTTTGCTTGCCGGTTTTGCTTGCTGGTGTTGCTTGCTGGTGGCGCTTGCGCTTCGGCCATGATCGGGCCGCAAGCTCAGGAATGGGCGCAGGTATGGGCTGCACCTGCGCACGGCCACGTTATGCCCGTGGCCGCGCGCCCTTCCCGCGTTTACTGACGCATCGGCGCGTTCATCGTGCCGGTAGCGGGCGGCACCGAGCCCGGGGCGGGAGGCGGAGGCGCCATGCCCGAGGCGGGCGGAGGCGGCGCCATACCCGGGGCCGGAGGCGGCACGCTGCCGGCCGGCACCTGGATCACGGTTTCGCGCAGCACGCCGCCGCCCTGCACGCTGCCGCGCACGTTGGTGGGCGACGACATCTGGGTCAGGCAGTCCTGCCGCGCCGTGGCGGGCAGCCGGTTGCAGCGGTCAACCATGTTCTGCTGATGCTGGTCCGTGCTTCCATCCTTCAAATTCTGGCGATTGGCTTCATCGCGCGCGGCGCCGGCTTCGCGCATGCAGGTTGCGCGGTCCTGGTTGGTGTTGCCGCTTTTGCACTTGGCCACATCCTGTTCGTACTGGGACTGGATGCCGGCGCGGCCGATGGCATCCGCCGCGTGGACCGCTCCCGCGGCCAACATCAAGCCCGCCGCGCAAAGGGATGCCGCAAGGCGTTTGGTATGCATGGGTCGTTTGTTCATGGCCAGCTCCTTTAAGAATTGAACCGAAAACGGCAGTGACCCGACAGCGGTCACGCCGCTTGCTTGGAATCCACTATCCCACGATGCCGCGCCGGGGACATGTCGAGCAACATGAATTCGTAAGTTGTCGTATCAGGCACCGAATTTGCGCAGGCCGGGGGCCAGACGGAATTCCAGACGAAAAAACAGGGGCGGTTGGCCCCTGTTGCGTTCAATTCCGCGGCGCAGCACGGCGTGTGCCGTTCACAAGCCGTGGCGCTTGTTACCAGTGCTAGCGGGCGTCCAGGTCGGCGTCGGCCTTGGTCAGGCGCTTGCGGTAGGTCGCGGCGCGCATCAGCAGCATTGCCGTCACGGGCGACGACACCACCAGCAGCAGCGTGATGATCACTTCGTGAAACACCGGCCGCGCGGACAAGGCCGAGAACACCAGGATCGATGCAGCCAGCACGCAGCCGCAACCCAGTGTGTTGCCCAAGGTAGGCGCGTGGATGCGGGCGTAGAACGAGCGAAAGCGCAGCAGGCCGGCCGAGCCGGTCAGCGCCAGCAAGCCGCCCAACACCAGCAGGATGCAGGCGGGAATGCCGGCCCACAGGGGGATGGTGGCCTCGATCATGGCTCGATCACCTCGCCGCGCAACAGGAAGCGCGCCATCGCGGTGGAACCGACGAAGCCGAACAAGGCGATCAGCAGCGCGATGTCGAAGTACAGCGACGAGCCCGAGCGGATGCCGAAGACCAGCATGGTCAACATGCCGTTGATATACAGCGTGTCCAGCGCCAGCACGCGGTCCTGCGCGGTGGGCCCGCGCAGCAGGCGGATCGCGGCAAACACCATGCCCAACGCGAAACACACCAGGGCGAAGGACGCCGCCCAATACAGTGCGGTGTTCATAGTCATTCAAACATCTCCATCAACGGGCGCTCGTAGCGCTCCTGCACCAGCTTGACCCAGTCGTCTTCGTTCTGAAGATCAAGCACGTGCAGCTTCAGGCTGTGATCGGGCGTCAGGTCGACCCAGACCGTGCCAGGGGTATAGGTGACGATGCAGGCCAGCATCGCCAGGCCGTGCGGGTCGCGCATCGTCAGCGGGATCATGATGAAGCCGGGCGAAAAATCGTTTCGCCGGGGGTTCAGGATCAGTTTGCCCACGGCAATGTTCGACTTGATGATGTCGACCGTCACGTGCAGGAACAGGGGCACGGCCTTCCAGAGCCGGTGCGGACGCGCATGCAGCGGACGCAGCCGGGATGCAGCCCAGGTGAACCACAGCGCCAACGCCGCGCCCAGCGCGATCTGCCCGGCCGACAGGCTTTCGTTCAGCACCAGCCACAGGACGAACAGGAATACCGGCAGAAAAAGGAAGTAAACACGGCGCATCAGCTTCCTCCTTGAGCGCCGCGCACGGTCTGCGCGGACATGACGGCATCAATATAAGACTTGGGTTGATCCAGCGAGCGCGCCGCGTCGTCCAGGTAGGCCGACACCGGGCCTGCGCCCGCCGCCAGGCCCACGCACAACAGCAGCAGCACGGCCACCGGACCCGCTTCGATCACGCGCAGACGCGGCGTGCTGCGATCGTCGCTGGCCCAGAACACGCGGATACCCGTGCGGCTCAAGCCGACCAGGCCCGCCAGGCCCGACACGAGCACGGCGGCCACCAAAATCCACGCGTCCATCGGCGGTGCGGATTCCGTGGCGGCGGACACCGCCGCCGACAACAGCGAGAACTTGGCCACGAAACCCGACAAGGGCGGCAAGCCCGTCACCAGCAAGGCGCAACAAATGAAGGCCAGCCCCAGGAAAGCCATGGCCGCCGGAATGGCCACGCCCACCACGTCGTCGGACCGGTTGACCGAGGCTGGGTCGTCCAGGTCGAACGCGTCGAGCGTCACGGCCAGCACGTTCGCGCCGAAGCTGCGCGTGCGCTCGATGAGTTCAGCCAGCATGAAGAACGCGCCCGTCGTCAGCACGGAACTGATCAGGTAGAACAGCGCGGGGCCGGTCAAGGTGACGCCCGGCATGCCCAGCGCCGTCAGCAGCGTGCCGGCCGAAACGATGACGCAGTAGCCCACCATCTTCTCCAGCTGCTGCGTGGCCAGCAGGCCCAGCGCGCCGAACAGCAGCGTGGCCAGACCCGCTGCGAACATCCAGTCCAGGCTGAAGGCCGCGGGCGCGCCCGAGGGCAACAGCAGCGAGCCGATGCGCAAGAGCGCATAGATGCCGACCTTGGTCATGATGGAGAACATGGCCGCAATGGGCGCACCGGCCGAACCGTAGCCCTTGACCAGCCAGAAGTTCAGCGGCCACGCGCCCGCCTTCACCAGGAAGGCCACGCCCAGAATGGCTGCGCCGGCTTCGAACAGCATGCGGTCGGGGCCCGCCAGATTGCCGGCACGCAGGGCCAGGTCGGCCATGTTCAAGGTGCCGGTAACGCCATAGATGAGCGCGATGCTGATCAGCAGCAGGAACGACGCCACGAGGTTCACGGCGATGTATTGCAGGCCGGCGCTGACGCGCGCCACGCCCGAGCCATGCAGCAGCAGGCCATAGGAGGCTGCCAGCAGCACTTCGAAGAACACGAACAGGTTGAAGAGGTCGCCCGTCAGGAAGGCGCCATTCAAGCCCATCAGCAGGAACTGGAACAGCGAATGGAAATGGACGCCTGCGCGGTCCCAGCGGGCCAGCGCGTAGGTCAGCGTCGCCAAGCCCAGCACGGCGGTCAGCGTCAGCATGACGGCGGCCAGGCGGTCGACGACCAGCACGATGCCGAAGGGCGCCGGCCAGTCGCCCACCAGGTAGACCCCTACCCCGGTCGGCCAAACGTCTGGCACGCCGCCGCCCGCCACCACCAGCAAGGCGATGGCGGCCGCCAGTTGCGCCAGGGTCGCAACCATTGAAATGGCGCCCCGCGTGTAGCGGCTGGTATCGGCCAGCAACAGCATCACCGCGCCCGCAACGAGCGGCGTGATGATCGGCAGAATTGGAAGGTGTTGAAGCCAGAAACTCAAGATTGGGACTCCCGTCCATCAACGTGGTCGGTACCCGTAAGGCCGCGGGAGGCCAGCAGAACAACCAGGAACAACGCGGTGGTGGCGAAGCCGATCACAATGGCCGTCAGCACCAGTGCTTGCGGCAAGGGGTCGGCGTACCAGGAAGGGTCATGCGCCGTGGCGGGGTCCAGCACCGGCGGGCGGCCCGACGTGAGCCGGCCCATGCCGAAGATGAACAGGTTCACCGCATAGGAAACCAGCGACAGGCCCATGATGAATTGGAAGGTGCGCGGGCGCAGCAGCAGCCAGACGCCCGAGCCCGCCAACACGCCGATCGCAATGGCATAAATCAATTCCATCAGGCTTCCCCTGTTTGTGCGGCGGCCGCTTGCATCTCGGCGGCGGCCTTGCGTTGTGCGCGCAGCGATTGGTGAGCCAGCGCCACCAGCACCAGCACGGTGGAGCCAACGACCAGCATGTATACGCCCAGGTCGAACAGCAGCACGCTGGACAAATGAATATGGCCGATCACCGGCAGCGACACATCCCAGGCCAGCGCGGCCAGGAACGGCTTGTACGCCAGCCACGCCGTGACCGCCGCGGCGCCTGCCGCCAGCAAGCCCAGGCCGATCCAGTTCTGCGGGTTGAGGCGGCTGCGCGATTCCACCCAGTACACGCCGCCCACCATGTATTGCAGGATGACGGACGTGGCGAAAATCAGGCCGCCCACAAAACCGCCGCCCGGCTGATTGTGGCCGCGCAGCAGGAAGTAGACCGAGATCAGCGCCGAGGTAGGCAGCAACAGGCGCACCAGCACCGTCGGCACCATCATCGACCCCGTCGGCACTACCGACTTGATATCGGGTGCGGCCGGCACGCCGCCATCCTGTTCCTTTTGCTGGCGCGGCAGGTCGGCGCTTTCGGCGGCCGGACGGAAGCGGCGCAGCAGCGCGTAGACCGTCAGCGCCACGATGCCCAGCACCGTGATTTCGCCAAAGGTATCGAAGCCGCGGAAGTCCACCAGAATCACGTTCACCACGTTGGTGCCGCCGCCGTCAGGCAGCGCGCGGTCCACGAAGTAGGACGAAATGGTGTCGCCTTGCGGGCGCACCAGCACGGCGTAAGCCAATGCCGCCATGCCCGTGCCGGCAGCCGTGGCCATCAGCAAGTCGCGCAGGCGGCGGCCGCGGGCGCGCAACGTGGCCTTCAGGGTTTCTTCGTCGTCCTGTTCAATCCGGCGCGGCAGCCAGCGCAGGCCCAGCAGCAACAGCACCACGGTGACGACTTCAACCGACAACTGGGTCAACGCCAGGTCAGGCGCCGAGAACCAGACGAAGGTCAGGCAGGTGATCAGCCCCGCGCCACCGGCCAGGGCCAGTGACGCCAGACGGTGGTATTTGGCCTGATAGGCGGCGCCCAGCGCGCAGGCCGCGCCCACCCCCCACATCAGCGCAAAGGCCGGGTCAATAGCCGACATGCGTTCGGTGCCATCCAGCCAGCCGCCGCCGCGCAGCGGCAGCCAGGCCACGAACAAGGCCCCCAGCACGATCAGCAGCATCTGCACTTGCAGGCGCGTGGATGACACCCAACGCAGCAGCCAGGCAGCGGCCACGCTGGAGCCGTCCAGCAAGGCCTCAAACGTGCGCCGGCCATCCAGGCGATAGATGAACGGCACGCGGCCGGGGTTGGCGCGCTGATGCGCCCGCAACGCCAGATACAGCAGCACACCCGCAGCGGTTGCGACCATGCTCATCACCAGCGGCAGATTCACCCCGTGCCAGACGGCCAGACTGTATTCGGGCATGTTCTCGCCCAGGATGCTGCGCGCAGCGGTCGCCAGGAACGGGCCGACCGTCAGGCCCGGCACCACGCCCACCAGCAGGCACATGAACACCAGCAATGCACTGGGGAATAGCATCCAGCGCGGCGGCTCGTGCGGCGCACGCGGCAGATCAGTCGCCGGCGGGCCGAAGAAGACTTGCAGAATGAAGCGCAGCGAATAGGCCACGCTGAACGCGCCAGCGATGGTCGCCATCAGCGGCAGGCCGATCTCGGTAAAGCGGTCGCCGCTGACGAAGGTGGTTTCGGCGAAGAACATTTCCTTGGACAGGAAGCCGTTCAGCAGCGGCACCCCAGCCATGGACGCCGCCGCCACCATCGCTAAGGTGGCGGTAATGGGCATGGCTTTATATAGGCCCGACAAGCGGCTCAGGTCGCGCGTGCCGGTTTCATGGTCGACCACCCCCGCCGCCATGAACAGCGASGCCTTGAAGGTGGCGTGGTTGATCATGTGGAAAATGGCGGCCACCAGCGCAAGCTCGCTGTTCAAGCCCAGCAGCAGCGTGATCAGGCCCAGATGGCTGATCGTGGAATACGCCAGCACGCCCTTCATGTCTTGCTGGAAAATGGCGGCGTACGCGCCCAGCACCAGTGTGATCAGCCCTGCTCCGCCAATGATCCAGAACCATTGATCCGTACCCGCCAACACCGGCCAGAACCGCGCCAGCAGGAACACGCCGGCCTTCACCATCGTGGCCGAGTGCAGGTAGGCGGACACCGGCGTCGGCGCCGCCATGGCGTTGGGCAACCAGAAATGGAACGGGAATTGCGCGCTTTTGGTCAGCGCGCCCAGCGCCACCAGCACCAGCACGGCGGGATACCAGGGGTCGGCGCGGACGAGATCGCCCGAGGCCAGCACGCGATCCATGTCGTAGCTGCCCACGATATGGCCCAGGATCAGCACGCCGGCCAGCAGGCAGAGCCCGCCCCCACCCGTCACCGTCAACGCCATGCGCGCGCCGCGGCGGGCATCCAGGCGGTGGTGCCAGTAGGCGATCAGCATGAACGACGCCAGGCTGGTCATTTCCCAGAACAACACCAGCTGGATCAGGTTGCCGGACAGCACTACGCCCAGCATGGCGGCCATGAAGGCCTGGAAGAAGGAGAAGAAGCGCGGCACCGGGTCTTCCGGCGACATGTAGTAGCGCGCATACAGCACCACCAGCGCGCCCATGCCGGAGACGATCAGCGCGAAGAGCCACGCGTAGCCGTCCATGCGCAGGGTGAATTGCAGGCCCAGGGCGGGCGCCCAGGGCATGTCCGCCCGGATCACGCCGCCGTTGGCGACTTCCGGGTACAGACTGGCAATCAGAACCACACAGGCCAGCGCGATGAGGCCGGCCAACCACGCCTCGGCATTGCGAGCGTTGGAAGGCAGCAGCGCGGCGCACAGGCTGCCGGCAAACGGCAGAGCGAGGATCAGGATCAGCGACATGGCGTTCCGAGAATGTCCGGGCCCCCTCCCGCCAGCACGTGGCAGCGAAAGACGAAACAGACCGGGGATTAACAACAAAGACGGAACCCTGGCCCGGTGCGTCGCTGCACTACACGTTGCCCCGCGGGGACATCAACCAACGCCCATTGAACGGCGCAGACAGAAACAAACGCAATAGCTTTCTTGCAAGACCGGCCAAGAATCTCATCCGAAAAATATCAGATTCTTGTAAGTTATGCAGAGATTTATGCGTGAACCCGGCTAATGACAGCACGATGACTGCGCAATGATTGCGCAATGACAGCTAATCGGCATCTGTTCATCTTGTTGTCAGGCTTGGCTTTTTCGCCTAACTGACGTCATTTTCAGACACCGCTGCAACACCGAAAAAATATTTTGGCACGAGGCAGGGTGAATCCTGAGTTGACCGTAGGGGGATTCCTGTGTGGAATTGCGTCCACGAAGTGTATGCAACTCCCGTATCCGGCTACGCACGCTTCACCGACGCCGGCCCAAGAAGCCGGCCGGCTCGGAACAACAATATGGAGAAGACTCTTGACCGTGCTGTCTCATGCCAAGGCCGTTCTGGCCGCCGCCATTGCAGGCGTCTGCTTTAGTTCCGCGGCCCTCGCCGCCGACCCCTACCCCAACAAACCCATCCGCCTGATCGTCCCGTTTGCGGCCGGCGGCACCACCGATATCGTGGCCCGCATCGTGGCCGAAGGCCTGGGCCGTGAGCTCGGCCAAGCCGTCGTAGTTGAAAACCGGGGCGGTGGCGGCGGCTCGATCGGCGCCGACGCGCTGGTCCGTTCCGCGCCGGACGGCTACACGCTGGGTGTTGCCACCGTCAGCACCATGGCCACCAACCCGGCCACCAACCCCAAGAACCCGTACAACCCGATCAAGGACTTCACGCCGATCACCAACCTGGTGAATGTGCCGAACGTGCTGACGGTGAACCCGGCCGTGCCGGCCAAAAACCTGGCCGAATTCATCAAGCTGCTGCAAGACAACCCGGGCAAGTACAGCTATGCCTCGTCAGGCGCAGGCGGCATCGGCCACCTGGACGGCGAATTGTTCAAGTCCCTGACGAAGACCGACATGGTCCACGTGCCCTACCGCGGTTCGGGCCCGGCGCTGAATGACGTGATCGCCGGCCAGGTGAACGCCCAGTTCGACAACCTGCCGTCGTCCATGCCCCACATCCAGGCCGGCAAGCTGCGCGCCCTGGCCGTGGCCGCCCCCAAGCGCCTGCCCGCCCTGCCGGACGTGCCGACCTTCAAGGAAGGCGGCCTGCCTGAAATGGACAACATGGCCTGGTACGGCCTGGTGGCCCCTGCCGGCACCCCCAAGGCTGTGGTGGATCGCATCCATGATGCCGCCATCAAGGCGCTGAAAGACCCGAAGATCGTGCAACGTCTGGCTGACGGCGGATCGCTGATGGACGGCAACACGCCCGCCGAATACGCCGCCCAGATCCAGCGCGAGCTGGAACTGCGCCAGCGCATCGCCAAGGAACGCAACATCGTTTCGACGAACTGATCGTCACTGCGGGCGAGCCGCCCTCTTTATTGGGGACGGCTTGCCCACTTGACTAGCGATGCCTGGGTGTTAGCATCTGGCCCCGTGCGATCCGATTTTTCTCCCATCCCTCCCGCTGCTTGCGTCCTTTGCGCCCTGCGCTCGACTCTGTTGAGCTCGCAGGAAGTCGCCGCGCGTTCCGCTTACGCGCGCTCCAAGCCCGGCTAATCAGCCGGCGTCTTCGCTCCCCCCTCTTTCATTCCGGCCAGTCGCCGGCGGCCTGAGCACATCGCTGCGGGTTGCCGCCAGACATCGGCCGGCGGTTGTCCTGCCGCGTGGCCGGACGCCCGCGCCTGAATCTTTGCTGCCTGCCGCGCGCTGGCGGCCCGGCCACGCACCGATCTTCGTCTAAGCGCCATGCAACTCACCAAGAAATTCGTCAAAGCCAAGAACCCCTGCGCGGGAGGCTACAAATGGTTCATCCGCGACCACAACGGACAGGGGGACTACCAGGCCGTGCTTGACGCCTTGGTCGCAGACGGCCGCGTCAGCGACGCCTGCTGGCTGCTGGACCAGTTCGGCCCCACCGATGCGGTGCTGAAACTGGACGCCGTGGACGCGAACGCCATCGTCTTCGCCGGCACGCTGGAAGTGCGCATGGGCATCAACGTGGACTCGGTCGTGCGTGCCGGCCGCAGCATCATCACGGGCGGCGGCATCCGCGCGGGTGAAACCATCATGGCGGGCGAAAACATCACTGCGGCCGCCAATATCGCCAGCGGCGGCAACCTGCGCGCAGGCGGCGACATCATGGCCGACTGGGGCATCGAAGTCGCCACCCGCGTGGATTGTGGCGGTAACGTGCGCGCAAAATGGGACATCTGTGCGGGCCAGGACTTGGCCGTGACCGGCCACCTGCATGCCGGACAAGACGTGCAGACCCAAGGCGCCATCAAATGCGGCCAAGGCATCAAGACGGGCGGCGACGTGCGCGCCGAAAAGGAAATCAACGCGGGCAGCGGCATCCAGGCCGGTGGCGCGATTGACTGCGGCGAACACCTGGCATCAGGCTGGGGCATGATCGCAGGCGGCGACATCCGCGCCCAAGGTTCGATACGGGCCGGTGAAGGCGTGCAGGCCGACGGCCTGATCCAGGCGGGCGACGGCCACGGCGTGTACGCCGGCCTGAGCGTCCGGCTGGACGCCTGGTCCGTGTGCGCACGCGTGGTGGCGCAAAGCCGCCCCGCCCAATTGGTCAGCGGGCACTGGGCGGGACGGGACGCGGCAGACGCGCGGGATAGGCAAGACGCCGCGGACGAACTGGACAGCCCCCACGACCCGCAGAGCCAGCACTACCCGCAGGGCCAGCACAAGGACCCTGCCGGCCAGCCCCCCGCCAGCGCTAACCGCCCCGCGTGGCCGATGAACGCGACGCCCGCGTTGGCGTGATGGCGGCTGCCGGGTGGCGCAGCACCAGCATCAACCCCAACAGGATCGCGCCCATGCCCGCCAGGCTCAGCACTGACAACCGGTTGCCCAGAATCAGGTAATCCAGCGCGGCGGTGCCGGCCGGCACCAGATAGAACAGGCTGGTGACGTTGACGAGGTTACCGGCCTGGATCATCCGGTAGAACAGCAGCGTCGCGCCCACCGAAATCACCAGTCCCATCCAGATCAGCGGCAGCACCAGCCCCACGCCCCATTCGGCGCGCAGGGGCTGGAACGGCGCGAACACCAGGCACAGCGCCAAGCTGATCACGTACTGCAAGGGCAGCAGGTCCATCGGCGCCTGCTTCACGCGTTTTTGCAGCATGGCGCCCGCTGTCATGCTGAGCAAGGCCGCCAGCGCGAACACCATGCCGGCCACCGAAAACCGCGCCATGCCGATGCTTTGGAACACCACCATCACCAGGCCCGACAACGCCAGCAACAAACCGGCCAGACGCGCGGGGGAGTAGCGGCGTTCCATCACCGCCAAGGTCAGGATGGGTTGCGCGCCCAGCAACGTCGCCAGCACGCCCGGCGTGATGCCGTGGTCCAGCGCCAGCAGATAGCAGATGGAGTAGCTGCCAATCAGCAGCAAGCCCGTCACCGCAACCGTCCAGCGTGTGCCGGGCGCCGGCAGCCAGCGTTTGCGCCACAGGCAGATCAGCGCCAGCGCGGCCAACGCCAGGATGAAGCGCAACAGCAAAAAGCCAAAGGCAGAGGCATACGACAGCCCCCATTTCGCGAAGATTGCGCCGCCGCTCCACAGCAGCACGAACAAGGCCGTGGAGCCATAGGCCGTCCACGAAGATCGATTCAAAGACATGAGGTTTCACCTGTCAGGGTAAAAGCACAGGCTCCAGCCCCCTGCATGGCGATGCGCCAAGCGGGCCGCGCACGGATCAGCTGCGCACGGCGAGCGCCAAAGGCGTCAGCGCATCATGCGACCGATAGTGCGGATAACTGAAAGGGCTGGAGTCGGGAAGACGAACCGGCGTTTAGCCAGCTACGACCGCCGAAGGCGGATACGCGCCGGAAACCCCGCCGGAAGGCGGTGAGGCCGGAGGAGACCCAGGCGGCGAAAGCACCACCGAAGGGACTACCGCAGTGACAGGGGAAAAGACGACAGGGGACGCCACAACAGAAGGCAAGCCCCGGGAAGAGAAGACCCGCGCGAAGACCCGCGCGCATGCAAAACCGCCGGCTGAGTGGGCAGCGGCGGTCGAGGCAAGCAGGTTCGTGGCGGCGGGCATGTGCGTAGCGTAGCGACAGGCCAGAAACCCGTCAAGCCTCGCCGCCACGATTGCCCTCACCCGCCGATGCGCCGCTGCTCCACACCCATGTCCCGCCACGCATCGCCGTGGCAGGTGAACATCAGAATCTGATGGCGGGTGGCGGCGTCGAACAAGGCGCGCTTCATGAAGTCGCGCCGCGCGTCATCCGTATGAACCAGCGCGTCGTCCAGCAGCAGCAAGGTGGGCCGCCCCGCTTCCTGCAACAGGTCGGCATAGGCGAAACGCGCAAGGATGCCCAGCTGCTCGCGCGTGCCGAAGCTCAGCGCATCAAGCAGATCTTCGCCATCCCCGCGCCGCAACGCCGTGGGCAACAAGGCATCGTCCAGGCGCAGCGCGGCCTCGGGAAACAGCAAGGCCAGATAGTGATTCAAGCGGCGGGCCAGCGGCGCTTGCAGCCGTTGTGTTGCCGCCGCGCGCTTGTCGGTCAGCAGCTTAAGCAACAAGTCCAGCGCCGCCGCACGGCGCGACAACTCATCACGACGGCGCGTCAGGCGCTCACAGTCGGCCGCGGCCTCGGACAAGCGTTCGCCCAAGCCTTGAGCGCCCGCCTGATCCAGCTTGCCTTGCAGTTGCAGGATCTCGCCGTGGCGCTTGTGCTGCGCCTCGCGTTCGATGCCGGCCGATTTTTCATAGCGCTGAACGTCCTGCTCCACCAATTCAGGCCGGTGTTCGGCAAGCGCCGTTTGCGCGTCGCGCACGCGGCGGTCAAGGTCATCGTGGCCGCTGCGCACCTCTGCCAGCCGGCCCGCGCGCGCCTGACGTTGGCTTGCGCGTTCAGCGGACTGCATGTCGGCGCCGCGTGCCGCCGCCTGCCCTTCCAGCAATTGCGCACGCGCCATATCCGCATCAAGCGCGCGCTGCGCAGCCGCCAGCGACGCTTCGGCCTGCGTGGCCACGGCTTCCGCTTCACGCAGGGCCTGCGTGGCGGCGGGCAAATCGTCGTTCCCGCCTTCGACCGCAGCAGGCAGTTTCGCCAAGCGCTCTTGCAAGGGCACGCGGCGAGCCAGGGCGTCGTCGCGTTGGCCACGCAACACGTCCATGCCCTTGGGCGCATGGATGGCCAGCGTATTGCGCATGCCGGCCAGCTCACGCTGCAACGCCGTGTAGCGGGCGTGGCGCTGTTCGGCATCGGCCAGCGTCGCCACGCCCAAACGTTCCAGCAAGGCGGACCATGCCCGTTGCAGATCGTCCCGTTCGCGCTTGAGCGCCGGCAAGTCCTGGCCGCCCGGCTCGATGCGAAAGCGCCCCACGCCGGGCAGATCCAGCTCGGCAACCGACGTCAGCAATACCTGGTCGGCGCCAGACATCGGCTTGCCATCCAGCGTGGCCTGCTGCCCGGCGTTCAATTCATACGACAAGCGCGTGGCGATGGCCTGCTGGCGCACTTGCAGATTGGCCAGCGCGCGTTCGGACTTGCGCAAGGCGTCGATATCGGCGTCGGCAATCTCAATACGCAGCGCTTCGGTCTTCAGCAGCGAGCCTTGTTCGATCAGCGCAGTGGCGGCTTTCAGCGCGTCGTCCAGGCGTTCGATTTCGGCGTTCAACTGCGCGAGCTGGCGCTCTACGTCGCGGCGGTCGGCCACCGCTTGTACGGCCGCCACCCGCAAGCGCGCCGCGTCGACCGCCGCGGCGTGCGTCTGGCGCTGCTGCTGCGCGCGCGCCACCGGTTCCTGCGCGGCGTCCACCCGCGCGCGCGCGGCTTGCGCTTCCTTCACCAGCGCCTGGTATTCGGATTCGTCTTGTTGATCGCGGCGCACCTGGTCCTGCAACAGGGCCAAGGTCTGGGCGGCTTGCGTCTGTTCCCGGCGCAGGCCTTCGAACGCCTCGCGCTCCTTGGCAAGCGTGGCCAGGCGGGCGCGCGCATCAGCCGCCTTGGCCTCGAATTCCTTCCAGGGTTCGGTGGCTTGCGCGCGCTCGTGGTCGCGGCGCAGCTCGGCCAGACGGTCCACGTCGGCATTCAACTGCGCCATGGCTGCGGCGCAGTCGTCACGCTCGGCCGTAGCGCGCGCCAAGGCGTCCTCGGCATCTTTGTAGATGCCTTTGGGGCGGCCATTGCGGGCATCCAGCAACGCGGCGCGCTCGGCCGATACGCGTTCATACAGGCGGTCGCCATCAGACGACGTGAGCTCGCCAGACAGCTGCGTCAGCGCATCGCGCAAATGCGTGCCCGCATAGCCCGCCGCCTCTTGCAGATTCTGGCCGTCGCCTTGCTGTATCCACAGCAGGCCGGGAATGCCGGCCAGGTCGGGCTTGCTCTGGCCGCGTCCGGGCAGCTCGAAGCCCAGCAACGCCGCCAAGGCATTTTCGGCTTCTTCCCCATCCAGGCGCTGCGCGCCGTCGTCAATCAGCAGCTCGCAGCGCGCGCGTGACAGGAATTGCTTCTTCAACACATAGTCGTGGCCCGCATGCGCGAACGACAGCTCAACGCTGGGCCGCGCGCCGGACTCGCCACGCGGCGCCAGGTCAGAGACCTTGCTGGTGCTGTAGCGTTCCAGGAACGCGGCACGGATGGCGGTGGCGACGGTGCTCTTGCCAGCCTCGTTGGCGCCCACGAACAGGTTCAGCCCGTCTTGCAAGCCGTCCAGCACCAGGGGCTGACGGAACTTGCGGAATTCTTCCAATGCAATGCGCGAGAGCTTCATTTGGCGGCTCCCGAGGCGCTATCGCGCTGAAACCGCAGCAGCAGCCGCAAGGCCTCGCTGGCGACGGCCGCCTGCTCGCCCTCGCCTTGCATGGCTTGCAACTGCGCCGCCACGTCGCCCACATAACCACTGGCGCCCAGCTCAGCCAGGTCCGCCAGATCGGGTTCCAGGCGCAGCCCGGACAGGTCAGGCAACAAGGCGCGTGCCTGCGCCGCCGCCAAGTCCACCGCGCGCTGCAAGGTGTCCAGCGTTTCCATATTGGCGTGGCCTTGTACGTCCAGCCGCAACACGTCTTCCGCACGCGTCTGCGCCAGCCGTTCAGCCAACGCGTGCGCGTCGCTGGGCAGGCTGATGGTTTCGTCCCAGGCCGACCAGCGGTACTTGCCGGTCGCGACCCGTTCAACAACCGGCACCGCGCCCGGCGCATCGATGCGCACGTCCAGCACATAGCCGGGCTCGTTGCCGCGAAAGCGGTCTTGCTCGGGCGTGCCGGCATACCAGGTGTGCGCGTCGATGGACAGGCAGCCGTGCCAGTCGCCCAGCGCCAGATAGTCCAGGCGGGCGCGCGTGGCGCGGTCGGCTGCGATGGGGTTGGTGGCGTCGATGGTGTCGGGCAGCCGGCCAGAAACGCTGCCGTGCGCCAGGCCCACGCGCACGCGCCCAGCGGCGGTGTCCAGCGTGTCGAACGCCTGGGTGACGTCGTCGTAGGTGTGGCGTTGCGTCAGCGGGGCCGCCAGCACGGCCAGATTGATGGCGGGCAGGTCGACCACGCCAACGCGCAATGGCACATGCACGTTGGCGGGAATGCAGCCCAGCTGCATCGCGCGGCTCCAGACGCTGTCGGCCAAGGCCGCATCGTGGTTGCCCGCAATCATTACCCAGGGTCCGGCGTAGCCGGCCATGGCGGCGAACAGCCGGCGGATCGTGCGGTCGGACACGCCTTGCGTGTCGAATACGTCACCCGCAACCAGCACGGCGTCCACGCCGCGCTCGGTGGCTAGCTGGGCGATGCGGCCGACGACGTCAAAGCGCGCCTCGGCCAGCATGGCGGCATCATCGGTTTCGAACTGGCCGTATTGACGGCCGATCTGCCAATCGGCGGTATGCAGAAAATGGGTCATCCGCCGATTTTGGCACAAGCAAACTCAAGCGCCCTTGCCGCCCCGCTCAAGCGCCCTTGCCGCCCAGCACCAGCGACGGCTCGGAGGCTGCACCGCGGTCGTAACGCGACAGGCTCAGGCCGTCGGTGCGAATCGCGGGGCGCTGGCCCATGACCTGATCGGCCACCAGCTTGCCCGAGCCGCACGCCATGGTCCAACCCAGCGTGCCGTGGCCGGTGTTCAGGTACAGATTGCCGTAGCGGGTCGGGCCAACCACCGGCGTGCTGTCCGGTGTCATCGGGCGCAGGCCGGTCCAGAACTCGGCTTGCGCCACATGGCCGCTGTCGGGGAACAGGTCGTTGACGACCAGCTCCAGCGTCTTGCGGCGCGCGTCTTTCAGGCGCAGGTCAAAGCCCGACAACTCGGCCATGCCGCCCACGCGGATGCGCTCGTCGAAACGGGTTACGGCAATTTTGTAGGTCTCGTCCAGGATGGTCGAGACGGGCGCGGCGCTTTCGTCCTTCAGCGGGATGGTCAGCGAATAGCCCTTGACCGGGTACACCGGCAGGTCCAGGCCCAGCGGTTCCAGGAAGCCGCGCGTGTAGCTGCCAAAGGCCGCCACGTAGCGGTCGGCGGTCAGAACGTCGTTGCCCACGCGCACGCCGGTAATCTGGCCGCCTGCCGTGTTCAGGCCCGACACGGTCTGGTTGTAGCGGAAGTCCACCCCCATCGCCACGGCCATCTCGGCCAGCCGGGTCGTGAACAGGCGGCAGTCGCCCGTTTCGTCATTGGGCAGGCGCAGGCCGCCGGCCAGCTTGTGGATCGAACGCGCCAGCGCGGGTTCGGCCGTTACCAGACGGTTGCGGTCCAGCAGTTCATACGGCACGCCCACCTCTTCCAGCACCGCGATGTCTCGGCGGGCGGCTTCCATTTGCGCGTCGGTACGGAACAGCTGCAAGGTGCCGCGCGTACGCTCTTCATAATGGATGCCGGTGGACGTGCGCAGTTCGCGCAGGCAATCGCGGCTGTATTCGGCCAGGCGCAGCATGCGTTCTTTATTGACCGAATAGCGGTCAGCCGAGCAGTTGGCCAGCATCGCCGCCATCCATTTCAGCTGATACAGGCTGCCGTCCAGGCGGATCGCCAGCGGCGCATGCTTTTGAAACAGCCACTTGATCGCCTTCAGCGGAATGCCGGGCGCCGCCCAGGGCGTGGAATAGCCCGGCGACACCTGACCGGCGTTGGCGTAGCTGGTTTCCTGGGCGGCGGCGGGCTGGCGGTCCAGGACCGTAACCTTGGCGCCCTGGCGGGCCAGGTAATACGCGGTCGTGGTGCCGATAACGCCGCTACCTAGGACGATCACATGCATGATTCTTTCCGTATTTGGATTTGCTCAGTAATTTCGGTAGTCTATGGCCCTCGTCGCAGTGAAAAGCACTGATTATTTTGCTTTACCAGTGCTTTTTCTCGGGCGGCCCCTTTTTTCTGATCGCCAAAAGTGAAATGCGCGACCTCGATAGAATCGACCTGAAAATCCTGGATATCCTGCAGCGTGAAGGCCGCATTTCGGTAACGGAATTGGCCGAACGCGTGAGCCTGTCCGCCACGCCCTGCTCCGACCGCGTCAAACGGATGGAGCGCGAAGGCGTCATCACGGGTTACCATGCGCGCGTCAATCCGGCCGCGTTGGGCAAGAACCTGCTGGTCTTTCTGGAAATCAAGCTGTCGGCCAAATCGGGCGATGTGTTCGACAAGGTCAAGAAAGAGCTGCTGTATGTGCCGGAAGTCATGGAATGCCACCTGGTGTCGGGTGATTTCGACTACCTGGTCAAGGCCCGCCTGACGGAAATGAACGAATACCGCCGCCTTCTTGGCGAAATCCTCAAACGACTGCCAGCATCCGCGGAATCCCGCAGCTACGTCGTGATGGAGGAAATCAAGGAAACGCTGTACCTGCCCGTGGACCGCTAGGTCCGACCCCAAATTCTTTAGTCCCGGTCTTTAGCCCCCCTTATGACTCGTCTCTACAAATACTTCTTCCGCGGCCTGATCACGGTGCTGCCGCTGGCGCTGACCATCTACCTGCTGTACATCTTCCTGGCCTGGACCGAGGCCGTGGCGCTGACGTTCCTGCGCCCCTTCATCGGCGGGTTCTACGTGCCGGGCATGGGGCTGGCGCTGGGCATCCTGGGCATTCTGGCCATTGGCTACCTGGTGTCCAAGCAGCGCGTACAGCGCTTTTTGACCGTCGTGGAAATGCCCTTCACCAACCTGCCGGTGGTCAAGAGCATCTATTCGTCGCTGAAGAGTTTTGCGGACTACTTTTCGCCCAGCTCCAAGAACACGGCGCAACAGGTCGTGGTGCTGCGCATACCGGGCCAGCAGCTGGAATTGGTGGGCCTTGTCACCCGCCGCAGCATGGAAGGCCTGCCTGAAGGCTTCACGCAAGGCGACCGCGTGGCGGTTTACCTGCCGATGGGCTACATGATTGGCGGCTACACCGTCTTCGTGCCGCAAGACTGGGTGCAACCGATTCAGATGTCGGTGGAAGAAGCGATGCGTTCGTCGCTTATCGCCTGGATGGCGCGCGCCGAAAGCAACCACCGCCCGGCCGCGCCCGCGGCGCCGGACGCGCCGGACTCGGTCGCTCCAGACTCGGCTCCTTCTGCCTCGGCTCCTTCCGCCTCGGCCCCTTCTGATTTGCCGCCTTCTGATTTGCCGCCCGCGCCCCCCCGCAGCGGCGGCCCGGTCTGACCGGCTTTTTCATTCGTTTACGCGCAACCCATGCCTCTTATCGAATTCACGCTTGCCGACGGCAGCCCCTACATTGAAATCAACCAGCTCTTGAAAGCCACCGGCGTTTGCGACAGCGGCGGCGCAGGCAAGATGATGGTGGCCGACGGCCTGGTCAGCGTTGGCGGTGTCGTCGAAACGCGCAAGACCGCCAAAATCCGCGGCGGCCAGATCGTCACCTGCGGCGACGTGCGCATCGTGGTGCGCGCCGCCGACACGCCGCCGGCCGACGCCTGACCCCTTTCTGTTTCGCCTTTCTGTTTCGCCTTTCCGTTCCACCTTCCCGACACCGCAACACCGCGAGCCCCCATGAAACTCAAGATGTCCCAGAACTCCATCTTCGCCGTCCTGCTGCGTTCGCCGTGGTGGATGAGCGCGGGCGTGGCCGTCGTGCTGAGCGTGGGCGGGTTTGCCGCCCTGCCCCTGGAGTTCGCGGCGATGGGCGTGTTCGCGGCGGTGCCGTTCGCGGTCATCTCCATCATGGCGGCCTACAAGCAATTGCGCGCGCCGTCCGGCACGCGCGTGCAGGCGGTGGCCGAGGCCGCCGCCGCCATGTCGTGGACGGAATTCGCGGCAACGGTCGAAGCCGGCTTCAAGCGCGACGGCTGTGAGGTCGAACGCCTGCAATCGCCTGGCGCGGATTTCGCCTTGAGCAAAGACGGCCACGTGGCCATCGTCAGCGCCAAGCGCTGGAAAGCCGCCCGCGTCGGCGTGGAGCCGCTGCGCGAACTGCAAGCGGCGCGCGAAAAGCGCGGCGCGCGTGAAGCGATCTACATCGCGCTGGGCGATGTGTCGGACAACGCGTGGAGCTACGCCAAATCCCAAGGCGTGTCGCTGATGACGGCGCCGGAACTGACCAAGCTGCTGCGCGACTTGAAGGTCTGACGCTAACGGCGGGTCGCCCCCCGCGGGCTTAAACCACCATCACCGAACTGGCGGCAATCACGCGCCACTGATCCTGCTCGGCATCCGGCGCCCACGTCCGCATGAAGCGGAACGTGCCGTTGGCCGGCACGCCGTTGTAGCTGCCGGTGATGCGGGCCTGCACGGACACCACCGCGCACGCCTCACGCACGGCGATATTCCATTCGGACAAGTCCAGGCCGTGGATCTTCAACAAGCCCGAACGATGCGCATCCAGATCGTCTTCGCGCGTGAACGTCCAGCCCATGTGATTCGTGAATATCAGCTCCGGGTCCAGCAGGCGCGACAGCGCCGCAATGTCGGACGCCAGCATCGCCTGGCGCAGTTCCTCTTCCGCGGCCTGAATCCGCGCCGTGATTGTTTGGGTCATCATGCTTGCCTGATATCGGTATGTCGGGGGATTGGTCTGTCCGGGCGTCGATCAGTCGGCGCGTCAATCCATCGCCGGCATTCTATTCCGACACCAAGCGTCGTGCCTTGTTGCCAATGACTTGCACGGGGCAAGCGCGATTACGATTAAATGCGCATCCCGCTGCGTCACCGCAGTTCCTGATTATTCATTGAGACCCCCGCATGACCTACCGCATTCTYGCCGACCTGGTGCTTGTCTTGCATGGCCTGTTCGTTGCCTTCGTGGTGTTCGGCGGCCTGCTTGCGCTATGGAAGCCGCGCGCCGCGTACTGGCATCTGCCCGCGCTGGCCTGGGGCGCCATGGTCATCGGCATGGGCTGGATCTGCCCGCTGACGCCGTTGGAAGTGTCGCTGCGGCAGCAGGCGGGGCAGGAAGGCTATGCGGGCGGATTCATCGAGCATTATTTGCTGGGCATCATCTATCCGGAAGGCATCACGCGCACGTCGCAGGTTGTGCTGGCCGCGCTGCTGATCGCGGGCAACCTGATCGTCTACACGCTGTGGGCGCGACGCCGCCGCCGTGACCGGGCCAGCACGCGTCTGAACGCCGCCGCGAAATGAGCTCGCACGATATGGGCTCGCAGGAAATGGGTCCGCACGAAATGAACTCGCACGAACACGCCGCCGCAAAATAAGCCGCCACATCGTCCACCTCGCCCGCTGCTTTATCATGTCAGGCACCCGGCGCCACGCCGCACCACGGTCCCCCCGCATGAGCTCCCACCCCGACACCCCCCAGATGATCCGCGCTTTTGATGCCGATGGCCGCGAGATCCTCGTCACCCGCGAACAATGGCGCGACAACGTGCTGGTCGGCGCCATCCAGCAGAACTGGAACGATGCCGATCAATTGGCCGGCCTGATCATCCAGTCGTTGAACGACGGCTTCTTCGAGGAAATGGTCCGCCCCGCCGAACGGCTGGTGGAACTGGACGCCAACCCCGAACGCGCGATCGTGCTGCAAGCCATCGTCTACATGAAGCTGGGCCGCCTGGACGACTGCGAACGCGTGCTGCTGGACTTCTGCGCGCAGCATGGCGAGACGGGCATCGTGCTGACGAATCTGGCCAAGGTTCATGCCGAGCGCGATGACGACGCCAAGACGCTCGACACGCTGTGGCGCGCGCTGCAACTGGACCCGAACCAGGACAACGGACTGGGCTGGTACGAGGCCATCCACCGCGACGTGGGCGGCGACGCGGCGGGCATCACCGCCATGCGCAAGGTCGCTGCGCTGCCCCAGAGCTGGCGCGCGCAGCTGTGGCTTGCGCGCGGCGAATTGGGTTCGCACAACACGGCGGGCGCCCTCGCGCTGTATCGCGAATCGCTATCGCGCGCGGGGCAACCCGTGCCGGGCGACCTGCTGATGCAAATGAGCGGAGACCTCGGCAACGCCGGATGCATTGCCGAGATCCTGGAACTGGCGGGCCCGCACTTTGTGGCCGAAGCGCACGGGCTGCCGGTTGGCAATAACCTGATCAAGGCGCACCTGCACCTGGGCCAGCGCGATGCCGCCACGCGCATCCTGAATCAGCTGCACGCCATGAACCGCCCAGATTGGAAAGAGCATCTGGCGTATTGGGACCGCGAGCTAGCGCAGTGATTTACAGCGCCCGCGCAATCACCAGACGCTGAATATCGCTGGTGCCTTCGTAGATCTGGCACACACGCACATCGCGGTAAATACGCTCCACCGGAAAGTCCTTCAGGTAGCCATAGCCGCCCAGCGTCTGGATCGCGGCCGAGCACACCTTCTCGGCCATTTCGGAGGCGAAGAGCTTGGCCATCGACGCCTCGGTCAAGGCCGGCCGGCCCGCTTCGCGCAGCGCCGCCGCATGCAGCACCATCTGACGCGCGGCGTGAATCTGCGTCGCCATGTCCGCCAGACGGAACGCCACCGCCTGGTGCTCCATGATGGGTTTGCCAAAGGCCTGCCGGTCGCGCGCGTAGTCGCGGGCGCATTCAAACGCCGCGCGCGCCATGCCCACCGATTGCGACGCAATGCCGATGCGCCCGCCTTCAAGATTGCCCAAGGCGATCTTGTAGCCCTCGCCTTCTGCGCCCAGCCGGTAAGCGGCGGGAATGCGCATGTCTTCAAACGCGATCTGGCACGTGTCCGAGGCGTGCTGCCCCAGCTTGTCTTCCACGCGCAGCACCTGATAGCCCGGCGTGTCGGTTGGCACGATGAAGGCGGAAATGCCGCGCTTGCCCGCGTCCGGGTCGGTCACGGCGAACACAATCACCGTCTGGCCGCTTTTGCCTGACGTGATGAACTGCTTGGCGCCGTTCAGGATGTAGTCGTCGCCATCGCGGCGCGCGCGCGTGCGCAGGCTGCTGGCGTCCGACCCGGCTTGCGGTTCCGTCAACGCGAAGCCGCCAATGTGTTCGCCGGTGGCCAACGGACGCAGGAACTGGTCCTTCTGCGCATCGGTGCCGAACTTCAGGATAGGCATGCAGGCCACTGAGTTATGCACGCTCATGATGGTGGAACACGCGCCGTTACCGGCGGCAATTTCCTCCAGCGCCACCGCGTACGACACATAGCCGCTGGCGTTGCCGTCCCATTCTTCCGGCACCAGCATGCCGAAGAACCCCAGCTGCGCCATCTCTTGAATGGCGTCGGCGGGATAGTGGTGGTCTCGGTCCCAGCGTTCGGAGTTAGGCGCCAGACGTTCCGTCGCGAAGCGGCGGGCCATTTCCTGAATGCTGAGCTGTTCTTCCGTCAACAACATGTTTTTGTCTCCTGAGATGCGAGAGCGGGCTGGCGCGGGATCGGCGCCGCCCGCTTTGTTTTGCACGGCCGCGGCGGGTTGGCGAACGTGGCACGGAATCGAGAATACACCGCCCGATGGTGCGTGCGACATCCCGGCATCCACCAATAAAGAACAACATAAGTTGCGTGAATTCCCGCCTTCGATTTATCATGCAACTTACCAAGTATCTTGATAACCGCTGAAGGAGATTTTCAGATGACCTACGACGCCATCATCGTGGGCGGCAGCTTTGCCGGCCTGTC
This sequence comes from Achromobacter sp. 01N37, assembly GCF_056399725.1. Taxonomy (NCBI): domain Bacteria; kingdom Pseudomonadati; phylum Pseudomonadota; class Betaproteobacteria; order Burkholderiales; family Alcaligenaceae; genus Achromobacter; species Achromobacter sp. 01N37. The sequence continues at coordinate 239,836 of NZ_JBFTRX010000008.1, forward strand.
CGCCGCCATGCAATTGGCTCGCGCCAGACGGCGCATTCTGCTGATCGACGGCGGTTTGCCGCGCAACCGGTACGCTGCGCATTCACACGGATTTCTGGGCCAGGACGGCAAGGCGCCGTATGAGATCGTGCGAGAAGCGCGCGAGCAGCTGGGGCAGTACCCCACCGTCAAGTTTCTGGACGGCCAGGCGGTCAAGGCGCGCGAAGACGCGGGCCTGTTGCGCGTGTCTATCGAAGACGGACAGGAGGTTCAAGGCAAGCGCCTGATTCTGGCGACGGGCTTGCGTGATGAATTGCCGGCGCTTGCGGGCTTGCAGGAACGCTGGGGCCTGACCGTCTTGCACTGCCCCTACTGCCACGGCTATGAAGTCGCGGGCAGCCCGCTGGGCGTGATGGCGRCGCACCCGCTGTCGGCGCACCAGGCCATGCTGCTGCCGGATTGGGGCCCCACCACTTACTTCACGCAGGGCGAATTTGAACCAGATGCGGAGCAAGCCGCCCTGCTGGAAAAACGCGGCGTGCGCATTGAACGCACGCCCATTGTGGAATTGATGGGCACGGCCCCGGCGCTGGATGCGGTCAAACTTGCCGATGGGCGGCGCATGGCGATCCACGCGCTGTTTGTCGCCAGCAAGACGCACATGGCCAGCCCCTTGGCCATGCAGCTGGGCTGCGCATTCAACCACGGGCCGCTCGGGCCGTTGATCCGGGTGGATGAGCTGCGGCAAACATCGATTCCCAACGTCTATGCCGCAGGCGACGCCGCCATTCCGATGAGCAACGCCACACTCGCCAGCGCCTCGGGCGTCATGGCGGGCGTATGCGTGCACCGATCGCTGGTGATGGAATAGGAAATTGGGCAAAAACGAATTTGCCCTGGCGAATTAGGAGTCGGCAAATCGCGATTGGCGAGTCGCAAACAGGCGAATGGCCAACACGCCTTCGCTATAGATTCGCTTTGAAGAATTCAACGACTTTGGCGTTGAAGTCGTGATGGAACTGCGGGCGGTCGAACCCCGCCGCGTCCTGGCAGATGGCAGGCGACGACTGCGCCTGCTCAGGCGAGCACGGCGCCAGAAAAGCGAAATGCCCCGCACCTTGTGCCACCTGGAAATCCGGCGCGGCAGGCAACGCCTGACGCACCGCTTCCACACGGGCGGGCGTCACACCATCACCGCCCTGCTCCGACGCCCACAACTGCACGGGAATCTTCACGGCTTTCAAGGCATCGCCCGGAAACGCGTTCAACGGGTCGGCAATCACCGCCGCCTTGATGCGTGCGTCTTGCACATAGGGCTGCTGCGGAATTTTTCCGCTGGCGATGTCACGGCACATCGGCAGCGTGGGCGCATCCTGGCACACGGCCAGCCCCGCCTGGAAATCCGGCTTGGCGCCCGCCAGCACCAGCCCGGTATAGCCGCCGCGCGAAAAGCCGAAGACGCCAATCTTCGTCGAGTCCACCTTCGCCTGCTGCGGCCACGCTGTCGTCATGTAGTCAAGCAAGCGCCGCATTTCACGAGGCCGCGTCGAGAAAATCGACAGATACCCCTGGCGCGACCGGTCTTGCGCGTTGTCGCCGACATGATTGATTACCGCCACCACAAAGCCCGCGTTCGCCAGCGCGGCCGCGGTGTCGTGATGGCTCAGGAACGAGCCCGCCGAGCCGTGCGAGATCACGATCAACGGATGCCGGCCGTCCGGCACCGGGCAATTCAACACGCCGGGTATCGTCGCGGCGCCCACCTTGATATCCGTGACGGGCGTGGCGCACGGATACCAGATGGCGCCGGTCAGCCCGGGGCCATTCATGTCCATGGAAATGTTCAAACGTTGAAAACCGGCGGCGTGCGACGACGCCATCGCCAGGCCAAAAACGGCGGCTGCACTGATACGGCCAAGAAGATGCGTGGACATGCTGAATGGAAATTCCGCGAAGAGGCAAAGCAGGAAAGCCGGCATTATCCCATCGCCGCCACCCGAAAAAACCGGAATAAAAAAGGCGCTGCGTTGCCGCAGCGCCGGGTTGGGGATACCCGATTACCGATTACCGACTACCGATAACGGATTACGGGTTGGGGATACCCGATACCGGATACCGGTACCCGATACCCGATACCCGCTTACCGCACCTTGCCCTCCTTCCAAGCCGCCAGCAGCTTTTCATACGGAATGGTTTCGCCCTTGGGCTTCTCATTCGCCAGCTTCTTCCACGGTGCATGCTGGTCCGACAGCCACTTGCTGGGGTCGCTCTTGGCATTGAGCTTCGGCGCGCATTGCGCCATGCCGGCGCGCTCCAGGCGCGCCATTACCTGATCCATTTCATTGGCCAGGTTGTCCATGGCGGCCTGCGGGGTCTTTTCGCCCGTGACGGCGGTGGCTACGTTCTTCCACCACAGTTGCGCCAGCTTCGGGTAGTCGGGCACGTTGTTGCCGGTGGGCGTCCAGGCCACGCGGGCCGGGCTGCGATAGAACTCGATCAGGCCGCCGTAGTTGGCCGCGTTCTTGGTGAAGAAGTCGCTATTGATGTCGCTGTCACGAATGAAGGTCAGCCCGGTAATGGACTTCTTCAACGACACCGATTTCGACGTGACGAACTGCGCGTACAGCCAGGCGGCAGCCATCTTGTCGGGGTTGGTGGACTTGAAGAACGTCCACGAGCCCACGTCCTGATAGCCGTTCTGCATGCCGTCCTTCCAGTACGGGCCGTAAGGCGACGGGGCCATGCGCCACTTCGGCGTGCCGTCATCGTTCACAACCGGCAGGCCCTTCTTGGTCATGTCGGCGGTGAATGCCGTGTACCAGAAGATCTGCTGCGCAATCTGCCCTTGGGCCGGCACGGGGCCAGACTCCGAGAACGTCATGCCCATCGCCTGCTGGGGCGCGTACTTCTTCATCCAGTCGATGTACTTGGTCAGGGCGTAGACSGCGGCCGGGCTGTTGGTGGCGCCSCCGCGCGACACCGATGCGCCCACCGGCGTGCACTTGTCGTCGGCGACACGAATACCCCAATCGTCTACCGGCATACCGTTGGGCAGGCCCTTGTCGGCAGCGCCGGCCATCGACAGCCACGCGTCGGTAAAGCGCCAGCCCAGCGACGGRTCYTTCTTGCCGTAGTCCATGTGGCCGTAGACCTTCTTGCCGTCGAKGTCCTTGACRTCRTTGGAGAAGAAGTYGGCRATGTCYTCGTASGCGGACCAGTTGGTTGGCACGCCCAGGTCRTAGCCGTACTTGGCCTTGAACTTGTCTTTCAGGTCCTGGCGGGCGAACCAGTCGGCGCGGAACCAGTAGACGTTGGCGAACTGCTGGTCGGGCAGCTGGTACAGCTTGCCGTCCGGTGCGGTGGTGAACTTGGTGCCGATGAAGTCCTTGATGTCCAGGTTGGGGTTGGTCCATTCCTTGCCCGCCCCGGCCATGTAGTCGGACAGCGGAAGGATGGCGCCGTAGCGGTAGTGGGTGCCGATCAGATCCGAGTCCGAGATCCAGCCGTCGTAGATGGACTTGCCGGACTGCATGGACGTCTGCAACTTTTCAACGACGTCGCCTTCCTGGATGAGATCGTGGTTGACCTTGATGCCGGTGATTTCACTGAACGCCTTGGCCAGCGTTTTCGATTCGTACTCGTGCGTGGTGATGGTTTCCGACACCACACTGATTTCGTTGACGCCCTTGGCCTTCAGCTTGGCGGCGGCGTCCATGAACCATTTCATCTCGGCCATCTGCTGGTCTTTGGATAGCGTGGATGGCTGGAACTCAGCATCTACCCACTTCTTCGCTTCGGGCTCGCCCGCCCACGCCCCTGACGTTCCGATCAGGGCGATAGCGGCCGCCACGGCGTGCATGCGCATTTTCATGACCTGTCTCCTCGAATGTCCTTCCCCATCTTTTGCTGCGGACCCCTGGCCGGGGAAGATACGGGCCGTAGTCCTTCCTGATCCCCTTCAGCCTTTTCTCATGATGAAGGCCAGCAGCAACATGGACAGCACGAAGCTGATCCATACCGATGGCGGCTCGTCCAGCGAAAACCATTCCACCGCTTTCTGACCAAACCCGAGAAACGCCAGGTTGAGCCAGGCTGCGGCCATCAAGCCGATGAACAGCCGGTCGCCGCGCGTGGTGCGCAACGGCAGAAAGCCCTTGCGCTCAACCGTGGGCGACTTCAATTCCCAGACCGTCATGCCGATCAGCATCAGCACGATGCACGAAAAGAACACGGCGACGGGGGTGGTCCATACCATCCAGCTGAACATGTCGCGCCCCCTCTACACGCGGCCCATCGCGAAACCTTTCGCGATGTAGTGCCGCACGAACCAGATGACGATGCCGCCCGGCACGATGGTCAACACGCCGGCCGCCGCCAGCACGCCCCAGTCCATGCCGGAGGCCGACACGGTTCGGGTCATGGTGGCGACGATGGGCTTGGCGTTCACCGACGTGAGCGTGCGCGCCAGCAGCAGTTCCACCCAGCTGAACATGAAGCAGAAGAAGGC